>JAJXTL010000229.1 GCA_021783855.1 Pseudomonadota bacterium
GACGTATCGCGGGTGGAGCGGTTGCAGCGTGCGCGTGTCGTACCAGTTGTAAAGATGGCCGCGGTAGCGTTCCAGTTTTTCCATTGTCGCCAGTGTGTTTTGCACAAGCTGCAGGAATTCTCCGGCACAAATGTAACCGAAATCGTATGCAGCCAGGTTTGCCAGCAGTGCCATGCCGATGTTCGTGGGAGAGGTTCTTGAAGCGATGAGTGGCGCCGGATATGCCTGGAAGTTATCGGGCGGCAACCAGTTGTCCTGTGGCCCTGCGAAATCCGCGAAAAAGCGCCATGTGCGCCTGGCGGATGTGCGCAGGAATGCCTGTTGCTCAACAGTCAGGTTTGGCAGAGGGGGTACCAGCGGAATGCTGATCCACCAGATGACGGCGGGCGAGATCAGCCAGAGCAACAATACAGGCGCACTGAACAGCAAGCCCGTCGATCCGCTTTGCCATAATACAAAGGCCAGCGCCAACGCTGCAACAGGTGCGACCCACATCTCCCTGAAAAAATCGGCCAGCGTGCGGTGCGCATTACGAACGGTATAAGATGGCAGCTGCCAAAGCAACAACCCGCGTTGTGTGAACAGCATCCGCACACCCGAGTGCAGGATCGCATCCAGACAAATCCATGTGTCGTAGGGCAAAAGGAGTAGCGTCAACAAAGCGATTGCTATTGAGCGGCCCACAGTTTGGCCGGTCAGGATCAGATGCACCTGCCAGTCGCGTTCTTCAGGTTTGCGGACAAGTTCGATCACAGAGGACAGCAGGGCGGGGAAAAATATGACACCCGTGACCAGCAGGATCCAGAACCAAGCCGGCCCCGGGCCGAATAGCCAACCCCCTGCCAGCAAGACAAACAGCGCTGGCGACACGAGGCTGCGCCTTAAGTTGTCGAGAATTTTCCACACCGACAAGACCGAGAGGGGGTTAGGCTGGCGCTTTGCTTTTGGCCCGGCAGGACCTGGCACGCGCGGCAGCAGCCAGCCGGAAAGCTGCCAGTCGCCGCGTATCCATCTGTGTCGGCGGCTGACTTCAATGGCATAACTTGCCGGATGTTCTTCAATGAGGTCGACATCGGTTACCAGTGCCGAGCGCGCATATCCGCTTTCCAGCAAGTCGTGACTGAGTATGAGATTCTCCGGAAAACGTCCATCGACGGCCTGGCGAAAGGCATCCACATCGTAGATGCCCTTGCCGATGAAAGAGCCTTCTCCGAAAATATCCTGATAGACATCCGATACCTCGCGCGTGTAGGGATCGATGCCTGACTCACCCGCAAACAGTTTAGTGAATCGCGACTGGCTTGCACTGGTCAGGCTGATTGAGGCGCGTGGCTGGAGGATCGCGTAGCCTTCGACGATGCGTTTTTTGTCGGCATTGTAAACAGGCCGATTGAGTGGATGGGCCATGTTGCCTATCAGCGTGCGTGCCGCGTCGCGGGGCAGTTGCGTGTCCGTATCCAGGGTAATGATGTATTTGATCGAGCCGAGTATGGACGTGTCGCCGACAATATCCGAGAAGGCCGCTTGCGCTTCTCCCTGTAGTCTGGCGTTGAACTGCTCCAGCTTGCCGCGCTTGCGCTCATAGCCCATCCACACCTGCTCATACGGATTCCAAACCCGTGACCGATGAAACAGATAGAAGATGCATGGACGATCCTCGCGGTAAGTTTCGTTGAGCGCCTGGACAGCGCTTTGTGCATGGGCGAGCAACTCCTCATCGTCTGGCAGAATTTGCTCTGGCGCATCGCTGAAATCTGTCAGCAAGGCAAAGAACAGGTTGGGATCGCGATTGCCAAGATAGCGTATCTCCAGCGCTTCGAGAAGGTCATCAATCTCTTGCGGTTTACCCAGCAAGGTGGGGACAACCACCATCGTGCGGTGAATATCCGGAATGCCCTGCGAGAAATCCAGGCGTGCCAGCACGCGGGGCGGCAGGATGAGCGTGACCAGCAGGTTCATCAGCGGGACGGCCAGCGCAGAGATGCCGATGAAGAGGGGGAGCGCAAAAAACCAGTATCGCCAATCGCTCAAGCCGAATCTGCCAAAAGAGAAAAGCACGATTGATGTTGCAAGTAGCGTGAGAAACAGGATGGGGCCGAGATAGAGAAACAGGCAAAAATGCCGGCACACCCGGCCAGCCCGTCTGTTCCATGCCAAGCGGCAGCCGACCGCATGCTCCAGCTGCTGCCGTCCATTATCGATCAGGTAATATCCGATATGCGCGGTGCGGTCGTTCACGCCTAATTGCACTGCAGCAGTCTGCGCAAGAACAATGGCTGCGCGCGCCACTGCCAACTCGGTGCGCAAGCTGCTTTTTGCGATGTCTTCGACAACATGCCGATACCGGTCGCGGGTGGCGAAATCCTGCATGGCGTGCATCCCCGCCGGGTCTTCACACAGTGTCTGCTCGACAATACTGAGTGACTCGACGTAATTTCTCCAGTCCATTGCGCCAATGAAGCGCAGACTGCCGATGCTGTTTGCGATGGAAATCTGGTTGGTTGCGGCCGTTCGGCTGGCCGTTTCCGACAACTGTGTTGCAGTGACGCCTTGTTCGAGCAGCTTTTGTTCAACCCAGGTCTGAACAAAAGCCATGGCAGCTTCCTGAGACTGGAGCCTCGTGTAAAATTCCTCCACAAACGGCGCGGTCAAAGGCACATCGGCATCGGCAAATTCGCCTAACAACTGGATCAGCTGTTTCGGTTCCTTTTCGGCCGCAGCGAGCATGCGATCCGCCCAGGTGATGGCCGCATCGCGCTCCTCGCGACGACGGGCGATACGCAGCCCGACGCGTCTAAGGTTTTCCAGCAGCGCCAACTGCAGCATGATGGGGAATGCCCATAATTCGCCCAGCTTTAAGGGTTCAACGGTCTGGTAGGCAGCGACGAACTGGGTGGCGTTATCGCTGTCGATGCGACCGTCCATGTGAGAGATCAACTCCAGCGCCAAGTCATAGATGCGGGGGAAGCCGGCTGATGGTCCATCGGCCAGCCGTGGCAGATGCCTGCTGTAACCGCGCGGTAACAGCCTGCGCGCCATACCGATCTGCTGCTCGATCAGATAGAAATTGTCGAGTAGCCAGGCTTCAGCCGGCAGGATACGTTGTCCCATTGCTGCGGCTGAAGTTACGACGTCATATGCTGCGATCAGAACTCGTGCATTGTCCGCCAACCTTGGCAGCAACCTGTCAGGTCCCGATTGCGGATCGATTTTATACTGGCCAGCCAGCGTTACCGCATGACGTTTCAGTTGTTCGATACTGAACAATTCAGAGCGCAGCAGCTCGGCATCCCATCCGTTACGGGGCGTTTTCCAGCCGCGTGCAGAAAATCCCAACTCTTTGATAACGATGATATCCTCCTCCCCACAACCCGGATGGTCGGCGCAGGTCTTGGGAACTGTCTGGCAGATGATTGCTGAGGCGTAAGTCTGCGTGGCGGAAGCACCAACGATATCAGCAAGCGTTCATGTAGCACCCCTTATGGGTGCTGTCATAAACTGGTAAGGCCAGGCCTGATTTTGTTAAGTACTGACCTGCAATTCAGGCATGCGCTTAATCATCCTTCTTGATGCGCATTTTGCTCCTGACCGACGTGACACCTTCGGTTTCGCGTGCGATTGAAAGCGCTTTGTCCGCTTCTTCCTGACCCCTGACTTTTCCGCTCAAGACGACCGCGCCCTTGCGGTCTGTGTCGACTTCGATATGCGCCAGACTACTCATCTTTTCCTCAGCCAGTTTGGCCTTGATTTTAGTTGTGATGAGCGAATCTTTCACGAATATCATGGGGTGAGAATTGTCCGCCTCTGAATCGGCATGGGCTGCAACCGGGGCCAACAATGTGCCGATAATAATAAAAGTGGTTGCAAGTTTACTTTTCATGATACGCCCTTGATTGAAGTAAGAGGCAATAATGATCAGGCAATTTTAAAAATACATCTGTTCGCTGGCGCACAGAAGTGCACAGGCTCAAGTCGTGCGGGGGGAGGGTATTTTTTGTCGGCAGGTTGAAATATCGCCGCACTAAATTGTTGTCAGCAGTGATATGATGGATCATGTCTGAAATTAAAATATCTGATGATTCCTGGTCATTATCTTTAAAAAACGGAAATGGTGTGTTGCGCCGTGAAGTTTGG
>JAJXTL010000230.1 GCA_021783855.1 Pseudomonadota bacterium
ACCATCTGGTCAATCAGTTCTTTCGGAATGGACGGCAGTGCCGCCGGCTTCTTCTTGCTTGTCTTGTTTGGCATACATGCTCCTTGGTGACATGTTATGCCTCAAACACAAAATTTATGACAGGCTCGGCTTGAAGTGCATGTGGAGCTATCGCTTAACACACCATTTTTGCCACATTCCTCTCAAGGCATTTCCGAAGTGTTCAGCAAAACGTTTGCCGTCCATGATAGGCGAGGCTAGCACCTGCTGGCGTAAATTAAGCCTGAGTGTGCTCAATTGGCCGAGGTCTTGAGCATAACTTGCGGCGCGTGCCACATATTCCTCCGCATCGTTTGCAATCCAGTCAGCCAATCCTGAATTCATCAGGATGCCCACACCCTGCCGGGACAGGAAACTTTCCCCATTCAGCGTCAGCACGGGCACACCCATCCACAGGCTCTCGACAGTGGTCGTGCCACCCGGGTAAGGGAACGGATCGAGCGAGATATCCACCCGGTTGTAAGCCGCGAAATATTTTTCGCGAGATTCGGTGCTTTCCATAATCAGCCGGCTGGCATCTATCTTGTGTGCTGCGAATCGTTCTGCCGTGTGCTGCCGAATGGCTGCTTCATTCAACTGTTTGGTCTTGAGGAACAAACGGCTGTTCGGTACCGACGTCATAATGCGCGACCACAGTTCAACCACCTTGTCGTTCATTTTTGTAAGGTTGTTGAAGCACCCGAAGGTGACATAACCATTTCTGAGCGCCGGCAGCGTTGATACGGGCACATCCATGTCGGGCGGGGTGAAGCATAGCCTGGTCTCGGGCAACCGCCATATTTTTTCAGTGAAGTATTGTTCAATGGATTCCGGCAGCGTATGGGCGTCGGCGATCAGGTAGTCCATTTCCTTCAGTCCTGTCGTTGCAAAGTAGCCCAGCCAGCTGACTTGGACCGGTGCAGGTTTGCGCGCGAATACAGGCAGGCGGTTATAGCGGGTATGTCCTGCAAGGTCGATGAGGATGTGAATGCGGTCGTCATGGATCAATGCTGCGGCAGCTTCATCATCCATGCCGAAAAAAGGCTTCCAGGCGGAAAAATAGGATTTGATGCGGACAGTCAATGCATCAACATGGGGAACTGTTGGATAGGCGATCAGTTCAAAGGAAGCCTGATCCAAATGTTTCAGTAGGTTTTCAATAAAATATCCTACGGGATGGTTTATGAAATCACCCGACACGAAGCCTATGCGCAAACGGTCAGATTTTTGTTCGCTTGACCATGATGTATAGCGGTCGTGAACAAAAAGAGCAATGCGTTGTGCATAACCCTGGGCTTCATCATAGTTTTCAACGGGTGTGTTGTTAGCTTTAAAATTTAACAAAAACAACAAACCACTGTGCGCTTTCACATAATCCGGTTTAAGCTCGAGTGCGTGCCGATAACAGTTTTCTGACTCATCCAGCCGGCCAATTTCCTGAAGCGTTATTCCGAGGTTGTTGTAGACTTCTGGCAGGTCTGGGGCAAGTTGCAACGCCCTGCGGTAGCTATCCTCCGCTTCACTGAAGCGACCGGCATCTTGAAGGATATTGCCAAGATTGCTGTGGGCCTGGACACCCATGGGCTCAATGGCGATGGCGATTCTGATGAGCTTTTCGGCTTCGTCAATATAGCCCATTTCCTGCAGAGTGAGGCCCAGGTTGTTGTAGACTGCTGCATAATCCGGCTTCAGTTCGAGCGCTTTCTGGTAGGCATTCACTGCTTCTTCCAGACGCCCGGTTGATTTCAATACGTTGCCCAAGTTGTAGTGCGTTTCCGCTATGTTAGGGTTGATCTCGATCGCTCGCCGGTAGCAGTGTTCTGACTCATCGGGACGAGACATGTCATGGAGCAGGGCGCCGAGATTGCAATATGCATCTGCGTAGTTAGGATCGATTTCCAACGCTCGGCGCAGGCTGATCTCAGCCTCTGCAAGATGACCTGCCTCGTTGAGTGCTGTGCCAAGGTTGTTATGCGCATTGGCATCCATCGGAGAAAGCGAGATTGCCTTTTCCATGGGTTGAATCGATTCCTGAGGCCGCCCCGCTTGCTTGATCGCAAGGCCCAATGCCTTCCATGAAAAACCGTCTGACGGATAACGAAGAACCAGGGATTTGGCTGTAGCCTCTGCCTCGATGAATTTCCGAGCATTGAACAGGGCCATCAGTTCATCGACTTCCTGAGAACTGGGTTTGCGATCTTTCATGAGTAATTGGTGCGCTGCATCACGGTGATGTAACGCTGTAGCAATACCATAGCCGAGCTTTCGAGATTCTTGAACGCGCATCCTGCACGGCGAATGCTCTTGCCGTTTAATGTCAGAATCGTGACTACATTCCTTACTTCTATTGAACATCTAAGCTCCCCGATGTCCGGAAGGCGGATCCGGCAATCAGGATAGATTTTTCCGGGAATCAACAGCTTATCCTCTTCAGACGAGGCCAGACCCACTCCGCCGCCGCTGATGTCCATGATGGTTGCCTCATGAAATGTTTCCTTTTGGGCATCCGGGATCATGCAGCGCAGGGGATTTTCGATGGGTGTGGCCAGGCGGAAGTACTCCCTGCGTTGCAAGCGATGTATGCTTTTGGGGAAGGGCAGAAACAACGCCGGATAACCATCGTGGGTTGCAACGGCAGCCTTTTCTGAAATGAATTGCTGCTTTACCTGGGCAAGCGAGCTCACAAAAGTCAGTTTTTTTGCTTCCGTCAGGCGCTTGTTCTTTTCTGGGCTGTTGCTTTGTTCGAGCCAGAGACCGGTATTGCCCACTTTCAGCAGAGTGGTCAGAATGAAGTCGTCCGATCCTGAAGGGTAAAGCGCGATGAGAGAAGCATTCTTGGCCAGGCTCTGCAGCAGGAATTCGATTTCACGACGCGAGGTGATGCGGTATTGCTCGTCCTCCTGGCTGTTGAGTATTTCGTATTTGAGGGGTATGTCTTTTGCCATGCTGAGCAACAAAGTATGAATTCGCCAGCCATGATAGCAAAATTATGGCGTCTTGATCTGCGGAAAAGAGCCTGTTTCTTCATGTTCAAGCCTGTATAGCCAGGCCAGCAGCTCGGCAACCGCAAGATAAAGCTGGGGAGGAATCTGCTGATCCAGTTCAACCTGCATCAGCAGTCCCACGAGATCCGCAGATTCGTGGACATAGACCCCGCTTTGCTTTGCACGCTCTATGATTGCCTGGGCGATGAGGCCCCGACCCTTTGCAACGACCTTGGGCGCGCTGTCGCCTTGCCCATATGCGAGCGCGATGGCAGCCTGTCTGTTGTTTGTCATGATTTCTCGACGGTGGCGGAAGTAAGGGGAATGCCTGCGCTCTTCATGCTGGAGGCGAGTTCGGGAAGGTGTCGGTCGAGGAGGGGACGAACTTCGGCATTTCCCGCATGAAGCGAGAGCCTGACTGCTCCCTGATGGAACGAGAGGCTGGCTTTGACGTCGCCAAGTCTGGGAAGCGACAGCTGCATTTCAGTCTTCCATTGCCGCTCGTCCGGACGGCTCGCCCGATGTTCCGGCTCCCCCTGAATCTCCCACTGCATCTGCTGGTTCGGCCAGACCTGGCCTGACCAGACAAGCTGATGGGTCTCCAGCGCATGCAGCTGCTGCTGCACGAGCGGGATCAGCTCCTTTGCGATCGGAAAATTGCCAGAAGAGCCTGGCGCTGACGGTTTATCTGTTGTCGTTGGGATGCCTGGTGATGCGACAGATTCTGGTTTTGTGGTTGGCGGCTGTCTCTCTGCACCATCTGACATGTTTGTCGGGATCTGGCGAGGCAGCTGGTTTTGCGGTTCATTGAGCAGCTGTGCGGTGGTTCGCGTGCCTGCGATCCATTGCGCCTGATGCGATTCGTAGAATAGCCCGGTGCCGGCCAGCGCATCCTTGAGCGCGACTGCGAGTTTTGCTGTTTCTGGAGCCGCCGCCGGGCTGGGCCATACGGCTCTTCCGGAAGCGGATTCGACGAACGTTTTGGTCAATGGCTGCCGGGTCAGATCGGCAAGCAGCCTGGAAGTGGTGCTGATCTCTTCCGCGGTGGAGAGCGGCGCCTCGGGGGAGAGCACGCCAAAGGTCACCCTGGGCGTGACGGCCACCAC
>JAJXTL010000050.1 GCA_021783855.1 Pseudomonadota bacterium
AGCCGAATGACCTGCCTGCGACGCTCCAGCAGCTCCCCATCTTTCAGTTTTCTTGCATCAATTTTTTCCATGCACATTTGGCATGTAAAACCATAAAAAGTTCAACTATTTATTGGCCGAATCTATAACTCGGCATCAAAACGATCTTTGAGCAATTCGGTAAAACGTGTTTTGAGTTTGCCCAGATCGCGGGTGCGTACAGAAGGCTCGCCCAAAGATGCATGATGATAATCGCTCATGCGCATGGAGCGTTTCAGCGACTGGCTGGAAACCCGTACCCGGCTGACCCCGCCAAACACGGCGGTTTTCTGCATGTTCATGTCATCGCGGTTCAAGCATGATGGGCTATGCGAAATCAATACATGGAAATTGATGAAATTCTTGGCGGTCATTATTTATCTCCTTTGGCGGGTTTAAAGCGAACAATGTAAAAATCTTCGACGAGTTGACGTTTGGCTTTGTCATTCCAATACCAAACCATGCGACCAAATTCAGACCAGTTTACGGTCGGTTCTATATGAGCTAGCAGTCGTCGTAGCTGCACAATATCCAGCGGCGCATGGGCGCGAGCAATTTGCAAGACACGCGCTTCAGCAACTTTAGCTTCTGCCAACTGCGCACCCAGCGGCTTGGCCTTGGCCGCGTGCTTACAGCATGGCAATAAAAACGCCAGACGTAAGTGGCGCTCTCCCGGCTTTTGCCCAGGAAACAGTCGATAGAGCGCAGGCGTGAGTGCAACATCATCAGGTTCGGCAATTCTACGCAGTTCTGCGCGTTCGCCATTTGAAAGCTTTTCGTCGTAATGCTTTTTCAGCGCGACGAAATCCGGCAGTTCAGCACTCATGCTTCCTCCTCCAGTTTTTTAAGGTCAGTGTTCAGGCTGCGTCGTGCCCATGCGATAACGGCAATCAACTCGGGTTTCATTGCGTAGGGGTCAGTAAGTTCTTCAAAAATGGCGCGGCATTGTCCCGCCATCTGCTTGGCAACGTTCTGTTTTGCCGCCGCCCACTGAGTGAATGTATCTTTGTTTGAAAACGTCTCGTGAATCAAACTTTCAGTCCGTGCGTAAAACAACTTTTCGGCGGTTTCATGGATGGCTGCACCAATACCTTTCAGCCCCTTGTCCTTATTCCCCTGAACAGCAAAATAGAGCTTACCGCGCAAGGCTTTCTTAGCCTCTTTGCCAATCTCGACCAGCTTTGACAAGCGGCCTTTGTCATCCTGCCAGCCTTGCGCAAGGCTAATCATCTCGTGCCGCCGCTCCAATACCGAGGCTTGGTTGGTACGATAACCACCTATAAGCAAATGCAGGCCACCTTCACCAAGCTCATTTGCTTGGGTGATTGGCTCGGCTGGGATTGAACCTTCTTTAGCATCCGGGGCGTTGTTGGGTACAACAAACTCGGATAACTGCGTCCATGCAGGAGCGGTAGTTGTGAAGCTGGCAAATTTCACTGGCGGGTCTTTTTTTAGGTTCATGGTCATCGCGCCATGTGGATGCGGCCATACACCTTGCACAGTGAAGTTGAATTTTTCCTTGCGAAAGCCGCTGTACCCCTGCACTGCATCGCCACCCAAAACATCGCAGGGGGCCAGTTCTTCGGATTTCACCAGTTCAACACGCGCTGGTTGCCAGAATAAACCGCGCATGAGGCCGATCTCGTTCCAAGGAATGGTTGATTTTTCCAAAATTGGTTTGACCCATGTAGGTTGGTCGAACTCAAAACCCGGCATGGCGATTTGCCGTTTCGCGATACGAGGTCGCGTAAGCACATTGCGCCAAATCGTTTCACGTAAATCGGCACCATAGGCCAGCGTGGTAATCGGCGCACCGCCGCGTAAACTGCCTTTGAAACCGCCGCCGAAACTCGGGCAATTAGAAGCTTGATTAAATAAGGTGATTGCAGCAAGTGAACCCGATAGGTTGCGCACCTCCCCCGCTTCGTTGAAAAAAGCGTGGTTATTGCCTTCCGGCAGGCCAATCAGCAATTTCTGGATTGGGGTGTTTTCGGCAGACTTTACCCCGCGTGATTGCATGAATGGCTGGGTGGGGTGGTCGAGGTCGAACCAATCAAGGCAGGGGCTTATGCCGACTTCAAAATCCTCTAGCGATAGCATTTTATTAATTCGTGTCCGCAAAGCCTTATCGTCTTCTGGCAAGAACATAACTTGAGTCATGCACACCAACAATTGCACACAGGCCAGTTCAAGGTCGTCGCGCGGCAAGCTCACTTGCCAGCTCCCAGATTCGCACAAAAGTTGCTGGTAGGTCAGCAGGCGGAAAGCTCCTGTGCCACCTTCGGCGCGCATAGGAATCCATGGGTCTTTAAGCAGGTTCATTGTTAACCCTCTCTAATCCAAAATCTTCTGAGTATAGAAACTTACCATCAATTGCCGACCAACTGCTATTTACGTCAGCAGTCATTTTTAGTAACACGACTCCATCATCATTATGTTGGCAGCCCTTTAGCCGTTCCTCCCAACTAGCCGGAACAGGTGCGGTGTGCAGGTTAAGCGTTTCAGCAAGGTCACGCTCGTTTAACGCACTCAACACTTGCCCATCCAGCAGGCGACCATCGGGCTGTATGGGCAAAACCGTCAAACTCATTTCGCCGTCACGAGTAAGAGCCGTGGTTGCGCTATCTTCATCACGAAAGTTGCTGACGGTCAACGTGGTGAGCCTCTTGGCTTCTGCATCACGTCTACCCTGTTCATCTTTCCATGCCAGATAATTGCTATACACAACATCAGGTTCATCTTCCCAAATATTGCGCTGATAAACTTGCTCTATCCAATCCCTATACGCCTCCGGGAAAACAATCCTGTCCGTATTGGCAAGCAGTCTTTCGGTGCGCCACAGCACACGGGTGTTACCGTAAATAAGTTTGTGCAACTCATAGTCATCACCATCTACTGACAGCACCGTGCAACGAGGTAACTCAAACCCTTCGGGACGATGTTCACGTTGGTGGCGATGCAAGCGTCCAATCCGCTGAAACAGCAAGTCCACTGGGCAGATTTGCGTGAGCATCCAATCGAAATCCAGATCGAGACTTTGCTCAACCACTTGCGTGGCAACGAGAATGCGCCCCTTGTCGCGCACGGCATCGCGTCCATAGTTATCGGTTACCGCCTTTTCTTTTGCTTGCCTATCCATGAAGCGGTAGCGCGCATGGAATACATCCACAGCTATCGTCGTTTTACCGCGCAGCAAGCGGGCAAGCCGCTGGGCATCGTCCACCAAGTTCATCACTATCGCCACTCGTGCGCCGGATTCGGCGGCAGCGATGATGCGGCCAATCACCGCATCATCAGGAAATGCGCCGGGGAGTTTGATGCATTCTGTCAGCACTTCGCGCCGCTGCGGGCGGTGTTCGTCTGGCACTGTCATCGGGACAACCGCACCTTGTGTGGCGTGCCACAGTGCGGGATACGGCGCATCATCCACGCCGCTGCATTCCCATGCCGCTAGTAACTTGGCGCGTATACCAGCGGGTAAGGTGGCGGACAACAAAATCGCGCTGCCGCCGATGGCTTTCTGGCGGCGCAACACTTCGCCGAGCAGGCCGTGCATGTAGGCATCGTAGGCATGAACTTCATCCACGATAAGCACGGATTTGTTCAAGCCAAAACCGCGCACAAATTTGTGCCTGACAGGCAATACGGACAGCAATACTTGATCCACTGTGCAAACACCAATCTGACCGAGAAACACTCGCTTGCGGCTGTTGGCAAGCCATGCGGCACATTGGACGGAGGCTTCTTCTTTACCTTGAGATGTTTGTCGTTGTCCGCTGTTAACCAGCCGCTGGAACGATTCATTGAAATCGCGCTTGCCGTGCGACAGTACTACATTGGCATTGCCAAATACTTTCACCGCGAACTCTTCGGCGCGGGCAAGCATGGCGTTGGCGGTGGCTTGTGTGGGGAGCGCAAATACGATTGAGTCGGCGATTCCTTGATCCAGTAAGCGCCAAGCATAAGCCAGTGCGGCTTCGGTTTTGCCGCTTCCTGTCGGCGCTTCGATCAGTGTTAAGCCGGGCGTGGTTGGCAGGCTATCCACCCGAACCTGAACGCCGCGTGGAGATTCATCAGGTTTTAGCAATGATCCGATGCCTTTATAAGCAACTGCCTTTGCAAGCAGGCCAAAGCGATTCAGTGCATCTTTTTCACGAATGTTTTGTATGCTTGCGGCAAAGTAATTGGCTAATGCAGTTTCAGGTTTTTGATATGAGAATACCTCGGTGTTAGAGCCTATCCAGTCGCACACTGAGCAGAAACCAGCCAGCAAACTTTGCGCACTTGGTGAGGTAGGTGGGGGTAAGTCCTGCAAACTGAGTTCAGCAGGTGTGAGGAAAATATCAGCCAATGCAGCCACAAATGCTTGGCGCGCAGCAAGGTCGTTTTCAATGATGGATGTATCCGCATCGGGATCGTAAATTTTTGTGGCTTCGTAAAAATCACCATGATGTCCGGTAACAGCAGCCAGCCAAGGCTTCCAGCATTCCCATGTATCGCGGTCGGCATCCTCCTGCCCAAGCCATTCACAATATTCCTGATTCGCCCAAGCCATGCCCGCCCAGCCATGATCGAATCCTTTGATGTCACTTTGTGAAACTTCTTGATCTTTCTTGCCAAGTGGTCGCCATGCTGCGGCAAGTGCATCCGGTGCCTTTAGCTGGAATCGCACATCGAATTTGCCAAGGTCATGCAAAGCCGTGAAAAACAGAACCCAAGCGCGTAATTGGTTTTGCTGTAATGACGTACAACCGAAAGCCGAAAGGAAGGTGCGTTGAATGGTAGGGCTGGCATCCCACCAAGATGCAGCAACAGCCGCCACATCCAGGCTGTGATAGGCAAGCGGATGCCATTTTTGTTCATGCGGATAAGCCGGATCGGCTTTGCCCCAGTAGTTGAAAATCGTATCCTCACGCTGCTCAGACATATTGGCATCCCTGAATTTTGCAATTGCTGCGCAGTTTATACCCACTGGTGTCTCAGAACCTGAGCCTGTCGAATCTTTTACTGCTTTCACCTGCCAACCAACATGATATTAACTTTTCGTGCTACGCTACGAATCATGAATACGCACCTTTATGAAGAGCTGGAACACCTGAGTATCGCTGAGAAGCGGTCGCTCGGCGAAGCGTTGATTGTCAGCGCCGAAAGTGAAGCCTCCGCGCCTCTCATTACCGACGCACAACGCACTGAGCTTCGTTCCCGTCTTGCTTATCACCGCGCAAATCCTGACGAGTCGGGCGTTACCTTCTCGCAACTCAAGACAAAACTTATGTCCACGTCGCGATAACTTAATGCTGTATCAAGTTGTCTATAAGCCACTGGCTCAGATTGAAGCAGCCGAAGCCTATCAATGGTACGGGCAACCACACATCGGTATGGGCAATTCCTTTCTTGATGAACTCGAACGCATCAATGGTTTTATTGCCGGCAACCCGCATCTTTACGCATGTGTAGAGGCCGAAATGAGACGGGCGAACCTGAGCCGATTTCCCTATTCGCTGTTCTATGTGATCGACAGTGACACCGTAAATGTGCTGTCTTGTTTCCACCAACACCGAGAACCTAAAACGCGGCAACAACTTCTTTCAGGCAACTAGCCCACCAAAGTTCAACGATCAGGTTGCGTATGACAAGTGCTGCCAATCCGCCGACACTCGGGTGTCTCAGAACCTGAGCCTGCCAAATCGTTATTTTTGATAATTTGCCATCGCGGCCAGAAGACGGTTTTTTACTTCCTGCCGCAATTCGTCAGGGCCGAGCACCTCAACGTCAGGGCCATATTTCATGATATCCATCACCAGTTCGCGCGGGTCGGAATAGGGAATGCGCAACTCATAACTGCCGTCTTCAAGCATCCGGCTTTGCTGCTGCGGATGCCAGTGCTCATCGGCCACCCAGCGGGCGCGTTCGGGGTTGAAGCGCAACAGGGCGATGTGTTCCGGTTCTCCGGCAAAGATGCCGTAGGAACTCGCGTAATGCGCATCGAGTTGCTCTTCCGGGATGTCAAGGCAACGCTGCGGCAAGGCTTTGGCGGCGCTGATGCGCTCGACGGCAAAGCTGCGAAGTGCATTTCTGGTGTGACACCAGGCATCCAGATACCAGTTGTGGCTCGGCCTGATATCAGCTTTTCGTCTACGCCGAAAGACTGCATACGCCGTCTTTTCCCTATAATGAATGAGGCGCTGCGGGGAGATTTCGCGCTGACTATACTCATCGTTGCCGCGCCCGTGGTAGGTGATGTGCAGGCTGTTTCTTTTCAACAGAGCGCCCGCCGCGGTCTGAAAACATTCGAGTGCAACGTTGCGTCCGGTCATGCGCAGGATATGCACGCGCTGGCTGATCTGTTCACAACCCAGATGATTGGCTGCCAGAATTTTTTCGATGCGATCGCGTACCGGTTTGAGTTGTGCGTCGAGCAGTCCGGGCTGGACTTGTGCCAACAGTTGCTGGGTGGTTAACAAGGCATACAGTTCGGTTTCACTGAACCAGAGTCCGGGAAGCTCGAAGGATTCGCCTTTATCTAAGGCGTAATGGTAACCGTTGCGTGATCGGTCATATTCGAGCGGCGCATTGAAATACAGGCGCATCTCTTCGATGATGCGGTTGACTGTGGCGCGCGAACATTCGAGCTTTTTTTGCAACACGCTGTGCGGCACCGGCAAACGGTGTGCGGCAATAACTTGATGCAGCTTATAGATACGTTGCAGTCGATCCATGACTTACCTTTTTTGAAGTGAGCATACACAATGGCAAACCTTATTGCGAACCGGCCTTTGCTTTCTGCATTTTATTCTTTTGCCAGACAACACTTCTTGTATTTCCTGCCGCTGCCGCAGGGACAGGGATCGTTGCGTCCGACCTTGGGTTCGGGGCGAACGTAAGTCTCGACGGGTTCATAGGGACGATAAAAATCACCCGCAAAGTCATCATCTTCGTCCAGACCGAAAAAATCCTCTACAAGGTCGTCATTTTCCATATCTTCATCGCGCCAGCGTATCTGACGCCTGGCGATGGCATCCGGCTCATAGAATTTCCACGGGTCCGTGAACCTTTCCCATTCGGGCGCATAATATTTTCCGGCGTAGGCCTGTTCTATACTCTGCATGTCAAAACGCCTGTCAAAGTCATCCTGCAGTGGTGCCAGCTCTTCCAGCAATTGCCGGTATTGGAGACGCGGAAAATACAGCAGCATGTGGGCGGCTGCCAGACAGACGTCCCGATCTTCGTCTTCTTCAAGCGCCATTTTCGCCGCCCATGCCAGCGTTTGTTCGAGTGTTTCACCGCCTTGCCGTGAAGCGACGAACAGTAACGATTCAATCGCATTGGCACGCATATACCAGTCCACATCCCGGTCTTCGCACAGATCACGTAAATCGGTCAGCAAACTCACCGGCTTGTTTTTAAACAGCGCAGGCCATTCGCCTGCCAGCCAGTCCTGCATATCTTCATCTTCTTCCAGCGACATGCGGCGCATGAAGTCCACCAGCAGCAACCCGGCCTCTTCACTCGGGATAAGCCCGAGGATCATCGCCGCATGCAGCCTCAGCCACCATACGCCTTCGCCACTTTCAGTATCCCGGAGAAAATCATCCCGATGCAGCATGCCCAGATACGCCGTCATTTCGTCGCCGCGCCGGGCGCATTCGTCGATGACATTACGCGGAACGCGATCTTCGTTTTCGATCACGGTATCAATCAATTCTGCCGGGCTGAGTCCGGCAAGCTCTTCACCGGTATAGATTGGCAGCTCTATAGCGTCGTTCATATCATCCTCCTGCTCTGAATTGTTCAGTGGAAATTTTACCGGTTTTCTGCTGCAAAATGCGCTGTTGTCGTCAGGTTGTGGCAAACTGTCGCCCGTTCCATCAACGCGACTACTTTATCTTGCAACCCTACGAACTGTTCATCGGCCTGCGCTACACCCGCGCCAAGCGGCGCAACCATTTCATCTCCTTCATTTCATTGATTTCCATGCTGGGCATGGGGCTGGGCGTGATGGCGCTGATCGTCGTGCTGTCGGTGATGAACGGCTTCCAGAAGGAAATCCGCGCGCGCATGCTGGGCGCATCCCCTCATCTGGAAGTGGTCGCCGACGGCGGGCGCATGGACGACTGGCAACCCATCCTGAACAAGGTCGCACAGAACCCGCAAGTATTGGCTGCCGCACCTTATGTGGCAGGGCAAGGCATGCTCTCAAACGGGCAGAGCGTGCAGGGCGTGATGGTGCGCGGCATCGACCCTGCCCGTGAGACTGCCATCACCGAGCTTGCCAACAAGATCAAGGTGGGCAGACTGGCCGATCTGCGCAGCACGGAATTCGGCATCGTACTGGGTTCCGATCTGGCGCGCGCGCTGGGAGTGCAGATGGGCGAAAAAGTCATGCTGATCGCGCCGCAAGGCTCGATCACGCCCGCCGGCATGATGCCGCGCTTAAAACAGTTCCGCGTGGTGGGCATTTTCGAGATCGGCATGGCGCCTTACGACAACTCTCTGGCGCTGATCAACATCAGCGATGCACAAAAACTGTTTCAGCTGGGCGATGCGGTGACCGGCATCAGCACCAAGCTGCGCGACATCGACAAGGCACCCGAGGTGGCCGCCGAGCTGCAACACCAGTTGCCGCAAGGCCTGTATGCCAACGACTGGACGCATCAGAACAGCAACTACTTCAGCGCGGTCAAGATGGAAAAGAAAATGATGTTCATCATCCTGTCGCTGATCGTCGCGGTCGCCGCCTTCAATATCGTATCCACCCTGGTGATGGCGGTCACCGACAAGCAGGCCGATATCGCCATTCTGCGCACGCTGGGCGCCTCCCCCGCCAGCATCATGAAAATCTTTATCGTGCAGGGCGTGGTGATCGGTCTGATCGGCACACTGGCAGGCAGTCTCTGCGGCATCCTGCTGGCGCTCAACCTGAACGTGGTGGTGCCGTTCATCGAACATCTGTTCGGCGTGCAGTTCCTCTCCAAGGATGTCTATTACATCAGCGAACTGCCGTCCGATCTGCGCTATCACGAGGTGATACTGGTATCAGGAATATCCTTTGTAATCAGTCTACTGGCGACGCTGTACCCGAGCTACCGGGCATCGAAGACACAACCGGCGGAGGCATTGCGTTATGAATAATCAAATTCAGGATCGAGGATTGAGGATTGAGGATTCAGGGTGCGTCATTTCCTGCCGGGAGTTGAGCAAGACTTTTACGCTGGGTCAAGTGCTGGTACCGGTGCTCAGAGGCGTCAGTCTGGAAGTCGGACGCGGCGAGCGCATCGCCATCGTAGGCGCATCCGGTTCCGGCAAAAGCACCCTGTTGCATCTGCTGGGCGGGCTGGATAACGCCACCAGCGGCAGCGTGCAAATACTGGGCCAGGAAGTGCAGAAAATGAACGAGACGCAGCGCGGAGTCATCCGCAACCGGTCGCTGGGCTTCGTCTATCAGTTTCACCATCTGTTGCCGGAATTTACCGCGCTGGAAAACGTCGCGATGCCGCTCTTGATACGCCGCATGAAACGCCATGATGCCGAACCGATTGCTGCCGCGATGCTGGAGAAAGTGGGGCTTGCGCATCGCCTGCATCACCTGCCCAGCGAACTGTCGGGCGGGGAGCGCCAGCGCACGGCGGTTGCCCGCGCGCTGGTCACGAAACCTGCCTGCGTGCTGGCGGACGAGCCGACCGGCAATCTGGACCGCAAGAGCGCGGAAGATTTATTCGATCTGATGCAGCAGCTCAACGAACAGCTGGGCACCAGCTTCATCGTCGTCACCCACGATCTTGAACTGGCAAAACGCATGCAGCGCAGCCTGAAACTGGTCGATGGCGTACTCGGCGCCGAAATGAGCTGACTAATCGCGACGCGAGTTTCGGGTTCAAACTGCTCGTTTGATCGTTGCAAATAAATCAAACGCTTCATGTCTACACCGCGATTCAGGCGCCTACCCCGATGAGTTCGCCGGTTTTGTCGGCTATGTCCTGCCACAGACTCAGACAGGATTCGATGGCTTCCGTGGCCGTGCGAAAGAATACATCGGGCGCAATATCGACAGATTCGGCATCAATAAAGCGTTCGTTTAACACACCCAGCAATGCGTTAACACGCTGCATGGCATGCGGCTGCTCAGCCATGGAAGCGCGGATGCCGTGCTGACATTCGAGGATATGCTGCGCCAAAAAACTCATGCGTATGCGCCCTACCGCGCCGCACTGTCCTTTGGCGGCGTAGCCCGAGCCGAGTGCGCGCGCCTGACCGATACTCTCCATCAACAAGGGAAGCTTGAGCAAAAGGGTATTGGCCAGCAGTGCAAACGGTGTTCCCTCTCCATCCAGCAGACCAAGATGCTCCCCCATATCGCCCAGCAAGTGGATGATCATCCTGATGAGTGCGGTATGCTGGGAAAAACTTTGCTCAGGAAGCAAATTACCAATAGCTGAACTCATCCTGTCCCATTCGCGCCTGAGCGCCGACAGGCTGTCCGCATCGGAACGCAACTCCGGAGTTGCCATTAGCAAAGATTCCAGATTGCGGAAAATTCCCTGTATTTCATTTCGTTTTTCTATCTGACGTGCAGCAAAAGACTGGTCGCCGTTGAGCAGCGCAGCGGAGATGCCGCGATGTTGCTGGACATTCGTCAGCAACCCCAAACCGCTGCGCAATACGCTCAGGCCGTATAACTGGCGCTCGCGCTTGCGTTGCCGTTTCTTTTTTTCGGCCATATTCAGCATGACATAGAGCAGAAGCAGAATAACGCCACAAATAATCGAAGTAAGCATCAGCGTATTCCCTATACTTTGAAGCGTTGGAGTGAAACACGGAGTCCGGAAGCCAGATTTTCCAGATGTCGCGCTACCGCAACCGCCTCACTGCTGGCGGCATTGTTTTCCTGCGATTTTCCGGAAATTTCATTCATCCCGTTCACTGCCTGCAGGCTGTTGCGGGACTGCTGTTCGGTGGCAGAAGCAATATTGCGCACACGATCCATGGTGCTGCGCGCACCACTGCGTATGGATTCAAGCGCCTGCTCGGCGTCCCGCGCGAGTTGCAGACCGGACTTTACCTGCTTGCGGCCATTTTCCATGCCGGTCACCGCCGCTTCGATTTCCTGCAGAATGCCGGAAATCATGCTGCTGATTTCACCCGTAGCACCGGCAGTGCGTTCGGCCAGTTTGCGCACTTCATCGGCTACCACTGCAAACCCGCGTCCCTGCTCACCGGCACGAGCGGCCTCTATTGCCGCATTCAGCGCCAGCAAATTTGTCTGATCGGCAATACCCTTGATGACGCTGACGATGCCGCCAATCTGATCCGAACGCTGCCCCATGGAAGAAACCAGCGTTGCAAGATCACTGATGGAGGCATCGATTCTGGACATTTCCTCGCCTGCCGCATGAACAATAGTCACACCATTATCTGCGAGCCTTTCGGATTCTTCGGCAATCTCTTTGGACAGTCTGGCAGATTCCGCGACATGTTCCACACTGGCGCGCATTTCTTCCATGGCTCTTGTCGATGAGGCAGCCAACGCACTCTGCGCGTCCGCGCCCGCCACCACGCGAGCCGCTGCCACTGTCAGTTCCGTCGCAGCGCTGGCGACCTCCTCGGTCGCACCATCGACTTCCTTGATCAGACGACCGGTTTCCCGCGCCATATCATTCAGGCTGAAGGCCACCCGGCCGAAGCCATCCTGACTGTCCAGCACACTGCGGATCGTCAAATCGCCTGCTACAGCGGTACGGATAGTCCGCAGCAGAGAATCGAGCGATTCGCGTATTGAAACGTAGAGCGCATATTGCAGATAGATCGCCAGCAGCCCAGCAAAAGCAGCAAGTGAGTAAAGTGTTTGAGCCATTGCAGGCCAGTAACCTGTCGCAGCAAGCAACAACCCGGGCAGCAATAAAAAAGGACTGCAAAGGATGAATTTCCCCGCTATATCAATACGCTGCAATAGTCCAACGGCAGGTCGAATCAACGAGTTCATCAGGCACGATTCCTTGTCTTGTTGTATATGGGACGCATAGGGCAATTTAAAAACAGCTGTTTGCGTACAATAAAAGCAAATTACGTGCCAAAAATAATATTATTACAAAACAATATGATATGAATATATGGAAACAAAAAAGGTAATTTTCGGTGCATCGGAACAACAGAAGCACCGTTTTGGTGCGGAGTGAAACATATTCCTGCCGGAATCAAGCTCGAAGACCTGGCAAACACCTGAATGATAGCCCGCGAATCGGTTTTAGCCTGTGACGGAAAAAACGCCGCGTTTCCGCAAATGGATGGGGGATAGGCGCTCGCGCTTTATCCAGCCTGCGTTCAACTGGCACGGCTTTGAACAATTATCCAGCCCGCCGCCGCCCTCTGGCGCGCCATTTCAAAACCACTGCCACACGCCAGACGATGCGCACCGCAAAATAGCCGGCAATTGCAAGGCACACCGCCAGCAACGGCAGGCCAATCAGCAGCGGTTTGCCCAACCCCGCCAGCCAGCTCCACAAGCCATCCGCATACAAACCTGGAAAAGCCGGCGGCACATCCGTCAGCTGCGCGCCGCTCACCCAAAGGCCGATCCGGTAGGCCAGCAGGTATAAAGGCACGATGGTGAACGGATTGGTGTACAGCGTGGCAAACAGCGCAACCGGTAAATTGACGCGAAACAGCAAAGCCATCAGGGTGGCTGCCAGCATCTGCAACGGCCCGGGTATCAGCCCGCAGAACAGCCCCACCGCGACCCCTCCCGCCACAGAACGGCGATGCAGATGCCACAGAGCAGGCCTTTGCAACCACTTGCCAAACGGCCTGAGCCAGCGGTTGTCTTTAATGGTTTCGTGATTCGGCAGTAACTTTTCTAATAAATTTCTCATGGCGGCATTCTACGCAAAATCCCCGGCGAAAATCGATCCATGTATTGACACTCTGTTTTGCAGAGTAATATACTCTACAAAACGGAGTCACAATCGGAAGATTCGATGCTCACATATAAACATCCGTCACTTGCCGATAACTACTCGCCAATACAGCGCCTTGCATGGCCCTTGGCAATTTCGCTGATATTGCACGCGTGTGTGCTTTCCCAGATCAATTGGAATACACATTACATAAGTGCACAACCCCGCTTGACGGTGCTCCTGACCCATTTATCCCCGGCATTGCCAGAAAAAACTGTTCAAACCAGGAGTCATGCATCTGAACATGTAAAGCGAGAGCGTAGCGCAGAAGAGCGTGAAACCGGCAAAATTCCAAAATTCGCAGCGACATCCGGTTTGAAAATATTGGAAAAAGCCGCTTTGCTCGATACGGAAGAGTTACTAAAACAGGTAAAAGACTATGCCAAAAAAGAATACCGCATCGCCGAACCCACGCCTGACATCGATGGAGAGTATTACGGCACTTACAACGGATACGACAAAGGTTCTTTTTCCATTCATCTGGATGGCACGGGTAACGTATCCGGTTCAGGGCAATCAGACAAGCTGGATGCCATCAGTTTTATTATCAGGGGCAAAGTAGCACCGAATGGCTTAATCGAGATGATGGGTCTAGGAATTATTGAAGGCGCTCGATTTACAGGAAAACTGGATATCAAGACCCGGGAATTTTCCGGTTCATGGGCATGGGGTGTAGCAACTGGTTCATTTTCAGGGAAACACGAATAATCATCAGATCGAGGAGAATTTCATGTCGCAAATCGCAACACAACAACTCGACTCCATCCATTCGATGCTATCCGCTGGACACCGCAACCTGCGCATCGAACGTCACAGCCTGATCCTGTGGGGAATCAGCTTCGGCGGGCTGATTTTTTTCAGCGACCGCATCCTGACTGTCGAACAGTTTCCCAATGTAACGCAACGCGCGATTGCATGGCTGACGGTGCTGACGATTACGCTTGCCGGTGTCAGTCTGCTCGACTGGCAGCTCACCCGCAACGCAAAACAGGCGCGCGACGAAGCCTGGTCGTTCATCCACCGGCAAGTGCTCAAGGTATGGTGGCTGCTGATGTCGGTCGGCGTGCTGATGACCTTTGCCATGTTCTTCTACGGCGGCAGTTACATGATCTTCGCCGCGTGGCTGGTGCTGGCGGGTCTGGGACTGTATGTGCACGGCCTGTTTTCCGAAGAACTGCTGGAATGGATGGGCGCACTCGTCATCGCCATCGGCGTCAGTATGCTGGCCTTCCGCCTCAACTACACGGCAACGCAATGGATCGCCGCCTCGACGCTGGGACTTGGGCTGCCGCTGCTCGCTGCGATGCTCGATCGTGGCCGTCAACGCACCTCACCGCTCAGGCTGGTGCAATCCGTTGGCTGGCTGCTGTGCGTGCTGATCCCGCCATTGCTGGCGCAAGGGGTAGCAAATGTCGGCACGCCGCCCATTGATGCGCCAGTTGTATCTTTGGCTGCATTCCAGAAAAATCCTGCCGCACAGCAGATCGTCGCATTGCCTGCGGGCAGCACCATTCCCGTCAAATTTGAAGTCTCGGGTGATCTGTTCCGAGCAGGCAACACATCTGAATTGCCGCTTATCCTGAACGAGCCGCTCGAAATCGTAATGAACGACGGGCAACCCACAGGACTATGGCGATTTCCCGGCGAGAACTGGAATCTGGCGCGCGAATCGAACTGGCTGCGCATCCCGTGGATCAAGGCCGAACTGATACCGCAAACGGGGCCGCAGCTACGCACCAGCCTGATCGTCGAAACCATGCATCAACCCAATCATTAACCCAAGGAGAACACCATGAAACATCTGATACTCACATCTCTCATTGCCTCCTCTCTCACCGCCTGCGCCGGCATGCCGCCCAGCGCCTCGGACATCGCCAGTGCCCCAAAGATCAATTTCGGCCAGCCGCTGCCAACGGGTGACAACTACGTGCTGCATTTCCCGGCAGGCACACCTCTGCCGGTCACCACGATGGTGGATGGCAGCCTGTTCGAGCGCGCAGAATCCGCCACGTTCAATGTCACGCTCAAACACGATATCTATGTGTTCAAGAAGTTTGCCAGCCTCGACGGTCAGAACTGGCAGCCCGGCTACAAGCTGATACAAACGCATCTGGATTTGCAGATTCCGCAGAAAGACGGCAGCAATGCCGGAATGCTGCATATCAAAATGGATCAGAAATAAACATGGACATACTCGACCCGCTGTTGCACCAACCGCTGCGCACCCAGCTCGCCGCGTACCTGGCGGGCGCGGGTGAGGCCACCTTTTCAGAGCTCAAACGGCAACTGGATGTGTCCGACGGAAATCTCGATTCCCATTTGAAAAAACTGATCGCCGCCGATTACGTGAATGTGCGCAAGGACGACAGCGCGGCCCGCACCCAAACCTGTTACGCCCTGAGCCCTGCCGGGCGTGCTGCGTTGCAGAACTACATTCTTGCATTGCAGACACTGCTGACTATGGACAACCCTGAACCGTCTGCACATGCCAAACAGCGTGAAACAAAAATGAAAGCAGCCTAGATGAAAATACTAAGTTTATTGATAATAATCGCTGCACTGACGGGTTGTGCGACCACGGCCATCCACCCGAGTCTGAAAACCAGTGCGGGTTTACCGGAGTTGATTCCTGCTCATGATTTCGTAGCCAACCGTGGCAGCAATTTCAATTATCAGATTTCGCCGGATGGTAAAAAGCTGGCCTGGATTGCGGTCAAGGGCGTATCCCTGCACCTCTACATCAAAAATCTTGAGAACAACACCCTGCGCACTTTTCCTGGGAGCATGCTTTATGGGGGGGTTGTTTGGGCTCAGGACAGTCGTCATCTCATTTGTAATTCGTTAGACGAGTCGGGGACTGAAAACACATTGGTCTTCACGATCGATACCGAACAAGCCGACGAGCGCAAAATTTTTAAACTTATTTCGCCTTACGGCGGGGTGAGATCGCTTCTGGTTCAACAAATTCCGAATGACCCGGATCATATACTGATATCCAACAATCAACGCGACAAGACTGTTTTCGACCTGTACCGAGTCAACATCGACACCAAAGAACAGACCATGATCGCGCAGAACCCGGGCAATGTCACCCAATGGCTGACCAATCCGCAGGGAGAGCTGACAGGTCGCATCGTCAAACAGGCGAATGCCTATTCACTGGATATCAGCCAACCGGGCGAGCCCGGTTACAAAAACGCATATCAATGGACAATGGACGACGATGTATATGTCGTCAGTATCGTCGACAACGGTTCAAGAATTTATCTGCTATCCAATAAGGACAGGGATCGGAAGGCATTGATCGAACTTGCGACCGACTCCGGCAAGGAGAAGGTTGTCTATGCCGACCCGGTGGTCGATATCTCCAGGGTTTACACACATCCTGTCACCGGCGAACCACTCATCGCGTTTTCCGATCCTGATTACCCCAAGGCAGTGATGCTGGATCACGCTCTTGATGCTGCCTTTGGCTTTATGAAGAACAAGGCTCATGCAAATTACACCATCGACAGCAGCGACAACCAATTTCATCGTGTGACGATCAATCAAAATACGGATCAAGGGTATGAATATTACCTGTATGACATCAAGAGCAGTCACCTGCAATTACTCGGTTCATCGCCGATTCTTGACTACAAGAATATCCTAGCCGATACCAAGCCCGTCGAAATCATCAGTCGGGATCACATACCGCTACACGGTTATCTGACTCTGCCCAACGGTGTGCCCGCGCATCGATTACCGATGGTGCTGTGGGTACACGGCGGCCCATGGGATCGGGACTATTGGCAATACGATTCCAATATTCAATTTCTTGCCAACCGTGGCTACGCGGTTTTGCAGATCAATTATCGCGGCTCAACCGGTTATGGCCACCACTTCCAGGAATTGGCCTTCGGCGAGTTTGCCGGAAAGATGCAGGACGATCTGCTTGATGGTGTCAACTGGGCTATCGCTAAAGGCATCGCCGACCCAGCTAAAATTGCAATCGTAGGCGGAAGCTACGGCGGCTATGCGGCATTGGTAGGCTTGAGTTCTACCCCGGATACTTTCGCTTGCGGCATCGACATGTTTGGCCCAACCGATCTGGTAAAGCTTATCGAAAATTTTTCTCCGTATTGGAAACTGGAAATGGATCTCTGGCATCAATACGTGGGAGACCCGACCAAGGAAGCGGACCGGAAAATCATGCGGGCAAAGTCTCCGTTATATAAAGCCGTCGACATTACCAAACCATTGATGGTTATCCAGGGTGCCGACGATGTCAGGGTGCGCAAAGAACAGAGTATTGAGCTTGTGGAAAAATTGAGGCAATACCACAAAGAGGTGGATTTCTGGCTGGTACCCGGAACAGGCCATGGGATTACAGACTGGCCGCTCAGACTGACGCAATTCAGAAAAACGGAAGACTTCCTGGCGGGTTGCCTGGGAGGCCGGAGTAGCGGTTTTGATTATTACCAACTTGGTGCATGGCTTTTTTAGCCAGACCATAAGACGAGTTGAAGCAGCCGAACTCTAATCAGCAAGTGCGAATTTACACCCCGGTCATATTGGCCTCTTATAGCCGACTCGTGCAGTTCATATCGCTATCGCTGCTGCACGTAACGGCTTTTCAACCACCTGACCTGAGTTTCAGCATCAGGAAATACCTACTGCACCTGATTCGGCGGTAAGCTATGCCGCATGGTTCTCTTCACGATATTTTTTACTTTAGGCGTATGGCTGCTGCAACAGCAGGCTGTACTGCCGAATCTTGCCCGGGGATGGCTGCTTGCAGGCTTGCCGCTGGGGCTGCTGATTCTTCTCCAAGTTATCAGAACCGTTCGGGTTGGGCCTGTCGAAGCCTTTACCAACATTCAAAAACAGCGCATTTCGACAAGCTCAATGCGAACGGATTTAATCAACATTTCTCTGGCATTACGTATCGTCCGCGCGCTGCTGATCGCGGCTTTCGCCTGCGGCGCCGGATTTTACTGGTCTGCCTGGCAGGGCGAACAGCGGCTGGCCGTCAATCTGCCTGACAACTGGCAGGGGCGCGACGTTGG
>JAJXTL010000231.1 GCA_021783855.1 Pseudomonadota bacterium
CCATCCGCCGCATCCGCGCAATCCATCTATCAGCAACTCGGCGGCGAAGCGGCAGTCAATGCGGCAGTCGACATCTTCTACCGCAAGGTTCTGAAAGATTCGCGCATCAGCCATTTCTTTGACAGCGTCGACATGGACAAGCAAGCCGCCAAACAAAAAGCTTTCCTGACAATGGCTTTCGGCGGCCCGCACAACTACACCGGGGAAGACATGCGCCATGGCCATGCACACTTGGTAGCCAAGGGCCTGAACGATTCCCACTTCAATGCGGTGATGGAGAACCTGGGCGCCACGCTCAAGGAACTGAATGTTCCGGGACACCTGATCGCCCAGTGCGCTGGAATCGCGGAAAGCACACGCAAAGACGTGCTCGGAAAATAAAAATAACAAGCGCCGGTGTTCAGGCGTTGCGCAACCCCGGCTGGGAGTGACTTGTATCTTCAAAATAAAAACAGGCATGCCGCTCGGGGGGCGTAATTAAGAAGCGGCTTGAGGAATCTACCTCAAGCCGCTTTTATTTTTAATGCCTTTGCGAATGAGGTAAAAGGGTTAATGTGCCCCCCTTTGGCTCCTTGCATTTCGAACAGCCCCCTTTGGTCTTTATTCCATCGATTCACGGAAACCGTGATACGTCCCCTTCATCCCGTTTATTCCGGCGCCCCCTGCCAGAGCATGTCGTAACCCAACTCCTTGCTCTCGACACATAGCTCGGCCAGGGCCGCGAATTTATCCTTGAATGCCTTGTCTGCGTGCGACCGTTCGTGCTGCTCGAAAGACTTCCAGTAGGTCACGATTGCAATATGCTTTTCCGCCGATCTCGAATCGCTCAACGAGCCTTTGTCCGAAACAAAACCGGAGAATTCATAAACCTGGCCGACGATGAAGCCGCCCTTGTCGCCGCCATAGGTATCTTTCACCACATTGCACATCTCGCCCAGCGCCAGCTCGACATCTTCGAAAGCAACACCGGGTTTGATCGTCGCGGTATTGAAAAGCATTTTCGCCCCGAAAGGGATCGTCACAGGTGAGAACATGATAGACCTCCACTTGCAGTGAATCAGGTTGAAATGAACCGCTCATGCCAACCACATGGCTTGCACCGCCTACCTTGGCGGCAGATCCTTCAAACCTTTGCCGTTCGGCACAACCACAAGCACCTTATGGACATAAGCGTTATGACGCTATGACAGCAGTTTCGCACTACAGTTTCCGCAACCGTGCTGTCCCCGATTGTTTGCGCCAATCAAGATACGACTATATGTAATAATTAATTTTTGCCGCACCCGATCTGGTTTCAACGATTTGTATATTTGAATCTCCACCATAAACATGCAGAGGAAATATCATGCCCGGTTTACTTCCCAACGTTGACCCCGATGGATTGCTTGAATTTTCGGTTGTCTATACCGATCGATCCCTGAACCACATGTCAAAACAATTTCAGCAAATTGTTAAGGACATCTCTGCAATTCTCAAAACGACGTACAACGCCCACTCGGCGATCATTGTTCCCGGCAGCGGTACATTTGGCATGGAATCGGTTGCGCGCCAATTCGCGCAAAACCAGAAATGCCTGATCGTGCGCAATGGCTGGTTCAGTTATCGCTGGACCCAGATCCTGGAAATGGGAAACATCACACAGGATTCCCATGTGCTTAAAGCAAGACAAATCGACAACTCCGCAACAGGCTGCTTTACACCGCCACCAATCGAAGAGGTTGTCGCCTTCATCAAAAACGAAAAGCCGACGGTCGTATTTGTGCCGCATGTTGAAACGTCCTCTGGGATCATCCTGCCGGACGACTATGTGCAGGCAATCGGCGCAGCCGTTGAATCCGTCAACGGCATATTCGTTTTGGACTGCATCGCTTCGGGGGCAATGTGGGTTGACATGAAACAATGCAGAGTCGACGTGCTGATATCGGCACCGCAAAAAGGATGGAGCAGCTCACCGTGCTGCGCAATGATCGCGCTTAACGAACGCGCGCGCGAGAAAATCAATCATACGCAAAGCAACAGCTTTGCCATGGACTTGAAAAAGTGGCTGCAGATTATCGAGACTTATGAAAATGACAGCCATCTTTACCACGCGACAATGCCAACTGATGCGTTAAAGATCTTGCGCAACAACATGAAAGAGACGCAAGCGCTCGGTCTCTCGACAGCCATGGCAAGGCAAATTGACCTGGGTTTGAAAGTGCGCTCCTTGCTTGAATCGAAAAACTTCACATCGGTTGCAGCACCGGGTTTTCAATCACCCGGAGTAGTGGTGAGCTATACCTCCGACCCGGATATTCAGAATGGGAAGAAATTTATTCTGGAGGGATTGCAGATCGCTGCGGGCGTGCCGCTGCAATGCGATGAAAGGCCCGACTTCCGGACATTCAGGCTGGGTTTGTTCGGTCTTGAAAAACTGAAGAATGTCGATCAAACCGTCGCCAATTTAAGAAAGGCGTTTGACCGTATTTGACCATCCCTGATTTTTTCCGGAAGGGCCACTGGATTTGGCCGTGTGCGAGACCGCCAGTGCCGACACGGGAGCCCGTTAGCTCAAGCAGCCGGGCTTCTTCCCTTGGTTTGTTCAACACGAGAATCGAACCTCCTGTCCACAATGTCACCCGCGCCGGGCGAAACCATTGACGCCAAAATCACCAGGTGTTACCTTTTTAACACCCGCCTCAAGGAGTAAAACATGGCCGCCACCACCACCCTGAAATTACCCGAAGAACTCAAGGCGCGCATCGCGCCGCTCGCCGACTCAAGCTCCAAAACGCGACACGCCTGGATGATCGAAGCGCTTGAAGCGCAGGCCAGGCTGGCCGAGATGCGTCAGTCCTTTATCGGCGACGCGCTTGCCTCCGCAGCCGAAGTGGATGCGGGCGGCGCGCTCTACGCCATGCAGGACGTACACGAATACATCATCAGCAAAGCGGCGGGCAAACCCGCCAAACGCCCCAAGCCCGCGAGCATCGCAAAAAGCAAACCGCGCACGAAAAAATAGCCGCGTGCTGAGCCCGTCGAAGCATGAACTCCTTCCACATCCGTTCGTGCTGAGCCTGTCGAAGCATGAACTCATCAATTTTCCCTAACACTCGCTAAACATGCCCGCGGTCTATTTCAGCCAGCGCGCCCTCTCCAATCTTGAGCGCATCTTCGACTTTCTCGTACGAGAAGCACCAGCCATTGCCACCGAGGCAGCCAACGAGATCGTAGATGCCACCAGGATATTGCAACGTCACCCACTGATCGGGTGGCCAGTTGGCAACCTGCGTGAACTGGTGATTTCTAAAGGGCGCACAGGCTATGTCGCACTGTATCGCTACCTGCCTGAACAAGACCGGGTGGACATCCTTGCCATCCGGCATCAGCGGGAAAGCGGGTTGGTGGAGTAATTCAGATTGAAGGTATAGCCGAGCAAAACTGTTTAAAGAAATATTCGAACACGACCCACTGAACTGATCAAAATCCTCCGTTCGTGGTGCACCCGCAAGAAGTAGGCCGTGGCTGTAAGGGGCGTTCGCCCCAACAGCACACGCACAGCTTGTCGAACCATGAATGGAGAATTTTGATGTCCCCTTCGACGAGCTCAGGGCGAACGGAAAACCAGACAAACTGACTATTTCCGCTTTTCAGTCGCAACAGGTTTGCGCACGACAAAGGGCGTGCCGGTTTGCTCTGCCAATTGTCGCGCCTTCTCGGAAGCGCGCATCAATGCCTGCGGGGCCTTTTGCAGGTCGGGGTCTTTTGAGTGCGAGACAGGTGCTTTCATGGCATTCAACTTTCATCTAGTAAAACAGGTGGTGCACCGGAATTATCGTACATCTGCCAACTATCCACCAGCAACTTATAGCGCTCGAAATTCTTGATGCCATGCGCGAAGCGCCGTCGAATGACATCCTCAGGAACATTGTGACCACCTTGCTTGACGCGGATGGATACACGCTCAATTGCCATCTCAACATCCGGCAAGGACAAGAAAAACAACTTCACCAAATAACCGGAAGAACGCCAGAGCGGA
>JAJXTL010000232.1 GCA_021783855.1 Pseudomonadota bacterium
TTACGGTGCACCACCTCACACAGGCCGCGGCGGCTGGACCTGGTACACCGGGGCTGCGGGCTGGATGTACCGGCTGAGCGTGGAAACACTGCTGGGTCTGCGACTGGAAATAGACCATCTGCGCATTACACCGTGCATTCCGGTCCACTGGAAGTCTTACAAGATACACTACCGCTATCGCGAGACCATCTACCACATCACTGTCACTCAGCAGGTTGCTGACTATGCTGCGCAGAGTGACACAATGCAAGTCAAGGTAAATGGCATCGAACGCCCAGACAAAACCATTTTACTGATTGACGACCGCCAGCATCACGCAGTCGAAGTGAACATCATGACACTTCTTTCAGTTCAATGATCAAATGGGCGACAAACATCAGTTTTCCGCGCCAATTGATCAGTAAATTTGCGCGATAGCCAAATCGGAAAAAACAGAAATGATGTACCGAGCGGAATCATGGTTAAAAAACTTCGCCCGGGGCTGATTACCGGTGCTGCAAAGGTTGAAGAACAGCAAGCCGATCCTCGTGCGATTTCGTTCAAGGATGGGTCCGACCGGGCCAGTGCCAATTTTATTAGGCGCATCAAGATTGACACTTAATACCGGCATGGCATTTCCCAATCTGGTTGCATTTTTTGTTATAGCTCATCATCTACGGGCAGCAAGGATAAAACATTGGCCTTGATTCTTTGCCAGTTGCTTCTTGCCGGCTCCGTGTCGTATTCAATGTTTTTTCCATCTTCCCGAGTGCGCCACACCAGCCCCGCATCGTTTTGACGCAATACCAGCTTGTAGGCATTGACCGGCTGAACCATCGCTTCAAAACGCGCAGCAATCTGTTGCGCAAGCTCTGGAGAGTCGATGATCAGACCGATCTCGGTATTGAGATGCATCGATCGCTGATCAAAGTTCATCGAGCCTATGAACAACTTCTGACGGTCAAATACAAACAGTTTTGCGTGCAGCGAATAATTGCCATAGCGCGATATTGCCTTCGTTTCACCGCTGCCTTTGGTGTTGCCCAAAAGGGAGCGGATTTCACAAAGTTCCACACCACTTTCAAGCAGGGGAACCCGATAATGCATATAACCTGCTTGAGCCAGCAAGACCGTCGATGCTTCAAGTGAACTGGTCAGGACGCGCACACGCACCTTGCGTTTGCGCAAGTCTTCGATCAACTGCATGCCTTCCTTTCCCGGTATCAGGTAGGGCGTGACCATCAGCAATTCGGACTTTACCGCGAGGGCGGCATCGGCCACTGCGCGGTGCATCAGCCTGCCGACCATCTCGCCATCTTCCACTTTTTTCTTGTCAGGGCTGTCATAAACCAGCTGTGCATGCGCCCAAATCAGTGGCAAGCGGCCGGAGACTATCCCGTTAAAAGGTTCGCCGCTTGCAACCCGTTTCACATAGTCAATCCCGGTTTCCTTCATCTCTCGACTCTGCGCCTTCAATTCCACGCGTCGCTCTTTCAATGAGGCATGGGACGATTTTCCACCCGTCAGCGCCTCGGCAGGAATTGACAGGTCGCAGTTCCAGAACTCGTCAAAAGTCCCGGAAAGTTTTTGGACGATGGGTCCTGCCGCAAACACATCATCGTCGGCAAACTGGGACTCCGGGTTGATCTGGAAGTATTGATCGCCGATATTTCTGCCGCCTATCAACGCAATGGCATTGTCAACGACAAGCAGTTTATTGTGCATCCTGTAGTCTAGCCGTGATGCGTTGAACATGAATTCGGTCGCCCTGAGCAACGTACTATGACCACGATATGCGAAGGGATTGAATATTCGAATCTCGATAGAGGGATGTGCCTCAAGCCTTGTTATCTGCTCATCACCCGCCATGGTTTCTCCATCGTCGAGCAACACGCGCACACGCACCCCGCGATCGGCTGCACGCAATACAGCGCCAGTCAGCAGCTGCCCCGTGTCATCTCCGCGAAAAATGAAATATTGCAGGTCGAGTGTTCTTTGTGCAGCATTGATCATTTGCATTCGGGTCAAAAACCCGTCGGCGCCTGCAGGGATAATACGAAACCCGGAGTCGCCGCCATGCTCTCGCCCGGCATTGTCGAACTGTAGGCCGAGCCTTGTCTCTTCAGGATGAGCCAGTGCGGAGGATTGTATTTTTGGGAAACTTGCACCCGGTGCAAGCGTTGCACATCCACTCAAGACCGCGAGAGTCGATACGATAAAGCAAAAGCGTCCTATCATTTCAGTGATCATGCGATATAAACTTTGCCTTGAAACAAGCTTGCATCAGTGACATCAATCATATCAGGTTACAACATACCGCGGGTTGCGGAGATCAACTCGAAGGCCGGCGAGAGATATGAGCCGCCTATTACCGACACCAAGGCAACCATCATGACAGCACTGCGGCTGGCTGCCCTGAAGTTGACAGTTTGCAATATTGAAGATTTCATTTTGACACCTTATCTTCTGGAGTGACCGTTGCAGCAGGAACAACGCTATTCAAGCAAGACCATACCCCTATTTGCTTTCCAATTTCTTGTGAGCATGCTTATGAACCTCGTGCCTGTGACCATGACGACGAAACGGCGCATCAGCTTCCTTTTTCTGTGCGCCAGACATGCTGGCATAAAGATCGGCAAACACCGGGATCAGTTTCTTGATGGCGTCAGCGTGTGCATCAGTAATCTCGCTGTAAGATTCAAGATTGTCTACAGCATTCATATCCTTGGCATGCTCGACCCTGGCCTGGGTAAGCTTGTCCATGGCTTTTGCATCATCGAGCATGACCTGTTTGACCTCCCCCATTGCTCTTCCTGTTCCGCAGTGACCTTGAGCTTGTTATGCATATCCTTGATGCGGAGCTCGACGAGATCCTCATGCGCATTTTTTTCGGCTGCCAAAGCTGCTATCGGCGGGAAAGCCAAGGTGGCGACCAGCGCTGTCACTGCAATAAGACGCGTGCGTAGAAAATTGATTGGTATCCGCCAGCTTTACATGTTTATTCTCCCGGTTTGGTTTCTCGTCCCGGCCACTACCGGAACTTGTGCTTCAACGTGACATTATTTTCGTTCGTACAAAGACGCTCAGTACGCTGGCACACATATCACAAAAATCCTAAGGAATTGTTGAAGATTGAACCAATATTGCGGCGACTGATTGAAAGCCCGCCCGAACAGCTGTGCCCCTAGTCCATTCTTAATCATATCCATGTTTCCTTAATGATAATCGGTGATTTCCACATCGTAAGCATCGCCATTCTCAAAGCGGAAGCAAACGCGCCACTGGTCGATGATGCGGGTGCTCCATTGACCCTTGCAATCATGTGCCAATGCTTCGAGTCTGTTTGAAGGAGGAAGCCATACGCGCCGTTCAATTGCGTTGATCGCATCGTCGCATGTCTGATGATTTCTGATGGCAATCGGCGCGTTTTGCCGGTGGCGATTGTCTGGCAACTGCATGTTCAGGATGAATACCCCAGCCAGACACCGATCAACGGGCGGGAGAATATTGCCTGTACCTTGATGTACAATAACAGCGGCAAACAGACCGTGGATTTCAAGCCCTTCCCGTCATCAATCTTTCCTCAACCAACTGGATCGAGACAGCCACTACCTGACAAAACCCGAAGGTATCTATGAGCACTATTGAAAAACAAACCGGCGCTGCCAAGACGGCGCGCAATCCGATCAAGATCGTGCCCCTGCAGGAGCGTCTGCGCAAGCCGGAATGGATACGCGTGAAAACAGGTTCAGGCACGGGCTACCACGATGTCAAACGGCTGCTGAGGGAGCACAACCTGGTCACTGTGTGCGAAGAGGCTGCGTGCCCCAACATCGGCGAATGTTTCAGCAAGGGCACGGCGACCTTCATGATCCTTGGCGACGTGTGCACGAGGCGCTGTCCGTTCTGCGACGTAGCGCACGGCAAACCCAATCCCCCGGATCCCGAGGAGCCCACGAACCTCGCGCGCTCCATCGGCCTCCTGAGACTCAACTATGTGGTGATCACGAGTGTGGACCGG
>JAJXTL010000233.1 GCA_021783855.1 Pseudomonadota bacterium
CTGGTCGAGATCAAAGTCCGCCACCGTCCTGTCCTTGCGGTCCTCTATCCTGTCCACCTCCACCCTCTGGCCTGCTGCGGTCGTGGAAAGCCCTCCCGCCATCCCGACGAGATCGGCAAGGTCGGACTTTTCCTTGAGTTCGAAGATGGCCGGATTGTTGACGCTCCCGGTGATCGCAGCGACCGGCCCTATCGGCGCGATGTAGATCACGTCGCCATCCAGAAGCGGGACATCCTTGGATTTGTCGCCCTTCAAAAGAAAATCGTAGGCGTCGAACTCGGTCACCACCTGGCCATGACGCTTCAACTGGATGTTCCTCATCGATCCCGTTGAAGAGGGTCCGCCCGATGCGAAGATGGCGTTGACAAGCGTTGAGAGCGAGCTCACGGTATAGCTTCCCGGGCGCCTAGCCTGACCGACGACATAGACCTGGATGGATCTCAGCTGCCCCAGGTTCACGTCGAGATCGAAATTCCTGAAATTTTTGCCTATCGCGCTCCCTATGACTCCCTTGAGATCCTGATATTTGACGCCGGCGACATTCACGCTGCCGACCTTGGGAATGTAGATGGCTCCTGTTCTGTCGACCCTGAGGCGCAGGTCGGCATCGAGCTGCCCCCATGCCTTGATCACGATCTCATCCCCCGGCCCCACCGCGTAATCCGCGGTCACCGGAACATTCTCAAGGGGCGCGAAGGTGTCGGGTGCCGCATCGAACATGCTGTAGCCATACATCGGAAGGCTCTTGCCTATCGATTCGCCAACGAACTTCTGGAATTCCGTCTCTTTCAGCTCAGCGGCAGGCTTCTGCACTCCCTTCTGAGCCTGTTGCGCGCATCCTGACCCGTCGCCGAACGGGATGATCTTCCCTCCCTTGTCCAGGCATGTTTGCGGCAGGGAATGCGGGGCCTGGTTCAGGCTGGGTATGGGAGGAAGCCCGCCATTGTTCGACTGGCCTGTCGCTGATGGCACCTGGCCCAGATCGGGAGCCGCCGAAGGGTCACCCTGCGCGCTGGCCAGCGCGCAGGCAGAAGTAAGCAATACCGCAAAAATGAACCGCAACACCATCACGCCCCTTATCTCTTCAACCATGGGACTGTAGCGGACAATACGCACGAGTGTCAATTCGAAAACACGCTGCCCGAAGCGCGGGCTAACATTGATGTTTGCAGATACCTTACCGCTTCTGCGCAGCATGCATCAAACAGCTACTACTCTGGCACTTCGATGCCGTCAGGGGAAACGTACGTCCATTCCATTACATACGGTTGACAAACACGGACCCATCGGATATCTTTCAGATATCTACCAGAAGGAATCAGCATGACTGCCGCCACCGCTCAAATTGCATTTCGCTACCGCCCACAAGACAGCGCGACAGGCGTGACACGCACCACCGCCAAACGTTTGGCCGAAGTGCTGGGCGTGGATGAAACCCAGGTCATTCACCTGGCGTTGCATGAGCTGGCCACCAAAGTGCTTCCCCAATACGGGGCCGATGAGGGAGCGCTCACCAAAGCACAGATCAGCCAAATCAAAAAGTCAGCGCCAAAGGCCAAAGGCGGCACTGTGCGCAGCAGTCTCTTTGAAATGAAAAACGCCTGATGCGGTGGTGGCCAGAGCCAGCGGCAGGCGATATCGCCTGGTGCCACTTTCCTGACAACATCCACCCAAAACCCAAACCACGCCCGGGCCTCATCACTTCGACCAGGGAAGACGACGAGGGCCGGATCTTCGTGAGCGTGGCCTATGGAACCAGTCAAAAAACCGATCGGCTCTACAGCGGCGAATTCCGGATCACCAAGGGCGAGTATACTGCCGCTTATGCCAGTGCCGGTCTCAGCTACGACACCAAGTTTGACTTGAGCAAGACGCTCGATCTGCCGTACAACGACGAGTATTTCTCGGTACCGCCCCATGCGCCCCACGGTCAGATCCCCAAATTGGGCACTCTGCACCCGAGCATGGTCCGGATTGCTGCCGCTGCTTTTTCAGCCACCCGCAAATAGACGCCATGAGCTCCACCGCCGCCTGAGCTAATCGGAAACGTACTACGCAAGGCGCATACAGACCTCCGGGTTCGACGACGCCTTACCGCTTCTGCGCAGCATGCAGAATGGTCAGAATTTGAACTTCATCGTTGTTGATCCGGTAAACCGCCACATAGTTTTTGTGCAGCACCATTTCCCTGGTGCCATACACCCGGCCCGGCATGCCCATCTGGTGCCTGCGCAGCACATCGACCTTCTCTCGGAGCTCGCGCACGAAGCCGGCAACTATGCTCGGATTGTCCTGGGCAATGAACGCGGCGATTTCATCGAGCCTGCCCAGTGCCCTGCGTGTCCAACGCAGCGGCCGCACCATGTTCAGGCCCCATGCTTGGCAAATACCGCATTCACCTCCGCATCGCTGGCAAAGTCACCCCGCTGGGCTTCAGCAAGGCCAGCCTGTATGTCCTGCACCTGCCAGCTTTGCGCTTCCAGATAGGTCGAAAGCGCCTCCAGCGTGACAAAGCTCTTGGTTCTCGCCGTTGCATTTGCCAAGGCTTCCAGTTTTTCATAAACCGCCATTGGCAACCGTACGTTGATCGTCCGGGTGGACGAATCCTTGGCCTGAACAGTCGGCATGCTCATCTCCCGCATGGTTTGTATTACGTCGCATTCTATGCAATGCATTGTAGCTTTTCAAGCCTTCCATCCGGAACCATTGATTCAGCACAGCGCGACCAGCATCATCGCATGCACCGCGCCAAGAGCTATTTTACAAAACACCGGAAAACAGGATTTATGAGGTTGATCACAAAAAGGCTCAATGCAAGGCCGCCAGCGCAGCTTCTGGAGCCTTGTCCAACACTTTCAGCAGCGCTTTTGCTGCACCTGTAGGGCAACGTTTGCCCTGCTCCCAGTTACGGATGGTATCCAGCGAAACATCGATTCTCTCGGCAAACTCGGCTTGGCTGAATCCCAAACGCCTGCGCACGCGCCGCGCGAATTTTGCAGCATCCAGCATGGCATTCGCGTCGTCCGCGGCCTTATGTTTTGCAATGTCCGCCTCGGTGGTTGCATCGACACGGCCGGCGTCAATCCGACCGTCAGGTTTGGTTTTGGAATTCTGGACGTCAACCTTCATGCGAACGGTTTTCATATTGTTTCACCTCACGTAAATTGGCCTTTCGAGCAGAAATGATGCGAATTGCTTCGCGGCGCGGAGTGTAGACAACCACGAACAAACGCTCTTCAACAAGGCCGATCAGCTGGTAACGTTCTTCCCCATAGCTATATCGCGTATCTTGCCGAATGATCCGATCTGGATCGGAGAAGACGAATGCAACGTATGCGAAGTCAAAACCCCGCTCCCGGAAACAAGTATCGCTCTTGGCTTCATCCCACTCGAATTCCATGTTTAAGTGTAGTCCATTGAACCACTTTCAACAAGTGCAACGCGCCCAGGTCTCAGCACAGCGCGACCAGCATCATCGCATAGACCGCGACCGCGCATAAACTGGCAAGCAGGACCGCGCCTGCTGCGCAATCCTTTGCGATGCGCACGAACTCCGCTTTTTCGGGATGAAGCCCGTCAAGCACATGCTCCAGGGCAGTATTGACGAGCTCAAAAGCCAGCACTAGGCAGACCATCACGATCACCAGCGCGCACCAGGAGAGCGGTGGCTTGAGGAAGAAAAGCGAGGAAATGGCCAGAACAGCGAATACCACCTGAGTCTTGAAGCTCGCCTCGCTGCGCCATGCCCGGAACATGCCCTGACATGCGCACCTGAAACGGAACGGAAACCCTCTTCCCTTGAAATCCATATTCGTCCCTTCTGATCGCCAGTCATCAGAAGAGGTCTATGCTGCCCGTCTGGGTTTCCTTCAGTACGCCTTCCCTGACCAGCGTCTCGTAGTGGAAGACAATGTTGCGGCCCGCATCCTTTGCGGCGTAGAGCGCCGCATCCGCGCGGTTGATCACTTCCTGCGGCAGCACGCTGTAGTCCGCCCCGC
>JAJXTL010000234.1 GCA_021783855.1 Pseudomonadota bacterium
CCAGCGAACGCGCGCTGATGCGACGCAGGGTCAGCTGTTTTACCAGTTCCTGTACATTGTGACCCTGCCCGATGGCGCTCTTTACGTCGGCTTCCAGTGTGTCGTTTTGCATGATGGTTCTCCTTTTAAAAAAGTTACCTATCAAAAAATTCAACGGGCATGGAATTGGTGCTACCCCTGAAAATACAATAATTTTCGCAGGGATGATACCCGGCGGGCATCAACTCGCAAACTCACCATGCCCGTTCCCCTCACCTCAATCCTCTCCCGCAAGCGGGCGAGGAGGCAAACGAATCGTTGTGCGAATTTTACATTAAGCGCCTCCATCTTACTCCAGCTGCGATGCGTCAAGGCAAAATGCGACCAGATGTTGCAGTGCCCGCTGCAGCGCACGATTGGCGGCCAGCACGCCGCCGTAGGCGTCGTCGCTGTCGGTATTTTCTGTTTCATCGAACAGCTTCGTTGCGATGACCCGCTTGTTCTTCACGTCTGTCAGTTGTGCACGCAATATCAGTTGTATCCTGCCGGGTTTGACGGAGAAATTTTGTTGCAGCTTGACGATTTCCGTATCCAGACGAAGATCGGCGGGCAGCATGCCAGGGGCCTGCACGACGGCGCGAAAATGAGGTTCAAGTGCGCGTACCAGCAGCGGTTTGAGCATTCTTGATGGGGTGTCCGCCCAGCGATGGGTTGCGAAATACTGCAGAGCCAGCGGCTGGCGCAGGTAGGCCATCTGAGGCGTATCGAAGCCGGGCCAGCTGTCAGGCTGGCTGACTGCCAGAACCAGATCACGCCGCTGCCCCGCTACCTGATCGGCAGGAGTTGCATCGAGCAGGTACAGATGCGTGTTTTCAACTTTGGGTGCCGAAAAGGCGGTACATCCGGTGAGCAGCAAGGCTGCCATCCAGCAGGTAAGGTATTTGTTCATCTCGGTTCCCTTCGCATTACTTCAGCTGGCTATCATTCGCCCGGGCCGCGTGTTGCTGCGGCCTTGCCGCGCAACAGCATGCTCGGGTTTTGTTCCAGTTCACCGCTCAAACGCTGCAACGAGCCGGTCAAATCACGCAATTGCAGCACCAGTTGTTGAATTTCCGGCAGCGTTTCACTGGTGAATTGCCGGGCGCTGTCCATCGTTGCGCGTGTGCTGACACCGGCACGCTCAACCTCGCCGGACATGCGATCGAAGGTATCCGCACTGTGCTGGATGCGCAGTGCGAGTTGCGGAAGTTCACCGGACAGACGCGCGGTGTTTGCCATGGTGACTGACGCGTTGGCAAGGCTGGAATCAATTGTGCTCTGCCGTGATGCCAGGGTATGGGTCAGGATTTCAAGATCGGCCAGCGTGTGTCCGATGGCGTGGCGGTTATCCTCATTGAGCAAGGCGTTGAAATTTTCGGAGGTGCGGTTGAGATTGACAAGCAAGGCACTGACCGATGTATCCAGACGCTTCATCAGCGATGGCCCTGTCTTGATCACAGGGAATGCCTCTCCGCTCTGCTTTTCAAGTGCCGGCGAGTCCCTGCTGCCGCCGGTCAGTTCGACATATGTGAGGCCGGTCAGGCCATGTGTCTGGAGCAGCGCCACCGTATCCACCTTGATCGGTGTGCCGTGTTGGATGTTCAGCGTCAGTTGCACCTGTTCTACGTTGTCCGGTGCGAGCTTGATTTTTTGCACTCGTCCGACCTCCACCCCACGATAGCGCACTGGCGCATTTAGATTCAGCCCGGATACGGACTCCCTCATGTAGGCCTGGTAGACATCGTATGCGATGCGGTAGGATTTTCCGCTGCTAAGCCACAGCACGCCGCCTATCAGTGCCGTACCCAGCAGCAGTACGAAGATGCCGACTACCGCGAAATTTACCTTTTCTTCCATGCCTGTTCACTCGCGGCGCGTCCGCGAGGCCCGTAGAAATAGTCCCTGATGATCGGATGTTCCATTTTCGATAATTCCGCCATGGTGCCGACTCCCAGAATATGGCCTTCACCCAGCACCGCGACCCGGTCGGCTACGCGCCACAGCAGATCAAGGTCATGCGTGACCAGCATGATGGTCAATCCCAGCGCATTGCGCAAGCTCAGTATCAGCTCGTCTATGCCGGCAGCGCTTAAGGGGTCGAGTCCTGCGGTGGGCTCATCGAGAAACAGCAACTCGGGATCGAGTGCGATGGCGCGTGCCAGCGCCGCCCGTTTGCGCATGCCGCCGCTCAATTCGCTCGGATACTTGGCGCCTGCATCAGAGGGTAGCCCGGTCAGGGCGATTTTAAGTGCGGCCACTTCCGCTATCAAGGCTTTCCCAAATCGTGTGTGTTCGTGCAGCACCATGCTCACGTTTTCCGCGACGGTGAGCGAGCCGAACAGTGCGCCCCGCTCGAACATCACGCCGAAGCGGCGGCGCAGCGGCAGGGCTTGTTCGTCGTTCAGACCAAGCACTTCCCGGCCGAACAACCGGATCGAACCCGACACCGGCTTTTGCAACAGCAAAATGGTGCGCAGCAGGGTGGACTTGCCGCAACCGCTGCTGCCTGCCAGTGCGAAAATTTCACCCGGCGCCACGCTCAGGCTGATGTTGTCATGCACCACGTTTTGACCGAAACGGGAATGCAGATTGCTGATGGCGATGACCGGCTCAGTATTTTGAAATTCGCGTAGCGATTCGTTTGTCCGGCTTCGCCCCCCTCGCTGCGCTCTCCCCTCCGGAAGATAACCAGCGACTTGGGCATCGTTTTTTGATGCCTTAGTCGAATGGCTAGTTACCTCATCAGGGTTTGGGTGAGGGAACGGAGAAAGGGCGATGTGCGCTACGTTTTTCATATCTGCAACCAGTTGAATGCAATGGAAAAAAAGGCATCTGACAGGATGACCAGAAAGATGGCCTGCACCACGCTCACCGTTGTCTGTCGGCCTACACTGTCGGCGCTGCCGGTAACCTGCAAGCCCTGGTAGCAGCCGACCAGCGCGATGATCACGGCAAAGACCGGCGCCTTACTGACGCCGGTCAGATAGGAGGACAGTTGAATCGCGTCGCCCAAACGGTCGAGAAACACATCGAAGCTGACATCGAGTTTAGAGCGCGCCATGATCATGCCGCCGAGTACGCCGGTGATGTCGGCATAAACGGTAAGCAGCGGCAGCGCGATAATCAGTGCGATCAGCTTGGGTAAGACCAGCAATTCGGCAGGCGATATACCGATGGTGCGCAGCGCATCGATTTCTTCGGTGACTTTCATGGTGCCGATTTGTGCGGCATAGGCGGAGCCGGAGCGCCCTGCGACGATGATGGCGGTGAGCAGCGGGGATAACTCACGCAGCATCGACAAGCCCACCAGATCGGCGATGAAAATATTGGCGCCGAAGCGCTGCAACTGATCCGCGCCCTGATACGCGATGACCAGACCCATCAGGAAAGATAACAGTCCGACAATCGGCAACGCCTCAAACCCAGCGGATTGCAGGTTGCGGAGTATGGGGCGCCAGCGGATGCGCTGTGGCTGAATCAGCGATCGCAGCAGGATGACCGAGGTCTCGCCGATAAAGGCCAGCATGTCATACACCCCTGTGAGTCCGCCCCAGGACGATTGGCCGATGCGGGCCAATACATTTGGAATGGCGGGTGCGCAAGCTTCAGGCGCGAAGGTGCGGGAGGCAATCAGTTGCAACAAAACGGTGAACTCAGGTCGCAAGCCGGTCAGAGTGATGCGCAATCCGCGCAGTTCCAGTGCATGGACAGTGCGGTGCAGCAACCAGGCGCCTGTCGTATCGAGCGCCGATAGCTCGGCGCAGTCGAATATCAGATCGCCTGCGGCCGGCCAGGAGATGCCTGGCAGATGTTTTTCGAGCGGCGCGATTTCCCGTACTATCCAGGCTCCGGCGCAACGCGCAACCGGTCCATCAATGGACAGTCGGGGTGGTTCCGTTTGGGCAGCGCGTTTGATCACTGGCTAGCTCCGCTGGATGGCATTCGATACTG
>JAJXTL010000051.1 GCA_021783855.1 Pseudomonadota bacterium
TTGATTTGTTCCAGGCCGACAACATGCATCCCGCCGCCAGTGCACAGCCACGCATTATGACTAACGTGCTGCAGGCCTTAAAGCCGCTGCTGCGCTAACGTGCTTGATTACTCAATACAAATCGCAGTGCACGTTCCCTCACCCAAACCCTCTGGTGAAACTACTAGCCAATCGACTAAGCCCGCAAGCGGTCAAGTCGCTGGTTATCCCGGAGGGAGAGGGCACAAACGTATTGGTACGCAAATTTCACCGCAGCGAAATCCCGCTGCCCTGCGTTGAGTAGCCTATCGCGCTCATCACGCCCATGCCGAAGCGTTTAACCAGTCTGTCGGCAATACCTTCCTTCACCGTAAAATCCACGACGTTTTCGGCCTTGATCACATCGCGCGCTACCGATTCCACACTGCCATAACCGTCCGCCAGCCCCATTTCCACACCGGCCTGACCGTTCCACACCAGCCCGCTGAAAGTATCCGGGGTTTCCTTCAGACGCGTGCCGCGCCCGGCTCTGACCACGGCGATGAACTGCTGGTGTATCTGGGCCAGCATCTGTTTGGCATATTCCTGCTGGTCGGGACGAACCGTCGAGAAGGGATCCATGAAACCTTTGTTGCTGCCGGCGGTCACCAGACGGCGTTCCACACCCAGCTTTTCCATCGTTCCGGTAAAACCGAAGCCATCCATCAACACACCGATGGAGCCGATCAGACTGGCCTTGTCGACGAAAATCTTGTCGGCTGCTGCCGCCACGTAATAGCCACCGGACGCGCAAACGTCTCCCACCACCACGTACAAGGGAATGGCAGGATACTTGGCGCGCAAGCGGCGAATTTCGTCGTTGATCTGACCTGCCTGAACCGGACTGCCGCCCGGACTGTTGATGCGCAGGATCACGCCCTGGGTATCCTTGTCCTTGAAGGCCTCCTGCAAACTCGGGATCAGGTTGTCGGCGCTCGCCGCGCTGTCAGCGGCAATCACCCCCTGCATGTCCACCAGCGCGGTGTGTTTACCCGTGCTCAACGCGCTTTCGCTCTTGCCCATCCAGCCCATGAAGACGAACAGGACGATAAAAAGATAACTCAGGGTGAGCACCTTGAAGAAGATGCCCCAGTGCCTGGCGCGGCGCTGCTCCTGAACGGCAGACATCGCCAGCTTCTCCAACACATCGCGTTCCCAATTTTGCTCTGACATTTTATTCCTTAAATTTTAGTTATGCGTTGGTCCTGAACCATGCACGCAGTTGCGAAAAATCATGCATCAGCGCCAGCGGTTTCAACTCCAGCAACTGCTCCGCCGGATGCGCGCCGAAGGCGACCGCCACCACATCCACACCGGCATTCTGGGCCAGCAGCACATCGTGCGTGGTGTCACCGACCATCAGGGTACGCCCGGCACTGACAGCCAATTCCTCCATCAGTTCAAACAACATGGCCGGATTCGGCTTGGAAAAAGTCTGCTCGGCCGTACGCGTGGCATGAAAATAGTGCTTCATCCCGGACGACTCAAGCGCCCTTTGCAAACCGGCGCTGTTCTTGCCGGTTGCCACACCCAGCGCATAACCCGCCTCATGTAACTCGGCGATCGTCTCGCGCGCACCCTCAAACAAGGGGATCGCCTGATCCTGCGCCAGAAAATGATGGCGATAACGCGCCACCAGCGGCTCATACATTGCTTCCGGCGCATCCGGTACGGCATGACGCAATGCCTGGCTTAATCCCAGTCCTATCACATGTCGCGCGGTTTCATCGTCTGGAACGGTCAAATCCAGATCACGACAGGCGGATTGAATCGATCCTGCGATAATCGCAGTGGAATCCATCACCGTGCCGTCCCAGTCGAACACAATCAAATCGTAACGTTTGCTCATCACAGTCACTATGAAAAACTTGAATATTAACACCTTCGCGCCTGTACTCCCAAACCTGTGACACAATACGCGCATGCAAACGAAAAACCCCAAAAAAAAGGTTTCGGTGAAGGACAATGCGGCTAAGCCGCGTCGCGCCGGGACTCAAACGACTCAAAAGATAATTTCCGGCGGAGCTTCTGCGAAGGACGACAAGCCGCGTCGCTCATCGACTCAAACAGCATCTAAACCAGGCAAAGCGCCGGTAAAAGTCGTCGCGACCAAGCCGCGCCGCGCCGGCACCAAGATGTCCCGGCTCCTGGATCTGAATATAGTGGCAGTCAAAACACCTGCACGCGCGGCAAAACCGCGTCCTGACGGCAGCGCTTCCCTTACAAACTGGCTGCTGTATTGCCGCCCCGGTTTCGAGAAGGACTGTGCGCAGGAGGCAGTAGGCCAGGCCCGCCGACAGCACCCTGTTCTGGCCGAGCAGCCAGATGTCATCCCTGACAGCGGCTATGCCCTCGTCGCCATCAACGAGCAAACGCTCGACTATCGGGAGCTGATTTTTGCGCGCCAGCTGATCCGTTTGCACCACACCATAGATGCGCTGCCCGAACGCGACCGTCTCACACCGTTACTCGCCGCCATTGCCACCCTGCCCGGCAACTTCGGCGCACTATGGCTGGAAGTGCCGGACACCAACGACGGAAAGACACTCTCCGCCTTCACCCGCCGTTTTCAGCCTTTACTGGAAACAGCGTTGCGCGAACAAGGACGTCTGATTGACGACATCAAGCTACCGCGTCTGCATATCTTCTTTCCCGACAAGGCTTCCGCACTGACAGGCACAAGCGATCCCTACAACAGCTCGCCCTCCATCATGGGCATAGCCCGCCAGTCCATGCCCGCCGAGGCACCCAGCCGCTCCACCCTGAAGCTTGCCGAAGCCATCGACGTGTTTCTGGACAAGAGCGAACAGACCCGATTATTGCGCAGCGGTATGACGGCGGCGGATCTGGGCGCGGCCCCCGGCGGCTGGACCTGGCAGATGGTCAGGCGCGGCATCCGCGTAACCGCCGTGGACAATGGCGACATGAAAGGCGCGATGGCAAAAAATCCGCTGGTCGAACACCTCAGGCAGGACGGCTTTAAATTCGCGCCGCGCAAAGCAGTGGACTGGCTGATCTGCGACATGGTTGAAAAACCCGCCAAGGTCGCCGAACTGATAAGCAACTGGTTTGCCTCCGGCTGGTGTCGCCATGCCATTTTCAATCTTAAACTGCCGATGAAACAGCGCGTTGCCGCATTGGATGCTGCCCTGGGCGGCATCCGCTCGCGTCTGGAGATGGAAGGCATCAGTTACAAGATGAGCGCCAAACAGCTCTACCACGACCGTGAAGAAATCACGGTATTTTTGACGCGCACCAAACATTAACCCGGTCTGATTAAAGCTTTCGCTTTCAAATCAACATGAGCGTATCCAATTCATCTCGCGCCGGCTTGATTGCGGTCTTTTTTACCATTTGCATCTGGGCAGGTTTCATTCTGGTCAGCCGCCATGGCGGCAAGGGCGTATTGACCGGCTGGGATGTTACCGCGTTGCGTTTCGGGGTAGGCGCGCTGATCGCACTGTTTTTTCTGCCGCGCGTGACCTTACCGCCGTATAAAGTGATTCTGCTGTTTTCAGTGTTCGGCGGAGTGGGTTACGCCATCGCCGTGTATGTTGCCTTTCGCCTGGCGCCCGCTGCCCACGCGGCCGTGTTGCTGCCCGGCGCGCTGCCCTTTACCACCGCCGTGATTGCCTGGCTGTGGCTACGGCAAAAACCGTCACCGTCACAGCGAATTGCACTGATGCTGGTTTTTTTAGGTATCGCATTGACCGCCGCCGACACGCTAACCCACGGAGCACACCTGACGGGCATGCAGATGTTAGGCGACCTGCTGTTTCTTTGCGGCTCTTCTTCCTGGGCGGTGTTCACCCTGCTGCTGCGTCGCTACCCGGTGCCACCGCTCGCGGCGGCAGTCAGCACGACACTGGGCAGCGCAATTTTGTATTTGCCGATCTGGTGGTTATTCCTGCCCAGCACGCTGGATCAGGCACCCGTTGCTGAAATTGCCATGCAGGCAATCTATCAGGGTGTACTGGTCGTATTCGTCGCTATGATGCTCTATACCTTTGCAGTCCGTCGTCTAGGCGCTCAGACGGTGGCGCTGCTGATGGCTATCGTGCCCGGCCTGTCGTCCATAGCCGCCGTACCTGTTCTGGGTGAACCGCTATCGATGCTCACCCTCGCGGGATTAGCTGCCGTCACGACGGGTGCCCTGTTAGGTGCGCGGCTGATTTCACTTAAATAAATGCAAGTACGAGTGACCGCTTGCGCGAACCTTGAGTAACCGAAAGCAGTCGCCGGGAATTGCTAAACGGTTTTTAATGAAGTCCGGTAGCCTGCGTAGGATGGGTTGAACATTGCAATATCCATCCTGCGAACTAACCCATTATGGCTTAATGTAGTTTCACCTGAGGATCAATACCCTTGCGCAGGAAATGCAGCAAGGTGATGAGAATCGCACGCGGCCATCCGTAGAGCGTAGCCTGATGCACCTTATACAGCGAGAGATAGACGAAACGCGCGACAAAACCCGAGATCATCATGGAACCCGCCAGCCCGCCCATCAGGTTACCGACGGTGCTGTATCTACCCAACGCGACCAGCGAGCCAAAATCCCGGTAAGTGTAAGCTAACGGCGGTTTACCCTTGAGGCGGCGCGCAAGCGTTTTGTACAAGGTCGATGCCTGCTGATGTGCCGCCTGGGCACGAGGAGGGACATTATTCCCCAGTTCGTCCATGGGACAGGCTGCGCAGTCCCCGATAGCATAAATATTTTCGTCGCGCGTACACAGCAAGTTGCGTTTGACCACCAACTGATTGATGCGGTTGGTTTCCAGCCCCGCGATGTCTTTGAGAAAATCAGGCGCCTTGATGCCGGCCGCCCACACCTTGATCGCAGCCGGAATGGTCGCTCCTGAAGCAGAAACGATACCCTGTGCGTTAATTTTCACCACACGCTGGTTGACGTGAACGGTGACCCCCAGGCGGTGCAGCTCAAGCATCGCCGCGTTGGACAATTTAGGCGGCAGCGCCGGCAGAATATGCGGCCCGGCTTCAATCACGTGCAACCTGATATCCTCCGCTGGATCGATGCTATCCAGCCCGTAAGCGGAAACCAGACGGGTGACATGGTGCAGCTGCGCAGCCAGTTCCACCCCGGTCGCACCCGCGCCCACAATGGCGACATCCAGTTGCCCCGGCTGGATCGGTTTGCCCTGGGTATGCGCACGGAGCATGCTGTTGAGCAACTTTTGCTGGAAACGCTCTGCCTGCTCGGTGCTGTCGAGGAAAAGACAATGTTCCTGTACGCCCGGAATGCCGAAATCATTGCTCAGACTGCCCACGGCAAACACCAGTGTGTCGTAGCCGAAACGGCGCTCGGGGATAATTTCTTCGCCTTCATCGTTAAAAGTAGACGCCAGCAGCACCTCACGGCGCTCGCGATCCAGACCCACCACGCGACCTAAACGGTAACGAAAATGATTCCAGCGCGCCTGCGCCAGATACTCCAGCTCATCCTCGGAGGAATCCAGCGTTCCTGCCGCAACCTCATGCAACAAGGGCTTCCAGATATGGGTACGGCTGGAATCAATCAGGGTAATCGAGGCAAGATGCTTTTTACCGAGTTTTTTCCCCAGCTTGGTAGCCAGTTCAAGACCAGCCGCACCGCCGCCAACGATAATAATGTGATGAACAGCTTGAACCATGAATGAACCCTCTGGTTTATAAGCAAACACTCAATTATAACCTCATACGGGTAATCTGCTAATTCAGGGCATCAGAAAAAAACAAGTCCGCTAAGATGAAGCCGCATCCAGTTTTGCAACAAAACTCGCCAGTTCAGGCGGCAGCGGTGCACTGATCTGCAACGGTTCACCGGAGAGCGGATGATTGAAGGCGATGCTGTGCGCGTGCAGAAACATGCGTTTCAACCCCTGCTTCATCAACTCACGGTTGCGCACAAAATCGCCGTATTTGTCATCCCCGGCAATCGGGAAACCCAGATGCGACAGATGAACCCTGATCTGATGGGTGCGGCCGGTTTTTAACTGCGCCTCCAACAAACTGAATCCAGGCCAGTTTTTTTGCAGGGTAAAAATGGTATGCGAGACTTGCCCGCCCTCGCGTACCATCACGCGCTTCTCGCCCTGCGGCGTGTCAAACTTGTGCAGCGGCAGTTTGACGTGCTGCTTGACGTTCAGCCATTTGCCCAGCACCAGCGTCAGATAACGCTTGTCGCTGTTGCCTTCCCTCATGATTTCGTGCATCGCGGTGAGCGCAGAGCGCTTCTTTGCCAGCAGCAAAACCCCCGATGTTTCCCGATCCAGCCTGTGCACCAGTTCCAGAAATTTGGCCTGCGGCCGAGCACGGCGCATCTGTTCGATTACGCCGAAGCTCACCCCGCTGCCGCCATGCACCGCAATGCCGGCGGGCTTGTTCACCGCCAGCAGCGCCTCATCCTCGTAAATAATCGGCAGCTCCACGGCGGGGATATAGACTTCCCGCACTTCTTCTTTTTGCGCCACACGCACGGGCGGAATGCGCAGCAGGTCACCCAGCTTCAGACGATAGGTCTGATCGACGCGTTTCTTGTTCACGCGCACTTCTCCGCGCAACATACGGTAAATGTGGCTCTTCGGCACGCCTTTGAGATGTCGAAAAAGAAAGTTGTCGATGCGCTGCGCTTCGCCGCTTTCATCTATCTCAACAAATGTGACAGATTCTTTGCTTAAACTATTCATTATGCTTATACTTCGCCGTTCGCGCGTTTTGGATTGGGTAAGTTTGGGATATATTTCCCGCCGACAGTTTCTGGCTGATTTGTACAGTTCGGATTGTTGCACAGGCGCCCTGCGCCCCCGCCAACCGCATCCCGGTTAATATCGCTCACCGGAACCAGCAGTGATAGTAATTGATTTACGCGCTCAAAGCACCTGTGGATTTCCGTGACAGGGCAGACGAGTTGCAACACGGGTTGAGACGGACTTGGCAAGGGCGCCGCATGACAGCTGCCTTTCTCATCCGGGAATTCTCCCCTGTCGCAACGAATGCCCTGTTGCCCAAAACAAGACCAACTACTCAAAGAGAACCGATTTGACCTACCGTTATTACATACGCCGTCAGCAGCGCCTCTCACATGCTTAACCGCATGTAGCTTGAGTCTTGCCCGTGTCAGAGCGCGGGAGAAAAATAAAAATGAAACGCATGTTATTCAATGCGACACAACCGGAAGAACTCCGTGTCGCCATTGTTGACGGTCAGAAACTCATCGACCTCGACATTGAAATCGCCGGCAAAGAACAACGCAAGAGCAACATCTATCAAGCTGTCATCACCCGCATCGAACCCAGTTTAGAGGCCTGCTTCGTCGAATACGGCGGCAACCGCCACGGTTTTCTTCCCTTCAAGGAGGTCTCCCCGCAGTTTCACCAGCCCGGTTGCGGCAGCCGCCCCAGCATCAAGGAGGCACTGCGCGAAGGTCAGGAATTGCTGGTCCAGATCGAAAAAGACGAGCGCGGCAACAAGGGTGCAGCGCTGACCACCTATATCAGTCTGGCAGGCCGCTACATCGTGTTGATGCCGAACAACCCGAACGGCGGCGGTGTGTCACGCCGCATCGAGGGGGATGAACGCACCGAACTGCGCGAAGTGCTATCCAACCTGGAAGTCCCTGAAGGCATGAGCATCATCGCCCGCACAGCTGGTATCGGCCGCAACGAAGAAGAATTGCAGTGGGATCTGAACTACCTGAATCAGCTGTGGACCGCCATTGCAGACGCTGCAAAATCCGAAACAGCGCCTTCCCTGATCTATCTGGAAAGTTCCTTGGTGGTGCGCGCGATCCGCGACTATTTCAATCCGGAAATTGGCGAAATCCTGATCGATACCGATGAAGTCTACCAGCAGGCGCACGCCTTTATGAGCACGGTGATGCCGGACAACGTCAACCGCATCAAGCGCTACGTGGACGATGTACCGCTGTTCTCGCGCTTTCAGATCGAACACCAGATCGAATCGGCTCATTCGCGTGAAGTACGTCTGCCGTCCGGCGGCGCGATCGTCATTGACCACACGGAGGCGCTGACCGCCATCGACATCAACTCGGCGCGCGCCACCAAAGGTTCGGACATCGAGGCCACGGCGTTCAACACCAATCTGGAAGCGGCGGAAGAAATCGCCCGCCAGATGCGGCTGCGCGACCTGGGCGGCCTGATCGTGATCGACTTCATCGACATGGAAAACAGCAAAAACCAGCGTGACGTGGAAAACCGCCTGCGCGACTCGCTGCGCTTCGACCGCGCCCGCGTGCAGACCGCCAAAATTTCGCGCTTCGGCCTGCTGGAGCTGTCCCGTCAACGTCTGCAACCTTCATTAGGCGAGAGCAACTACATCACCTGTCCGCGTTGCAGCGGTATCGGCCACATCCGCGGCACCGAGTCTTCCGCCTTGCACATCCTGCGCATCATTCAGGAAGAGGCCATGAAGGACAGCAGTGCGGCGATACACGCGCAAGTGCCGGTCGATGTGGCAACCTTTTTGCTCAACGAGAAGCGCGCCGACCTGCACCGCATCGAATCCCGCCTGAAAGTGCCTATTACGCTGATTCCCAACCCGCATCTGGAAACGCCCAGCTACAGCATCAACCGCCTTCGCCAGGATGAGTTGGCAGGCGATGCGCAGCCCAGCTACACGCTGGTAGAAAAACCTGAAGAGGACAAGTCCGCACAGGAACCGCAAAAAGGCGTACGCACGCAAGCCGCCGTCAAGGGCATTACGCCAGTCGCACCTGCACCAATGAAAACGGAACAAGCGGCGCCCGGCATGTTCAGCCAACTCAGCGGCTGGTTTAAATCGCTGTTTGCCGACGAGCCTGTCAAGGAAACGCCCGTTGCCAGCCGTCCTCAGCGCGCCCGCAGCGAACGACCTGAACGCGCCGAACAGCGCAGCGAAGGAGGCAGCCGCAAGCGTCGCGAACGCAACGACAGGCCGGAGCGCATCACAGCCGTTGAAAAACCAGCTGAAAAATCAGCTGAAAAATCGGCTCCTGCAGAAGTCAGACAGCCCAAGCCGCCACGTCCGCCTAAAAAGCCAGTCGAGCCGCGTGAGGAAAAGCCGGCAATCGAAAGTCCGGTAGCGGCTCCGGTTGAAGTCGAAAGCGAAGCGGAAAAGACCGAGAAGAGCAACAGCCGTCGCCGCGGACGCCGTGGCGGTCGCCGCGAACGTGAGAAACGCGATGTCGTGCCGGGTGCTGAAGAGAACGGTGTTGAAACGACTGATAACGCAGCTGGTCAAAACACGGTCGTTGCAAGCCCCCGCAAGCCAACGGAATATGTGGCGATGCCCAGCAACTTTGTCGCTGCTGAAGCTGAGGTGACGATTGCTGCTGTAGAGGCTGCGCCTGTGCTGACTGAGTCTGCTGTCGTGACTGCTCCAGTCGCGACCGCTGAACCGATCTCAGCCGCCGCCGTCGTCATTCAGACTGAAGCTGCGGTGACGCCCCCTGTTGCCGCGCCGGAAGTCGCCGCACCGGTCATCAAGATCGCAACGCCTGCCGGTGAGTTGGTGCAGATCGAGACGGCGCCACACAAGATCGTACCTGTTGAAACAAAACCATCCGCTCAGCCGGTCAATCGCCGCCGTACACGTCAGCTCGAAGTGTATGTCGAGAATGAGCCGCTGGTGCAGATCGAAACGCAAAACCCTAAAACGTAAGCTTCACCTGTATGAAAAAGCCCCGCAGTTGCGGGGCTTTTTCATTTACGCTTTCCCGAACTGCTGAAAGCCTGCAATCGCGGGCATAGCCTGCTCCTACAGACTATCCGTCTGCCGGATGTGTTGCAACAGTCCTTGCGCCGCATCCTCCACCATATCCAGCACACGCTCGAAACCCTGTTCGCCGCCGTAATACGGATCGGGCACTTCGCGCTCGTTATGATGGCGCGCATAATCGAGGAACAACCCAAGCTGCTTTTTGCATCCGCGCGGCGCGAGGTACTGCAAAATCGCAAGGTTCGCCTTATCCATCGCCAGCACATAATCGAAACATTCAAAATCAGAACGATCAACCTGCCGCCCGCGCAAGCCGCTCATCTCATAACCACGCTGCCCTGCCGCATGCTGTGAGCGCAAATCAGGCTGATGTCCGATATGGTAATCATGTGTCCCTGCCGAATCGATCAAGATGGATGCCGACAACCCGGCACTCTCGACGTAATGGCGAAATACCGCCTCCGCAGTAGGAGAACGGCAGATATTACCCATGCAGACAAATAAAACCGTAACTTTATTCTTCATAATACTCACTGAAAATCCGACAAAACCAAAAAACCGGCCTGAGCCGGTCTTCTTGGTGGTATTGCCCGTAAATTACAGACGGCCTATCTTCGGCAACTCGCCCACCAGAGGCGCGACATAGTCTATCCATGCAGCCGTCACATCATTGCCCGCCGCATTGATGTATTCATCCTTCATATGGGTCGCCTCTTTCGCTACCGATGACAGAGGCGTGATGAAACATTCGCTGGCATAGGGCTGGCTTGAAAGACGCCGGATCGACACGGAACCGGGCTCCCCGGTGGTGGCTGCGTGATTGACGGCATACTCGCCCACTTCACGCGCTTCCCTTGCATCCACCGCAGAAATAATCGTCGGGAACGAACGCTGTAAATAGCCAAAAGTATCGGCACGCACGCGCACTTTTTGTCCCGGAAAGGCCTCCTTGACCAGTGCTGCCAGCGTATCGCCCAGCGCACCGCTGCCGGACAACTGAACATTGCCGTGCGAGTCGCGCTCGCCGCTGGTCGAGATCGGATTGCCGTCCTTGCCGGTAATGCCTTCTGATACGGCGATCACGCAACGGCCGTATTTTGCCATCACATCGCGCACGTCCTGCTGAAATGCGGCGATGTTGAACACGCGTTCGGGCAGATAGATCAGATGAGGACCATCCCCGTCGGCCTGACGCGCGAGTGCTGCTGCGGCCGTCAAAAACCCGGCGCTGCGCCCCATTACCACGTTGACCTTGATGCCCGGCAAGGCGTAATTGTCGCGGTCATCCCCCATGAAAGCCAGTGCCACAAAACGCGCGGCGGACGCAAAACCGGGGCAATGATCGGTGATTTTCAAATCGTTATCGATAGTCTTGGGGATATGCACGGTGCAGAAATCGTAATTCGCATCTTTTGCCATCTCGGCGATAATATGCGCCGTCTCGGCGGAATCATTGCCGCCCACGTAGAAGAAAAAGTGCACATCATTTTTTTTGAACACTTCGAAAACTTTTTCGCATTCAGCGCGACCGGGCTTCAGACGCACCGAACCCAGTGCTGCGGCAGGCGTGTTGGCTACCAGTTCAAGCTGTTCGAGACTTTGCGTGGAGAGGTCGATAAAATCCTCTTTCATGATCCCGGAAATTCCGTGGCGTGCGCCAAGGATACCGGTGATATTGGCATGCCCGCGTGCGGCAAGTATGGCGCCGACCAGCGACTGATTAATAACGGCGGTAGGACCGCCCGATTGCCCAATGACCATTTTGCCGACGAGTTGCTTTGCCATAACACGTTCTCCCTGGTTAAAGTTGCGATATTTTAACTGAATACGAGCAGGCGACAGCGCCTCTCATCGCATATAATTACACAACTTTCCGGTTTTAACTTTATTTCAAGGAACAACATGAGTCTGCTGAATGTCCGTCCCGGTGACAAATTACCTCACGAATGCAATGTCATCATCGAAATCCCCAAACATGCCGACCCGGTAAAATACGAAGTGGATAAAACCTCGGGCGTATTGGTGGTGGATCGCTTTATCGGTTCGTTGATGCGTTACCCCTGCAATTACGGCTTCATTCCTGAAACCATCGCGGACGACGGCGACCCGGTAGACGTGCTGGTCATCACCCCGTTCCCCATCGTCCACGGCGCGATCATCCCCTGTCGTCCGGTCGGCATGCTGAACATGTCGGACGAAGGCGGCGAAGATGCCAAAATCATCGCGGTTCCCACCGACAAGCTCACCCCGCTGTATCACGACATCAAGACTTATGAAGACTTGCCGAAAATCACGCTGGAACAGATCAAGCATTTCTTCGAGCTCTACAAGGCGCTGGAACCGGGCAAATGGGTCAAGATTCGCGGCTGGGAAGGCGTTGCAGCCGCTCACGCTGAAATCATGAACGGCCTTGCAGCCTACAAAAAAACTGTTGCGGGCAAATAATGACTGCGCAAATCATAGACGGCAAGGCCATTGCCCAGCAGGTGCGCGCCGAGTGGAAAATTCGCGCCGATAAATTAATTGCGCAAGGCGTCACGCCGGGCATGGCGGTGATCATCGTAGGCAATGATCCGGCTTCCAAAGTGTATGTCGCCAACAAGGTGAAAGCCTGCGCAGAACTGGGTCTTTATTCGATACACGTAGAGATGCCCGCCGACACGACCGAGACGGACCTGCTTGCCGAAGTCGATGCCTTGAACAACGATCCAAAAATACACGGCATTCTGGTGCAACTGCCGCTGCCGAAACATCTGGATGCGCACAAGGTGATCGAGGCGATCAATCCCGACAAGGACGTGGATGGTTTCCACCAGATGAATATAGGCGCGCTGGTCACCGGCGAAACCCCCTTCCCTTCCTGCACACCTTATGGCGTGATGGTGATGCTGGAAAAAACCGGCATTCAGATCGAAGGCAAGCACGCCGTAGTGGTGGGACGCAGCAACATCGTCGGCAAACCGATGGCGCTCCTGCTGCTGCACAAGAACGCAACGGTGACCATCTGCACCTCAAAGACCGTGGATCTGGCCAAACACACGCGGGATGCCGACATTCTGGTGGCGGCCGTGGGCAAACCCGGCTTCATCACGGGCGACATGGTCAAACCGGGTGCAGTGGTGATCGACGTCGGCATCAACCGCAACAGCGAAGGAAAACTGGTAGGCGATGTGGATTTTGCCAGCGTTTCGGCAGTCGCCGGCTATATCACCCCGGTTCCGGGCGGCGTAGGCCCGATGACCATCACCATGCTGATCGCCAACACGGTGAGGGCTGCGGAACGTCTTTCAGGTTTAGTCAAGTAATGGCTGCGAAAATCCTGCTTTAGGTGTAGAGTCCCGCCCCGTTCTTAAGCGAGAAAAAACAAGGGAGCGTCAATGAGCGGCACACATCAAAAAATGCCTACGCTGGTGCTGGGTGCAATCGGCGTGGTATTCGGCGACATCGGCACCAGTCCGCTGTATGCGCTGCAAACAACCTTCACCGGCGCTAGCCCCTTGCCTGTCATCGAAGCGAATATTCTGGGCGTGCTGTCGATGATGTTCTGGACCATCATGCTGCTGGTATCGTTCAAATACGTGACCATCATCATGCGGGCGGACAACCGTGGAGAAGGCGGCGCGCTGGCCTTGCTGGCACTGGTCAGTGAACTGACCGCAAAAAGCCCCAGAATAAAATGGCTGGTCACGGCGCTCGGCGTACTTGCCGCTGCACTGTTTTTTGGAGATGGCATGATCACCCCTGCCATTTCGGTGCTCTCGGCAGTCGAGGGACTGGATCTGGTCTCCCACCAGTTCAAGATCTATATACTGCCCCTCACGGTCATCGTGCTGACCGGCTTGTTTTTTATTCAAAAACGCGGCACCGCAACGGTCGGCATGGCGTTCGGCCCGATCATGATCGTCTGGTTTGTCTGTCTGGGCGGCTTCGGCCTGCTGTCCATCATCAAAAGCCCGCAGGTCTTGTGGGCGCTCAATCCTGTTTACGCTTACCGTTTCCTGATTGCAGATCCCTGGATCTCCTTTCTGGCTTTAGGCTCCATCGTGCTTGCCATCACCGGCGGCGAAGCGCTGTATGCCGACATGGGACACTTCGGCAAATATCCGATACGCCTGGCATGGTTCTATTTCGTGCTGCCTGCACTGGTGTTGAATTATTTCGGCCAGGGCGCACTGCTGCTGCACAACCCCAAAGCCATCGAAAACACGTTCTATTTGCTCGCCCCTGCCTGGGCACTGGTGCCTATGGTACTGCTCGCCACCGCCGCAACGGTGATCGCATCACAAGCCGTGATTTCCGGCGCATTTTCCATCGCCAATCAATCGGTGCAAATGGGCTTTCTGCCGCGCATGGAAATTCGCCAGACCTCCGACAAGGCGCAAGGACAGATCTATGTGCCCTTGACCAACTGGACCTTATATCTGGCCGTGCTGTTTCTGGTATTCACCTTTCAGAGCTCCGGCAATCTGGCGGCAGCGTACGGCATCGCCGTTACGGGCACCATGACCATCACCACCGTAATGATCAGCTTTGTAATGATATTGTACTGGCGCTGGTCATGGGCCATTGTCATCCCCCTGATTTCAGTGCTGTTCGTCACCGACATCACCTTCTTTGCCGCCAACGCCATGAAAATACCTCAGGGCGGCTGGTTCCCGATTGGCATCGCAGTCATCTCATTTACCGTGCTGACCACCTGGAAAAAAGGCCGGAAATTACTGTTCGATGAAATCTCCCGGCAATCCGTACCGATTCAGCTCGTCCTGGATGACGCGGACAATATCAACCACGTGCCGGGAACGGCTATCTTCCTGACCAGCATCGGAGAGGGTGCGCCCTCCGCGCTGTTGCACAATATCAAACACAATCAGGTGCTGCACGAACGCAACATCCTGCTGACCGTGATCGTCGAAGACAAACCCTATGTCACTTCGGGCAACCGTCTGCTGGTCGATGACATGGGCAAAAATTTCTATCGCGTGAGAGTCTTCTACGGCTTCATGGAGATGCCCGATCTGCCGGAAGCACTGAAGCTGTGTACCACCTGGGGATTGCCACTCGACATGATGAGCACCTCGTTCTTCATATCGCGTGCCATGATCGTCTCCAGCCCGAACCCCGGCATGACAAAATGGCGCGAACGGCTGTTCCTGGTATTATCAAAAAATGCCATGAATGCAGCGGACTTCTTCAAGATACCGACCAATCGCGTCATCGAAATGGGTACGCGTATCGAAATCTGACAGACATGGCGCAAGCTCCACCCCTGAGCATGAAAGTGCTTGCGCCGGTCGGTTCCCTCACCCAAACCCTCTGGTGAAACAACTAGCCAATCGACTAAGCCCGCAAGCGGACAAGTCGCTGGTTATCCCGGAGGGGAGAGCGCAGCGAGGGGGGCGAAGCCGAACAAACGAATCGCTACGCGAATTTCACGTTAACGCTATAATCACGCTACAACACGGTTCACTCAACCAAAAAGGAGAATGATCATGGCCAAAGGTCAGCAACGCAAAAACAAGGAAGTCAAAAAACCCAAGAAAGAAGTGCCGCCGGTCAAGTAACAGGCCATTTCCGATGTCTCACCAATCAGCTATAAAAACGGGCACTTGATTATCCAGGCTGCCCGTTTTCGCATGATTTCAACCATCTCCGCCCGTCTCCATCCACCCGCGACATATATATTTTTGAATGTTTTTTGCTAGGGAACCGCTGAATTTTTGTCATTTCGAGCAAAGAGATAAATATAACTACTTGATTTGTAATGACTTTTATCTTAGCTCGGAATGACAAAAGAGAATAAATCAGCGGTTCCCCAGATGATTGCGTTATGCATTAATTATCCCGTGTCGCGTGGAGGGGGAATGCAAAATAATATCGGGGAGTTGAATTGCTCCAAAGCGGCTATTAACCAATTGCCGTAAGGTGCGGGTTAATTCAGTTGCGTGTTATCATCGCCGCCATGAAATTACTGCCTGACTCTTTACACCGTTTCCTGTTTGAACATGCACCGATCCGGGGTGAACGCGTGCATCTGGATACCTCATGGCGCAGCGTTCTGGAACGCCACGACTACCCGCCACGGTTGCGTCAAATGATGGGCGAACTGACCGCGGCAGCAGTACTGCTGGCAGCCACGCTCAAGCTGGACGGCTCGCTCGTGTTGCAAATACAGGGTACCGGAGCGATCACATTGCTGGTGGTGGAATGTGGCGGAGACCTTGCGCTGCGTGCAACCGCGAAGTGGGAAGGCGCACTGGAGGGCAGCCTGCCCGAGCTGGTCGGGGACGGACGCTTCGTCATCACGCTCGTCCAAAAGGACGGCAAACCGGCTTATCAGGGTATCGTCGAGCTGGAAGGGGAAAGTGTTGCAGAAATTTTGCAGAACTACATGTCCCGTTCCGAGCAATTGGAGACCCGATTGTGGCTGGCGGTCGACGCGCATTCGGCCTCAGGTATGCTGCTGCAAAAGCTGCCTGATCAGGCAGAAGATGATCCTGACGCCTGGTCGCGCTTCACCCAACTGGCGGATACCTTGCATGATGATGAGCTGATGCATTTATCTACTGAGGCGTTGCTGCACAGACTCTTTCATGAGGAAGACGTGCGCTTGTTTGAGGCGCAGCCGGTTTCTTTCCATTGCAGCTGCACCCGGGATAACGTTGCGCAGGTGCTGCGGATGTTCGGTGCAGAGGACGTCGAAGCTATTCTGACCGAGCGCGAAATCATCGAGGTGCATTGTGAATTCTGCAATCACCGCTACGAATTCGACAAGGTCGATGCGGCACAACTGTTTTCTGTGACCGCGCAGGTTTCGACTTCTGATACACGCCATTAACGATAAATATGACTATGCTGGGCCAACTCCATGTCGATATTGAGGTGCGCGTTCAAACCATCCGGGCAGATCGTTCCGACTGGCTGTGCAAGAAGGGCTATGATCGTTGTTGTCGGCAGCTCGCCGACGTGCCGCAGTTAACGTCAGCTGAGTGGGACTTGCTGCAAGAGGGCCTGACAGCCCTGCCACCGGAACGACGCCAGGAAATCGGCAGGAACATGGCAGCTTTGACCCGCGCTCGGTCGAGCCCCGTCACTTGCCCCATGCTGGACTTGTCTGGCGGCGTCTGTCCTGTTTATCTCCAGCGCCCGGTGGCGTGCCGCACCTACGGCTACTACGTGCAGCGCGACCTGGGGCTTTATTGCCACGACATCGAATCCCGTGTGGCGGATGGCGCCCTGGCCGACGTGGTGTGGGGCAATCACGATGCCATTGATCAGCGGCTCGCCGGCCTTGGTGAAATCCGCGCTTTGACCGACTGGTTCGAGCGTTAGATAGTGGAAAATAAGTAGTTGAAAAACAGCTCCCTCGTAAGGGAGACGAAATCCCTTGGAATAACAATAACGCCGAGCATGCCGTTCGTGCTTTTACGCGCCAGCGCAATGCTATCGAGCACTCCAAAGGATATACGCGATTACGCTATTTAGCAGACGGTACCGTATTGAGTGCCTGTAAGCAGATGATCAAAGCAAAATCTCATTACCAGTGCCCAAATTTATGAGGGTGTAAGAAATTTTGTGTAAACGGTCATTTGGCAGGAAAATCTGCCTAACTTTGAAAAGGAAGTAAAAATGACCGTAGCAAAGAAATCACCCTCGCCGGATTTGATTGACCAACTGCTTGCCGGCTACCAGAAACCCGAAGATATACTGGGCGAACATGGCTTACTTAAACAGC
>JAJXTL010000235.1 GCA_021783855.1 Pseudomonadota bacterium
ATACTGCCGCAATGCGGGCCTTAACGTTACCGACCTGACCGGCATGAGCTACAACCCGCTCACCAAGACCTACTCCCTGGGACAGGACTGCAGCGTGAATTACATGATCGCCTGCCGCTCAGAGTAATGGCGGAAGTTCATCCCGGTTCTATCGATGCGGTGCTATTCGACCTTGACGGCACCTTTGCCGACACCGCACCCGATCTGGCCTCCGCCCTGAATCACACCCGAAGCCTGAAGAGCCTGCCACCTCTTCCCCTTGAAATCCTGCGCCCGCAGGCATCCCATGGCGCAGCAGGCCTGCTCAAGGTCGGCATGAACGTCACACCTGACATGCCGGAATTTGCCAAATTGCGCACATCCTTCCTCGACTTCTATGAAAGCCACATCTGCGTCCAGACCGTGCTTTTCGAGGGCATGGCAGAACTGCTAGAACGCCTGGAGAGTCGGCGCATCAAGTGGGGCATCGTCACCAACAAGCCACACCGTTTCACGCTTCCCCTGATGAGGGAATTGGGCTATGAGGAACGCGCCGCCTGCCTTGTGAGCGGAGATACCTGCTCCCGCGCCAAACCCCATCCGGAACCTCTGCTCCACGCCTGCGGTCTTATCAATGTGCCACCTGAAAGATGCGCGTATCTGGGCGATGATCTACGGGACATGCAGGCCGCAAATGCAACCGGCATGCCCGGCATCATCGCGCGCTACGGCTACATAGACAGAGGCGCCGACCTCGATTCCTGGGGCGCGCATTCGATGATCGAGCATCCGATGGAGCTGCTCGAACTTATTTTTTAGCCCTGTCGAAGACCGACTGCGGAACTTTTCGGTAGGATGCCCGTCATACGCATGCTACAATTCGCAGACTTTGAAACCGGGGATGACTTGGCTTCGACGTGGGTTGCAAAGCAGAGTAGGGCATACCGAGGACCCGCAACCTCGTTAATCAGCTGGAAACCAATAGTCGCAAACGACGAAAACTACGCTCTGGCCGCTTAAGGCTAGACCTCACACCCTGCTGTCCGTGGAGGGGCTCGATGGCGCAAGCCTGAGATGAGTGAGGTCATTTACACGGAATCGTGCCGGTCAGGGTCACTTTGACCGGAGCTAAAATCAAGGTGACTCGTTCCGTACCAGCCCGCCGGTTGGCGTGTGCGGAATCAAATCAAACAGCCAGGCTAAGTATGTAGAACTGCCTGTAGAGGGCTTGCGGACGCGGGTTCAATTCCCGCCATCTCCACCAATACGATAAAAATAGCCACCCTTCGCGGTGGCTTTTTTATTGGGTTTTCACCAATAATGCATCGCAGCATCAACAAGTTACATAGAAAATCAGCATTTCCCATACGTTTCTACGTGTTCGCATTTGTTCGCCCGTGTTCGGTTGTTATGTGATTAATGGTGTGATTAACGGGCGCGTTTTTGTATAGTGTGATTAACGAACATTAACCGCAGGAGCAAAAAACATGGGGAAGTTGAACGACAAAGCCGTTGCCGCAAACCGACCAAAGCAGAACGCGCTGCTGCTCCGGCAGGCGTGTCTTGCGCCCCAATCGCTTCACGTCACGATAAGCATCCCAGCTATCCAGTTGCCATGCATCAACAATTTCATCCCACTCTGTCATCAGGAAATATGCGCTGAATTTCAGTCCATCCACCTTGCTGGCCGATTCAATTAGCAACGTGCTCTGTACTGGCAATATTCGGGCGGCCAAATTGCAGCTCATACATACGCGCGCAGGGCCGCTGTATTCACGCTCAACCCACTGCCGCTGAGCCGGGTGCAGAAAGATCGTCCACTTCTCCCAGGGAAACTCCAGCGCACGCTCCAATTCCTCGACGTCATTCATCACACGGAAGCGGCGCTGCGCATCGGGGTGTGCAAATGGGTCAGCACCTTGCGCAATGGGTTGTGCAACTAGCGGATTTCCGCCAGTTGCCAACTCCAGCAAAGCCTCCGCTGCTTCTGCCGGCAGATGATCGGCCAAATCAAGAAGACTGTCCTCGTTGGCCTGTTGCACATCGGGTAACCACTCTTGCGGCACCCCGTAACTCAGAAGCACTTCAGTTGCTATATGAGCGAACAGCGGATGTTTCGGCACAGGATATTGCGCAGCCTCGACATACTTGGGAACGATGATTTCCTGGACCGTTTCGCGAATTTCGACCAATTGCGCAGCACCAGTTTGCGGATGCGTTTCCAGCTTGCGCCGTTCCGCCCAGTCGTATGCCTTGTCGTGATGATCCACATAGCACAGCAAAAGGCTGGCGGCAGTTTTGTGGACGATCAAACGGATATCGCTGCTCACCCGCACTGACCCGAAATTCTTGTCCCGAGCCTTATCCAGCTTGTGAAAGCTCATGCCTGGATTGGCTGGATTAAGTTGCAGATCAAAGGCAGTGGTCTTGACGGCCTTTTGTTCGTCGCCCGTAAGTTTGGCGAGGCTGTCGGTAAAGTGTCGGCAATGCGGAAGTCCATCAGATGCCGTCCCATAGACTGCGTATTGGCACTGCAAATAACCTATCGCCAAATGTGGTCGTAACTTCGCCGTCGTACAAAACAACCCCTCCGGCAAAGCGATCCCCTGCGCTTTCCTTCAATTTTCGCAACCCACGAAAATCGTTTGCCGTTACCGTAGCAGCGGCCTTCACCTCAACACCGGCCACCCGCTGACCACTCCCCTCCAGTACGATATCCACCTCTGCACCATCCTTGTCCCGGAAGTGATAAAAAGCGATCGGGTCATCGCGCCAACTTGCATGGCGGCGCAGCTCCTGGAAAATAAAAGTTTCCAAAAGCTGCCCCAGCAGAGCGCGATCCGCCCATAACGCCGCTGCATCCACACCCAGCAAAGCGCATGCAAGCCCCGTATCACCCAAATGCAGCTTGGGGGTTTTGACAAGCCTGCTCAGACGGTTGTTATGCCAAGGCGGCAACTCTTCCAGCAAAAATACGCGCGCCAGTAACGTCACATAATCGCGAATTGTCGGGCGGCTCAACTGAAAAGGCGATGCCAGATCGGCCACATTGAGCAACCTCGCCGTCTGTCCAGCTGCCAGTGTAAGCAAGCGTGGCAACACATCGAGCGAACTGATGCGTGCCATATCTCGCACATCGCGCTGCACCAGTGTTTCAATGTAATCACGATACCAAGTGACCCGCCTGCGTGATGACGGCCTGGCAAGCGCAGCGGGATAACCACCGGCGGCAATACGGTCGGCAAGCTCCTTTCCCAGTCTTGCCTGTTGTTTCGTCTTGAATCCATCTCCAAACAAGGCATCCAGAAAGTCCGGCTGCTTTGCTGCCAGCTCAGACTGTGCGAGCGGGTGCAATCGCAAAATCTCCATGCGCCCTGCCAGCGAGTCCGCCAACTTTGGCACCAGTAGCACGTTGGCCGAACCAGTCAGAATAAACCGTCCCGGTCGCCGGTCACGATCTACCGCAACTTTCAGCGCAGTAAACAATTCAGGAACCCGCTGCACCTCATCCAGCACCACCTTGTCCTGCAAATCTGCCACAAACCCCACCGGATCGGCAAGAACGGATGCTCGCAACACATCGTCGTCGAAACTGATATATGCATAGCCAGCCTCATCACCCACAGCGCGGGCGAGCGTAGTTTTGCCGCATTGACGCGGGCCGTGAATCAGCACCACAGGTGTATCTTGAAGCGCCTCAGTCAGGTGAAGAAGCGCGAAACGGGGATGAAAAGTTGGATCAGCCATGCGGCCAAGTGTAACCTAATATATCGGCCAATTGAAATGTTTTAATGCGTCCAAATGAAATAAATAGCGACATCCAGTCAAAATATGAGCCTTTTAGTATTTGCCGTCTGCGGCAGTTGTTCGGCTTTTCCGAACAACTGAATCTTCGGCCTTCGGGATGTGGAATTCTTTGCGTTCCTTGCGAATCTTGTCGGTGACCTCGTTGGCGG
>JAJXTL010000236.1 GCA_021783855.1 Pseudomonadota bacterium
CCTCGCTGGCATGGCTGAAATTGAGGCGCAACTGGCCGCAGCTCCCCACCGCCTGCGGCAGGAACGATTCGCCCGGCATGAAGGCAACGCCCTCCTCGATCGCCTTGGGCAGGAGCAGCCGGGTGTCGATGCAGCGATGAAGCGTCAGCCAGAAGAACAGGCCGCCGGGCGGCATCTGCCAGCTGGCAAGCTCCCCGAAGTGGCGTCGCAGTGCGATCTCGAACGCATCGCGGCGCTCGCGATAGCGCCGTGCCAGTTCTTGCAAGCGTTGTTCACGGGTCGGATCGTTCAGCTGCTGCAATACCAGCCATTGGCTGACACGGTTGCTGTGCAGATCGGCGGCCTGCTTGAGCCGAGTGAGAAACGGCAATAATTGCGGCGAAGCCGCGAGATAGCCGAGCCGCAAGCCCGGTGCCAGACTCTTGGAGAAAGAACCCTGATATATCCACGGCGCACGTTCGAGTCGCGCACAGACTGGCGTGCGTTCGCAGGAGTCGTATACCAGATCACGGTACGGATCGTCCTCGAACAACGGAACCAGTGCCGCATCGCAAGCCGCAGCCAGCGCGTCTCTCTGATTCACATCGAGACAACGCCCGCTGGGATTCTGAAATGTGGGGATGGCATAGGCGAATGCAGGCTTTTCCCGAAGCCAGGCTTGCGCATCCAGCGCATTCGCATCGAACGCCAGGAAACGTGCCCCGAAAAACCGGAACACCTGCAATGCCGCCAGATAGGTCGGCGACTCGACCGCCACCGCCGTACCGGGATCGATGAACAGCTTTGCGACCAGGTCGATTCCCTGCTGCGAACCCGACAGGATCAGCACCTGCTCGGCACTACAGCGCAAACCCCGCGCATGCAGATCATCCGCAATCCGCTGGCGCAGTTCCCACTCGCCTTCACTGGGGCCGTATTGCAGCATAGCCTGCGGCATCGCATCCAGATCGAATCGGGGAAAGCTGTCCATCGCGGGCAACCCGCCCGCAAACGAGATCATGCCGGGGCGATCCACCACCGACAGAATCTCGCGGATAGGCGAGGCATGCAGATCGCGCGTGCGGGACGAAAAACGGGGTTCCCCCTGAAAATGCGAAGCATTCATGTCATGTCATCCATTAATGTCAACAAACTTGACCTATGGACAGTCTAACGGCCGCTCGCCTATCATGTCAATATGATTGACCAATTTTCCAGCGCCTATCCCCTTTCCGCCATGCCGCGCGAAGACGCACTGCGCCTTGCGATCGAGCAGTTCTATTTCGCTTACCGCGCGTTCACCACCCCGCCCGACCGCATACTCGACCAGCGCGGCCTGGGGCGGGTGCACCACCGCATTCTCTACTTCGTCGGGCGCAACCCGCAGATCTCGGTCAACACCTTGCTCGCGCTGCTCGACGTCAGCAAACAGGCGCTCAATGCACCGCTGCGCCAGCTGATCGAAATGAATTTGATCGAGATGAATACCGCCACACATGACCGCCGTGTGCGCCAGCTGTCGCTCACCGTGAACGGGAGCAAGCTGGAAGCCCAGCTCACCGGCACGCAGACGAAACAACTGCAGGCGGCATTCGAAAAGGCCGGAAGCGGTGCCGAGGCTGGCTGGCACCAGGTCATGCGTTGCCTGGCTGAAGAAAGTTAGCTTTACACACTGGCTTGGTGCCACTCATTGCACGGCTGTGCTTTTCTGGATGTTCGATTTTCGGCCGAAGCGGACGGTCTAATGTATTACTGGAAATGGCGGCTATGTGCGTATCAACCAAATGGTCAATTTTCTATAATTCAGCGTAGTTTTCGCAACGTGCATAAAATGATGGACTGAATGTCCAAATCTGAGTTTGCCGTGCATCTATAGTTTGGGAAACGATTAGTACTTCCCATCTTTCAACCCGATGCACATAAAGGAGCAATTAAAATGGAATACGTTCTGATTTATCGCCAGCCCGCCGAAATCTACGAAATGAACAAGGATCCGATCAAGGGCCCGCCCAATCTGGCCGCATGGAAACATTATATGGACGCGATGGGAGCGGCGGGCATCCTCAGAGGCGGACAGAGGCTGGATGCCCTGTCCGGCACTTCTGTCAAAATCGTGAACGGCAAGCGGCAGGTCCAGGACGGCCCGTTTGCGGACAGCAAAGACCTGCTTGGGGGGTTCGTGATCATCGACGTTCCCACCTTGAACGAAGCTTTGCGCTGGGCGGAACTCAGTCCAAGTTCAAAGACGGGATTCACGGATGTCTATCCCGTTATGTCCATGCCGAATCAGTGAGAGATACCGACCTTGTCCACGCCGCCGCCGAAATGGCGGCGCGCCAAAGCTACGGCAAACTCGTGGCATGGCTGGCTTGGAAATGGAGGGATGTCTGCGCCGCCGAGGATGCGCTTTCGGACGCGTTTATCACGGCGCTCAAAAGGTGGCCGGACGATGGAATTCCGCATTCCCCTGAGGCTTGGCTGCTGACGGCGGCCAAACGCAACCTGTTGATGGCTGCGCGGCGCAAGCGGCTGGAAGGAGATCCTCAGGTCACTCTTCTTTTTCCAGACTTGCGCGTTGAGCCGAATATCGATCCGGCAATTCCCGATCAACGCCTGCGCCTGATGTTTGTGTGCGCACATCCTGCCATCGACCGATCCATGCATTCTGCCTTGATGCTGCAACTCGTGCTGGGGGTGGATGCGGCGCGGATTGCGAACGCTTTCTTGCTCAACCCATCGGCCTTAAGCAAGCGCCTCACGAGAGCTAAGGCGAAAATTCGCGACGCAGGCATTCCGTTTGTCGAGCCGGAAACCAATGAGCTTCCGTCCAGAATCGAGTCGGTACTCGAAGCAATATATGGCGCATACACAATAACCGACTTCATCGGTTCAGATTTTGATATAGACGGCTTGACGGATGAAGCTCTATTTCTCGCGCAACTCATGAGGGGGCATATGCCTAGGGATGCCGAAACGCATGGTCTGCTTGCACTGCTCCTGTTTTGCGAATCGAGACGGCATGCCCGGTGCGATGCCGAGGGAAAATTCATCCCGCTTTATGAGCAAAACCATGGGCTTTGGCTCATGGAGCTTGTCCATGCTGCGGAAACCGCGCTGGCGCATGCCGCGCAATTGAAGCGAGTGGGGCCGTATCAACTCGAAGCGGCCATCCAGTCCGTGCACATGCAATGCGTATTCGACGGCGCGGCTCGCTGGCCTGAAATACGGCATCTGTACGAGCGACTTTTGATTCTGGAGCCAACCATAGGGGCAAAAATCGGCCACGCGATCGCCGTGGCGAAATCAGAAAACAGCCCTGAAAGCGGCTTGGTTCTTTTGGACGCAATCGAATCATCCAGAGTGATCTCGCATCAGCCTTGGTGGGCCACAAGGGCTAACCTGCTTTCCGCGCTTGGGCGCTATGAGGAAGCTGAAGATGCCTACAACCGGGCGATCGCCCTGACGAGCAATGAATCCCTGCAAAAATGGTTGAGGGGTAAGTGCGCCGGCTTGCCTAAATGACATGAAGAATTATGTTTTTACGAGGCTTAACAAACTTACGGAATGTTCGCTTGCTTGCAATGCCAATGGTCAAAATAGGCATGTAACTTCAGTTGCCCCAATTTTTGCTTGGCTGTTGATGAGCACATAGCGGCCATACCCGACTACCAGCTATCCGTCAGCCTTGACCGAACATCGGACTATCCCCGTCATGAACCCCAGGTTACTACAGCTTATGTGGATGCCTGCCGCACCGGCAAACATACCCTGAACCGGGTGCCTTTTCCGACTTCGCTATCCACTTCGATGCGTCCATGGTGCTTCTGGACAATTCCATACGAGAGAGACAGTCCCAGCCCGGTACCCTTGCCCACTGGTTTGGTCGTAAAAAAGGGATCAAAGATACGGTTGATAT
>JAJXTL010000237.1 GCA_021783855.1 Pseudomonadota bacterium
GCGCTTCGCTTACCCCGGACGAAAAACTGCCTAAGCAGTCTGTTTAATTTGGTGCCGGGGGGGATCGGTCACACAGGTGCGACCCCGGCATCCGCTGCATCGGATGCCCTTCGATTCCCCCGGCGAAGCGCGCAGGCGCTTCGCTTACCCCGGACGAAAAAAAACTGCCTGAGCAGTCTTTTAATTTGGTGCCGGGGGGGGGAATCGAACCCCCACGCCCTTTCAGGCACCGGATTTTGAGTCCGGCACGTCTACCAGTTCCATCACCCCGGCAAGGAGGGGCGCATTATCCATGAAACAGTTGCCCATATCAACTACAATCGCGCCTTTGCGAAAATGACTGTCTGTTGATGCGTACCGAAGATTTTGATTTTGATTTGCCTGAGAATTTGATAGCCCAGCACCCGCCAAAGTTGCGCGGGGCAAGCCGCTTGCTGTGCGTGCAGGGCGAGGTGCTGGAAGATAGGCAGTTTGCCGATTTGCTGCAAATGATCAAACCGGGAGATGTGCTGGTGCTCAACGATACGCGGGTCATCAAGGCGCGTTTGTTCGGCGTCAAGCAAAGCGGCGGGAAAGTCGAAGTACTGATCGAGCGCGTGCTGGGCGAGCATGAGGTGCTGGCGCAGGTGCGCGCCAGCAAGTCGCCGGTAGCGGGCAGTTATCTGTACTTGTCAGGCGAGCTCGACGTTGAGGTGATGGGGCGCGAGGGTGAGTTTTTTCACTTACGTTTTAATTCGGAAGTGCCGGTGCTGGATTTGCTGGAACGCTTCGGCAGTTTGCCGCTGCCGCCCTATATTACGCATGCGGCGGAAGATGAGGATGAAGCGCGCTATCAGACGGTGTTTGCACGCGAAGCGGGCGCGGTGGCGGCGCCGACGGCCGGACTGCATTTTGATGCTGCGATGCTGCAAGCGCTGGCCGACAAGGGCGTGAACCTTACATACGTGACGCTGCATGTGGGTGCGGGCACCTTCCAGCCGGTGCGCGCGGAGTTCGTACACGAGCATGTGATGCACAGCGAATGTTACGAAATACCACAGACAACGGTTGATGCAATCGAAGCGGTGCGTGCGACGGGCGGGCGTGTGGTGGCGGTGGGCACGACCAGCCTGCGTGCGCTGGAGAGTGCTGCTCAGAGCGGAGTTTTACAGTCAGGCACGGGCGAGACGCGGATTTTTATTACGCCAGGCTTCAGATTCCGTGTGGTGGATATGTTGCTGACCAATTTTCACCTGCCCAGATCCACCTTGCTGATGCTGGTTTCCGCATTCGGCGGAACGGATGAGCTGCGTGCGGCGTACCGGCATGCGGTAGAACGGCAATATCGCTTCTTCAGTTATGGCGATGCGATGATGATTGAAAAAAAGCCGTGAGTGGTGAGTGGTGAGTAGGAAGTAAAACCCCATACTGTGCGCACTTACCACTTACCACTTACCACTTACCACTTACCACTTACCACTTACCATTTACCATTTACCATTTACCATTTACCACCCTCAGATTTATTGAAAGAAACAGAGCACTCAAGAAAGAAATCATGGAATTTACTTTATACAAGACATCAGGGCTTGCGCGGCGCGGGCAATTGACACTGGCGCATGGCAAGGTACAGACGCCCGCTTTCATGCCGGTCGGTACATACGGAACGGTGAAGGCGATGAGCCCGCTCGAATTGCGCGAGATCGGTGCGCATATCGTGCTGGGTAATACCTTTCATTTGTGGTTGCGGCCCGGCCTGGAAGTCATCGCGGCGCATGGCGGTCTGCACGGTTTCATGGGTTGGGAAGGGCCGATACTTACCGATTCGGGCGGCTTTCAGGTATTCAGCCTCGGCGCACTGCGCAAGATCACCGAGGACGGTGTGACATTTCAGTCGCCGGTGAACGGCGACAAGCTGTTTCTGACGCCCGAGGAATCCATGCGCATCCAGCGCGTGCTTAACTCCGATATCGCGATGATCTTCGATGAATGCACGCCCTATCCTGCAAGTTTGCGCGAGGCGGCGGATTCGATGCTGCTCAGTTTGCGCTGGGCGGCGCGCTCGAAGGCTGCGCATGAAGGCAATCCCAACGCGCTGTTCGGCATCGTGCAGGGCGGCATGTTCGAGAGCCTGCGCGATGAATCACTCAGCGAATTGATAAGGATAGGTTTTGACGGTTATGCCATCGGCGGGCTGTCGGTGGGCGAACCCAAGGCGGACATGCGGCGCATACTGGCACATACGGCACCGATGCTGCCCGTGAACAAGCCGCGCTACCTGATGGGTGTGGGCACGCCGGAGGATCTGGTAGCCTCCGTTGCAGAAGGTATAGACATGTTCGATTGCGTGATGCCGACCCGCAATGCGCGCAACGGCATGTTGTTTACGCAGAACGGCGACATCAAGATCAAGAATGCGCAATACCGGCTGGACACCCGTCCGCTGGATGAGGCGTGCAGCTGTTATACCTGCCAGAATTTCAGTCGCGCCTATCTGCACCATTTACACAGGCTGAAGGAAATACTCGGTGCGAGGCTCAATACGATACACAATCTGCACTATTATCAGCAACTGATGAGCGAAATACGCGCGTCGATAGAAGTCGATGATTTTGCGGGATTTGTTGCGCGCTTTGAACAGCGTCGTGCAGGGCAGGCTGTCGCGCCGGCATGAAGCTGTAACATGCTTCATGCTAGAATGCGCACCTTTTGATTGATTCATGGAGTTAGACAATGTTTATTAGCAATGCATATGCAGAGGCGGCAGCAGGGTCGGTGCAGGACGGATTCATGCAATATCTGCCGTTGGTCGCACTGGTTGCGGTGTTCTATTTTCTGATTTTGCGTCCGCAGCAGAAGCGTAGCAAAGAACTCAAGGCCATGACGGAAGCGCTGCAACGCGGCGATGAAGTGCTGACAACGGGTGGCGAATTGGGGCGCGTTTCCAAAGTTTACGAGCAATACGTCGGCGTGGAGCTGGCCGAAAACCTTGAGGTCATCGTGCAAAAAGCCGCGATTCAAAGCGTGTTGCCCAAGGGAACCATCAAGTCCATCAAATAAGCCGCAACTCAATTAATATGAAATTCGCGCAAGCGTTCGTTTGCCTCCTCGCCCTTCGGGAGAGGATTGAGGTGAGGGAAGCTTACATGGCGAATATCAACTTAAGGGTTGCAATCCAGCTCTTATAAATACTGAGGTCGTTATGAACCGTTATCCACTGTGGAAATATCTGCTGATCCTGGCCGTATTGCTGGCCGGCCTGATTTACACCCTGCCGAATTTCTTTGGTGAATCGCCTGCCGTTCAGGTCTTGCCCCTGCGTTCCAATATGAAGGCGGATACCGCCTTGCTGGGTCGCGTCGATGCGGCGCTCAAGGCGGCTAATATCGATGCACAAATGGTTGAGCTGGATGGCAACAGCATCAAGGCGCGTTTTGCCGATACGGATGTCCAGCTCAAAGCCAAAGATGCGCTGAAAGCCAGTCTGGGCGATGATTACGTGGTGGCGCTCAATCTGTTGTCGCGCTCGCCGCATTGGCTGACCAGCCTGCATGCGCTGCCGATGTATCTCGGACTGGATCTGCGCGGCGGGGTACACTTTCTGATGCAGGTGGATATGAAAGCTGCGCTGGATAAGTCGCTGGAATCCGCGACAGGCGATATTCGCAGCGCATTGCGCGAAGAAAATATCGCATATTCCGGTGTAAGCCGCGAGGGTAATACTTTGCTGGTGAAATTTCGCGATGCGGCCGCAAGAAGCCGTGGCGAGGAGCAGCTCAAACAGCGTTTCCCGGACTATGCGCTGATCGAGAAGGAAGAAGGCGGCGAATTCCTGTTGCAAGCCGCGTTGAAGCCTGAGGCTGAACACCGTATTCAGGAATCGGCGGTGC
>JAJXTL010000238.1 GCA_021783855.1 Pseudomonadota bacterium
CGCGAGGCGATCAGCCAGTATGTCGAACGCGAGGAAAAGCGTGCCGCGTTTCGCCAGGATGCACTGGATGCCTGGAATGCCTTTCAGGAAAACGGTTTGCATGTGACCGGTGATGAGGTTGTAGCCTGGTTGTCGACCTGGAGCGAGGAAAAAGAGCAGGCGGCCCCTGTATGTCACAAGTAAGGTTTGCGCCTGCAGCACTGGCTGATTTGGCACGGCTGCGCGAGTTTCTGCAATCGCGGAATCCCGTTGCGGCCAGACGGGCAGCGGATGCCATCATCAAAGCCGTTGAGCTGTTAGGACAGTACCCGCAAATCGGCAGGCCTGCCGAAGAAATGGAAATCGAATATCGGGAATTGCTGATCGATTTTGGCGACAGCGGCTATGTTGCGCTGTATCGGTATGAAGGCAATCTCGTGACCGTGCTGGCTTTGCGACACCAGAGGGAGGCAGGGTATTAGCAGAAAGTAGTGATCTTGATCTCTGCGTGAAATATTCAGCTTGTCGTGTAAGGGTGCGTTTTTGCCGGGATAGCCCGGCGGCTAGTCACTTTTCTTGTTTCGCCAAGAAAAGTAACCCAAAGAAGGCGACCCCGGTGCGCCGCCACTACGTGGTTTCCTCGACGGTTCGCAAACAGGCGGGGCTGCGCAACTCGACCTGGCAGGGCGTACACATTACGCCCTGCTGCGGGACTCAAACAGTGCTCGCCTTAAATCACCGCTGTTTGCGAACTGTCTTCGGCGGCGCACAGGGGAATGGGCGGAATCCAATGCCTCATGGTGAAAATATCCAGCAAGGAACTTGTTTATATCAATAAAGGATTTTTACTGGTAAATTGCGAGTTACATATTTTATAGCCCCCGTGTTGCTTGAACGGGGGTGTAATCCAGTTTACCGACTGAATGAAAATGGCTGTTATGCAGCAAAGGGAAAACTGTGCGATTTGTACTTAATCATGACAAGCGAAATATTTCGGACGACGACCTATTGTCTGACCTTCGTCGTGTTGCCTCCGGGCAGTCAGAGCAACAAGTGAAACAGCGCACCTACGGCGAGCTTGGAAAATACAGCGTTAAAACCGTTATTAACCGTTTTGGCTTTTGGAATGCTGCTGTCGAAAAAGCAGGGCTTGAAAAGTCAGTCGAGAGAAACATTCCAGTCGACAAGCTATTTTCAGCACTCTATGAATTATGGGTCACGCTTGGCCGTCAGCCAAGTTATTCGGAAGTTCAAAGTCCTGCTTGCCCATTTCACGTAACCACCTACGAGCGCCGATTTGGCTCTTGGCGGCAAGCTTTAGAGGCTTTCGTTACCTATGCCAACTCCGAAGACATGACAACACCGCCTGCGGCCATCGAATTCACTGAAGTATCTCCTCGCCGCACATCGCGTTCCCCCGGCTTACGACTTCGTTTCAAGGTACTTCAGCGCGACTGTTTCCGATGCTGCGCATGTGGCGTGTCCCCTTCTGTAACGCCAGGCGTTTTGCTTGAGGTTGACCACATCAAGCCTTGGTCAAAAGGTGGCGAAACCGTCATTGAAAACCTTCAAACGCTGTGTTTTGCCTGTAATCAAGGGAAGACAAATCACCATGAAGTGCAGCCAGCCACATAACAGGTCTCCGGTCATTCAGGGCAGCGAAACAACCTCAACCCAGAGCCCAGATTTATCGCTTTTAGCGCACCGATTCGACACTCGTATTGAGTTGTTGCTTTTAGTTTTTGCCGGGCTGCCCCCGGCATGAATTACATCCCTGCTTCGATGATCGCGCCGCCCAGGCAAATTTCTCCTTCATAGAGTACAACCGATTGCCCCGGTGTGACGGCCCACTGAGGCTGATCGAAGGCGACTGAGCATTGTTCACCGGCAATCTCCGTGATCCGGCAGGGCGCATCCGCCTGACGGTAACGGGTCTTGGCGGCGTAAGTATGGTCGATGAGCGGAGCTGTGCCGCTGATCCAGTGTGCATCCAGCGCGGTAAGACGCGAGCTTAGCAGCGCCGGATGGTCGTGCCCCTGAACCACGATCAGACGGTTGTTTTCCATATCCTTGGCGGCGACAAACCACGGTTCGCCGCTGGAATCCCGGTCGCCGCCTATGCCTAAACCCTGGCGCTGACCCAGGGTATAAAAAGACAATCCGATGTGTTTTCCGACCAGTTTACCTTCCGGCGTGCGCATCTCGCCGGGCTGGGTGGGCAGATAGCCGCTCAAAAATTCGCGGAACGGGCGCTCGCCGATAAAACAGATGCCGGTGCTGTCCTTCTTGGCAAAGTTGTGCAGGCCATGCTGTTCGGCAATTTTGCGAACATCCGATTTGAGCAGTTCTCCCAGCGGGAACATCGCACGGGAGAGCTGCGATTGATTCAGCCGGTGCAGAAAGTAGCTCTGATCCTTGCTCTGGTCGGTGGCTTTGAGCAGCTGGAACAGGCCGTTCACCTCGCGCACTTGTGCATAGTGCCCGGTGGCGATGGTGTCGGCACCCAGCTGTACGGCATGATCGAGAAAAGCCTTGAACTTGATTTCGGCGTTGCACAGGATGTCGGGATTGGGTGTGCGACCCGCCTGATATTCGCGCAGAAATGAACTGAATACGCGATCCTTGTATTCTTTGGCGAAATTCACCGCCTCGATGGGAATGCCGATGGTGTCGGCGACCGACACGGCATCGAGCAGATCCTGGCGGGATGAGCAATATTCGCTGTTGTCATCGTCCTCCCAGTTCTTCATGAACAGGCCGATCACGTCGTAACCCTGTTCTTTCAGCAACAGTGCGGTGACCGAAGAATCCACGCCGCCTGACATGCCAACCACAACCCGGGGTTTATTCATGGTAATGCACAAGTAAATCGAGCGGATAGCGTTTACCCGCCAGATAATCCTCGCAGCAGCGCAATACCAGCGGGCTGCGGTGCAGGGATTGGCTGGCGCGTATCTCGTCTATCGTCATCCACACGGCGCGCACGATGCCCTGATCCAAAGCGCGTTCGGGATGGTGGGCGGTGACATCGCCGCAAAAGGCGAAGCGCAAATAAATGGTATCCGATTCAGGAGCATGCCAGCGGTAGATGCCGATCAGATGTTGAGGTGAAAAGTCATAGGCGGATTCTTCCAGCGTTTCGCGAGTAGTGGCTTCAGCCAGCGTTTCGCCCGCTTCCCAGTGTCCTGCAGGCTGGTTGAAGCGCAGCCCTTGCGAGGTTTCTTCCTCGACCAGCAGGAAACGGTTTTCACGTTCGATGACGGCGGCGACAGTGACGTTTGGTTTCCAGATCATGGGACAATTATAAATGAAAAAAGGCAGGGTTTCCCCTGCCTTCATTAACGACTGCCTGTATTACTTGGCAGCTGGGGCTTCTGCTGGAGCAGCAGCTTCAGCCTTCTTTGCTTTTTTGTGCTTTTTGTGCTTCTTTACTTCTTTCTTTTCTTCGGTCTTGGACTCTTTCTTCTCTTCAGCTTTAGAGCCTTCCTTGGCGGCAGGTGCGGAAGTCATGCCGGCATCCTTGGCAGGAGCAGCATCGGCTGCAACAGCGGTGAAGGAAACAGCGGCGAAAATACCAGCGATCAGTACGGATAACAGTTTGCTCATTGTAAACTCCAGTTTTAGTCAGTTAAGGATATTTGGCATGTTTGCCGACACTTCGGTGTCGCTGCCTACAACGTGCTGTTCGTCTGCTCGGTTGACAACAGAAAACATAATTCTTGGTGCCGGGGGGGGGAATCGGTCACACAGTTGCGACCCCGGCATCCGCTGCATCGGATGCCCTTCGATTCCCCCGGCGAAGCGCGCAGGCGCTTCGCTTACCCCGGACGAAAAAAAACTGCCTGAGCA
>JAJXTL010000239.1 GCA_021783855.1 Pseudomonadota bacterium
CTTGCCAAATGTTATGGCGGCGACATCACCCGCAAACGCAAGCTGCTGGAAAAACAGAAAGCGGGCAAAAAGCGCATGAAGCAGGTGGGCAATGTGGAAATTCCGCAGGAAGCCTTTCTGGCGATCTTGCGGGTGGATGATTAATAGGGTGGGCATAGCCTGCCAGCGAATTAATGCTGTAGCATTTAAGGAATAAAAATGGATTTTGCTTTGATAATGTTTATCCTGCTGCTGATCACCGGCGGTATCTGGTTGCTGGATCGGTTTGCCCTGGCCAAAAATCGCGCCAGCGGGGCGCTTGAACCATGGTGGGTGGAGTACGCCAAGAGTTTTTTTCCGGTGATTCTGATCGTGTTCTGCATCCGCTCCTTTCTTGTCGAACCTTTCAAGATCCCATCCGGTTCGATGATCCCGACGCTGCAGGTCGGTGATTTTATACTGGTAAATAAATTCACCTACGGTATTCGTTTGCCCATCATCAATCAGAAGATCGTTCAGTTGAACAACCCGCAGCGCGGTGACGTGATGGTATTTCACTACCCGGAAAATCCGTCGGTGGACTATATCAAGCGTGTGGTGGGAATCCCCGGTGACATCGTCGAGTATCGCCAGAAGCACCTGACCATCAACGGGGTCGAGCAGTTGCAGCAGCCCGATGGCGACTATAATTACGTCGAAAGCGGTTTGAATTTTGTGCATACTGAAAAACGTATGGAGACGCTCGGTACCAAACAGCATGCCATCCTGGTGAATCCCGATATGCCCAATGTGCATCTGGGTTCGGTGGCCGAATTTCCGGGGCATGAAAATTGCGTTTACAACGAGGAACTGGTGCGTTGCAAAGTGCCCGCAGGGGAATATTTCATGATGGGCGATAATCGGGACAACAGTCGCGACAGTCGCTATTGGGGGTTTGTGCCCGATTATCAGATCGTCGGACGTGCGTTCTTTGTGTGGATGAATTTCTCGGATTTGAAGCGCATCGGTCTGTCCATCTAACGTGAAAGGAAACGCTGTGAATAAATACAAAAATCAGCGCGGTCTGAGTTTCTCAGGATTTATCCTGGGGGCATTTATTCTGGTGTTGGTGGTCATGCTGGGCTTGAAGCTGATCCCGGCCTACTTGCAGAACGCTGAAATAAACAAGGTGTTCGCTGAAATATCCAGCGATCCTGAGATGCAAAAAGCGTCAATGCACGATATACGCATGTCTTTTAGCAAGCGTGCCACGATTGATAATCTTACCGCTATCAAGCCTGAAGATATCGAAATAGACACGGATACCGGCAAGCCGGAATTGAGCGCCAGTTATGCCGTAAAGATTCCTCTGGCTGGCAACATCAGTCTTTACCTAGACTTTCATCCTGCCAGTGCGGGAAAGTAAGGAAAAGCTGTGCAGACAGTTGGGCTATATATTTAAACAGCCCCAATTGCTGCAACGCGCACTCACCCATCGCAGTTATGCGCCGGATCATTACGAACGCCTGGAGTTCCTTGGGGACAGCATTTTAGGCTGTGTGATTGCAAAGTATTTATATAGCGAGTTTCCCGACCTGCCCGAGGGGGATTTGTCGAGGTTAAGATCCAACCTGGTCAAGGAGTCCACGCTGGTATTGTTTGCGCAACAACTCGATCTGGGTAGCCAGTTAAAGCTGGGTGAAGGTGAACTCAAGAGTGGCGGGGCAAGACGTCCTTCCATACTAGCGGATGCTATCGAGGCGCTGTTCGGCGCGATATGTCTGGACGGCGGATTTGTTGCCGCCGAGCAGGCCGTGCTGAAGCTGTTTGTGCCCTACCTTGCAAGTGTAGACATGAAGACGCTGGGCAAGGATGCCAAGACCTTGCTGCAGGAGTATTTGCAGGGCCGTCGTCTGGCTTTGCCGGGCTATCATGTGGTCGATATGCAGGGCGAGTCGCACGAGCAACTGTTTCAGGTGGAGTGCACGATTCCCGTACTAAACATCACTACGCGCGGCGCTGGCACCAGCCGCCGCAATGCCGAACAACAGGCAGCCCTGGCGGCTTATCAATTGATTGGAAATAAAACATGACTGAAGAGAATGAAGAAGTAACGACAAAACAGGGAAGCGCATTTCGCAGCGGCTATATTGCCATCGTCGGGCGCCCCAACGTGGGCAAATCAACGCTGCTAAACCACCTGATCGGTCAGAAAATCAGCATCACCTCGCGCAAGGCACAAACCACACGGCATCGCATCCACGGTATTTTTACCGACGAGCATTCGCAGTTCGTGTTTGTCGATACCCCCGGATTCCAGATGAAACATCTCAATGCCCTGAACCGCGGCATGAACCGCGTGGTGACCAGCAGTCTGCGAGACGTTCAAGTGGTTTTATACGTACTGGAAGCGCTGCGTTATGACGAACGCGACCAAGAGGTGCTCAAGTTGTTGCCGGATAACCGTCCCGTCATTCTGGTGATCAACAAGATCGATGAAGTCGATGATAAGGGCCAGTTGTTCGACTTTGCAGAACGCATTGCGAAAGATTTCAAGTTTGCCGACATCGTTCCGGTCAGCGCGAAGTTCGGCAAAAAAATCGAAGAACTGCGAGAAACACTGCGCAGCTTTTTGCCTGAGGGCGGCCTGATCTATGACGCGGAAGACGTCACAGATCGCAGCGAACGTTTTCTTGCGTCGGAAATATTGCGTGAAAAAGTCTTTCGCTTCACCGGGGAAGAATTACCCTACTCGGTGAGCGTGGTGATAGAAGAGTTCAAGATGGACAAGAAATTGCGCCGTATCAGTGCCGCGATCCTGGTAGACAAGGAGGCGCACAAGGCCATGCTGCTCGGCAAAAAAGGCGAAAAAATCAAGGAAATCGCCACTCAGGCACGTCTGGATATGGAAAAGCTGTTCGTCGGCAAGGTGTTTCTGGAAGTGTTCATCAAGGTGCGCAGCGGTTGGGCGGATGACTCGCGCATGTTGCAGACGCTGGGATATGAGTAAAACGGTTGTTAGTCGCTAGTCGTTAGTAGATAGTCGTAAATTGAAAACAGATAATTTTAAAGAATGACTACGGCAAGCAGGCAAAACAGGTATCAGGATGAGCCGGCATTCGTTTTGCATTCTCACCCGTTCCGTGAAACCAGTCTGCTGCTCGATGTGTACAGCCGCGAACACGGGCGTCTGGCGATCGTGGCGCGTGGCGCCCGTCGACCCAGATCGGCATTGCGCGGCGTATTGATGAATTTTCAGCCGCTCAAACTGTCCTGGTTCGGCAAAGGCGAGGTGCGCACTCTGCATGCAGCCGAGTGGCAGGGCGGGCAACCCTATTTGCAGGGTACCGCGCTGATGTGCGGCTTTTATCTCAACGAGTTGCTGATTAACTTGCTGGCGCGTGACGATGCGCATGAGCAATTATTCGATTATTACCGCGCAACCTTGTACCGGCTTGCCTATGAATCCGATCATGCGGCCACCTTGCGTTGTTTTGAAAGGCACATGTTGCAGGAATTGGGCTATGCGCTGGAGCTGGAACGGGAGGCCGGCGGCGGCAAGCCTGTCCAGAGCGACGTCTGTTATCGTTATGCGGTCGAGCGGGGCGTATTGGCCGATGACGGGGATGCGCACTCAGGTTTTTCTGTGTCTGGAAAAACACTGTTGGCCATGGCGGCAGATGATTATAGCGACCCCGAGATCGCACGGCAGAGCAAGCAACTGATGCGCATATTGCTCAATCACCATCTTGGCGGGAAAATATTGCATACACGCGAATTGATTAAGGATCTGCAAAAATTATGATCAAACTAGGACTGAATATTGACCACGTTGCCACCTTGCGTCAGACCCGCGGGGCGCG
>JAJXTL010000052.1 GCA_021783855.1 Pseudomonadota bacterium
GACCATTTCAACCGGCGGCGCCTATCTGTTGTCCGGCACCAGCCTGAGCGGCAATCTGACATTCCAGAGCGGACTGCGCAACGGCTTTGCCAACACCACCAGCCTGCCTTCCTATACCGTATTAAATCTCGGGGCAAGCCGAAATATGAGTTTCGATAGAATAGGAGCCGTCGAAGCCAGGCTGGTAATCAACAACGTGCTGGACAAGGTTTACCAAATCCGGGATGGCTCGGGAATCGGCGTATTTGCCCCGCAATATGGCCCACGACGCGGTTTGTTTGCCGGTTTGAGCAAGAAATTCTGATTAGCCGACACCCCTTTCAACCCTTCAAGATCAAAAGGACAACCATGCAAGACATCCAGGAAGCACTTCAGGCTTTAAAATTTGGCGGCGCGATGGTCTATCCGCTGCTCTTCCTCGCCGTACTGGCGATCGTCATCAGCATAGACAAGCTGTTCGTCTATTGGCGCTATGTGCGTTTGCCGCAAAAACTGCTGGATCTGGTCGAAACTTATGGCTTTGCCTGGGCCGATCTGGAACGGGATCTGGCAGCTTTAGCTCCCAATAACTACTTCGCTCGATTCTTCAGGGTCATCATCGAAAATCGGGTAAAACCTGCCTGGTGGGTTGAATCCCGTGCCGGCGACGAGGCAAAGCTGATCGAAAACTCCCTGAGCCGTGGTCTTTGGGTACTGGAAACCGTGGTAACAGCCGCGCCGCTCCTGGGTCTTCTGGGCACCATCACCGGCATGATGCATTCATTCCAGCTCATCGGCGGAAACGGCCTGGTGGATCCTACCGGCGTTACCGGCGGGGTGGCTCAGGCGCTGATCGCCACGGCGTTGGGTTTATTCATTGCGATCACCGCACTGTTTGCCTTCAACTTCTTTTCACACCGCCAGTCGCAGGCGCTCGACGAGATGGAGCGACTGGGCACCCGTTTGCTGGACAATATCCGTCTGGATGAACAGGAGAGGGAAACAGACCATGAAACTGCGTAGATCACGAAAGCCTGCGAAGGGGCGCATTGAAATCATCCCGATGATAGACGTGATGTTTTTTCTGCTGGCGACCTTCATGTTAGCCTCCTTGTCGATGCAGAACCTGCACTCGCTGACCGTCAACCTGCCCGCCGGACATGCCGCCCCGATGCAGGCCAAGACGCCGGTGACGCTCACCATCACACAGGATAGTAAAATTTTTATCGGCAAAACACAGGTGACACTGGATACACTGGCAGCGACCTTAAAGCCGCTGTTGCAAACGCCTGAGTCCAGCGTGATCGTCGCCGCCGACAGTGCAACGCCCAACGGCATCACAGTCCAGGCCATGTTGCGCGCAAGAGAAGCAGGCGCACAGCACTTTCTCATCGCCGTCAAACATGTCGACTAATGCTCTCCCTCATCCAAACCCTCTCCCGGAGGGAGAGGGGACAAACGTGTTGCTACGCAAGTTTCACGTTAATGACAGTCCCTGGCGCAGGCTACCCTGGACCCTGCCGACAGCACTCGCGCTGGGAGGCGCGACACTTTGGGCTGCCGCCTATTTCACGGGAAAACCCGTCGATCGGCTCCCTGAACCACCTGCCATCGAGGCACAGGTAATCGAAATTCCTGTGACCGGCAAGCCGCCTCAGGAAAAGAAAGCTGCGCCGTCCACACCTCAGACGCCACAGCGCGCACCAGCCAGCCCCAGCCCGCCTGCCATCCGGGAAGAAAAAGCGCCTGCCGCACCAGCTCCACCTCAACCGGCAACGCCTGCCCCGCCCCAGACAGCAGCCATGTCCAAAGCCGCACCCGATGCAGCCGTCTCGAATCTCGCGGCAAGCAGCGGCGCGCAGGCTATCGTACGCCCCATGCCGCAAATTCCTGATGATCTAAGACAGGAGGCGCTGAGCACTGCGGCCACCGCGCGCTTTCATGTGGCAACTGACGGCACCGTGACAGTTGAACTCGTCAAACCCACCCCCAACCCCAGACTCAATCGCCTGTTGCTCGACACCCTGAAAAACTGGCGCTTCTTTCCCGCCATGAAAGATGGAAAACCTGTTGAATCTACACAGGAAATTTCAATCAAGGTCGACGTGCAATAGCTAAAAACATTTTTTCAACAACACAAAGACACGAAGTGCGGCTCATTCTTCTTTACAATGCGCGCTGTTCCCGCTTGCGACTGACCATTCACCACTTACCACTTACCACTTACGACTCACCAACATGACAGACCGTTACGCCGTGATCGGCAACCCCATCTCACACAGCAAATCGCCGCAAATCCACCAGATGTTTGCCGAACAAACCGGTGAAGACATCCGCTATGAAGCCATCGAATCACCGCCGGACGGTTTCGCCGCTACCATAGAACGACTGCGCGAGGCAGGTTACAAGGGTTGCAATGTCACCGTGCCTTTTAAATTTAACGCATTCAAGATCGCTACCGAACTGAGCGAGAGGGCACGGGCAGCCGAGGCGGTTAATACGCTCAGCTTTGCAGGCGATTCCATCCGTGGCGACAACACCGACGGCGCAGGATTGGTGCGTGACATTGAGCAGAATCTCGGCATTTCGTTACAGGATAAAAAAGTCTTGTTAATGGGCGCTGGCGGCGCATCCTATGGCGTGGTTTTGCCGCTACTGACAGCTGGCGCAGCGCTGTCCATTGCCAATCGCACCCCCGAGCGTGCAGTCGAGCTGGCGATGAAATTTGCAACCTCATCAGTCCGGGGCGGCGGCTATGCCGATCTGACAGGCTCGCAATTCGATGTCATCATCAACGCCACTTCCGCAGGCCTGACGAATAGTGAAATCCCGCTACCTCCCTCCCCACTTTTTCCAAAGGGGAGACAGGGGGGGATTTTTGCCGAAGGTTCGTTGGCCTACGACATGATGTATGGACGCGAGACGCCGTTCATGGCGTTTGCCCGAGCCAACGGTGCGGCTATCGTAGCGGACGGCCTGGGGATGCTCATCGAACAGGCAGCCGAGGCATTTTATATCTGGCGCGATGTGCGGCCCGAAACCGCGCCTGTCATCGAAAAACTACGAGCATGAAAACACTCTGGGGCTGGCTGTGGCGCGGCATGACGATCGCCTTCCTGTTGCTGCTGCTTTATCAGGTATGGATATTTGCACATGTTCTCTGGTGGATCAAATATAACCCGTCCACCAGCGCTTTCATGGAAACCCGACTGGCGGCCATGCAGGACACCAATCCGGATGCCAGACTTCAGTACAGTTGGGTGCCTTATGCCAAGATTTCCAACAACCTGAAACGCGCGCTGGTTGCCTCTGAAGATGCCAACTTTGTCGACCATGAGGGTTTTGACTGGGACGGCATACAAAAAGCCTACCAGAAAGACATCAAGAAGGGAAAAATCGTTGCAGGCGGCTCCACCATCAGCCAGCAACTGGCCAAAAATCTGTTTCTTTCTGGAAAACGCTCGCCTTTTCGCAAGATTGAGGAAGCGGCGATCACCGTAATGATGGAAGCCGTGATGGACAAGCAGCGCATCTTCGAGATTTATCTCAACGTCATCGAATGGGGCAACGGCGTGTTCGGCGCTGAGGCTGCCGCGCGTCATTACTATCACATCAGCGCCTCACAACTCTCGGCAGCGCAAGCCGCCAAGCTGGCTGCGATGGTGCCCAATCCGCGCTATTACGACAAACACTTCAACGCGCCCGGCCTGATGAAGAAGACCGGCATCATCATGGTACGCATGAATTCATCGGATATTCCGTAAACAGGCAGTTTGTGGTAACACCCCTGCCGGAACAAAAGTTTTTCGCAACGGAACCGCATCGTTCTCGTACATGCCGAATGATGCGGTGCGTGCCTTACCGCATCCTACGCAATAACCTTTTCTCCGGCAAATAACTGCCGCACATTTTCACGTTCGCGCACCAGGTGCACCGCAGCCCCGTCCACCATCACTTCGGCGGCACGCGGCCTGGTGTTGTAATTGGAGCTCATGCTCATCCCGTAAGCACCCGCCGACATCACCGCCAGCAACGATTGCGGGGCGATGGCCAGTTCGCGCGCATGGCCTAAAAAGTCGCCCGTCTCGCAGATAGGGCCGACCACTTCGTAGGTCTGCATATCATGATCTTCGCGCACCACCGGCAAAATACCGTGATAGGCATCGTACAGCGCCGGGCGCATCAGATCGTTCATCGCGGCGTCCACGATGGCGAAATTTTTTTCTTCACCGGGCTTGATGTATTCCACGCGCGTGAGCAACACGCCTGCATTGCCGACCAGCACCCGTCCCGGCTCCAGAATGAGTTTCTGCTTGCGCCCCTGCAATGCGGAAAGCAGCGCCGCGATGTAATCGGAAATCGCAGGCGGCGTCTCGTCCTGGTAGCAAATCCCCAGGCCCCCGCCCAGGTCGAGGTGCTCCAGCTCTATTCCCTCATGCGATAACGCATCCACCAGCAGCAATACCTTTTCAACGGCCGCGATAAACGGACTGGTCTCGGTCAGCTGCGAGCCGATATGACAGTCCATGCCGGTGATGCGCAGGTTGCTCAGCTTGGCCGCCTTGCGATACAAGGCAATCGCCTCGGTGTACGCCACGCCGAATTTGTTCTGCTTCAATCCGGTGGAAATATAAGGATGGGTTTTCGCATCCACGTCCGGGTTCACGCGCAGGCTGATGAAAGCCGTCTTGCCCATGCTGCCCGCCACTTCGTTCAGCCTGTCCAACTCGGCGGCCGATTCCACGTTAAAGCACAGAATATCGGCCTCCAGTGCCATGCGCATTTCTGAAGTCGTCTTGCCCACGCCAGAAAACACCACCTTGCGCGCATCGCCGCCCGCCGCCAGCACCCGCTGCAATTCCCCACCCGAGACGATATCGAAACCCGCACCCAGACGCGCGAATACGTTCAGGATTGCAAGATTGGCATTGGCTTTCACCGCATAACAGACCAGATGATCCCGCCCTTGCAGGGCGTCGGAAAACTGACGAAAACCTTCAGTCAAGGCAGCACGCGAATACACATAACAGGGTGTATCATACAGCGCCGCGATGTCTGCCAGCGGCACCTGTTCAGCATGTAATTGATTATTCTTATAGCTAAAGTGATTGCTCATGATTATTTACCTGCGGGCGGAACCGAAGAGGCCGCCGTAATCGCCGGGACTGCGGATGCCGCCGGTGCAACGGATGCGGCGGCCTTGTGCACAACAGGCACAGGCATGGTCAGCGGGCCTTTTCGCCCGCAACCTTGCAACAACAGCGCGAAAACAACGATAATGCCAACTGATGTTTTAAGCCGCATGTTCACTTCCCTGAAATTTAAAGAGCGAGATTATAAAGGTTTCCCATGAACGAGAGTGAATTCAACCAACTGGCCGATGTTGCACTGACAAGAATAGAAACAGCTATCGATGAGTGCGGGGTCGATTGCAACCGCAGCGGCAACCTGCTGGAAGTCGAATTCGACAACGGAACTAAGATCATCATCAACCGGCACGACATCAACCAGGAAATCTGGGTCGCCGCTAAATCAGGCGGATTTCATTACGCCTGGCAGGGCGCTGCATGGATCAGCCAGCGCGATGGCAGCGACCTGTACGCAAAATTGACTGAGCTGTTTACCGCACAGGGTGAAACAATCGATTTCTGAACTGCAGTCAATTCAGAAGCTGATTTGACTTTCACCTCCCAGTCAAGTACGCCCTGTCGGGCGCGGCATAAAAAAACGCCCGGAACGGGCGTTTTTTTATTGCAAATATATTGCCAAGCCGATGATCGCGATTCGTCGCTCAGGCGAAATTTTTCGCGACGAAGTCCCAGTTGATCAGATTATTCAAATAAGTTTCGACAAATTTCGGACGCATATTGCGGTAATCGATATAGTAGGCATGTTCCCATACGTCTACGCACAGCAAGGCTTTGTCAGCGGTAGTCAGCGGTGTGCCGGCAGCGCCCATGTTAACGATGTCAAGCGTACCGTCGGCCTTCTTTACCAGCCATGTCCAGCCTGAACCGAAATTGCCGACCGCCGAAGTCTGGAAAGCCTTTTTGAAATCATCCAGGCTGCCCCATTTGGCGTTAATTGCAGCGGCCAGTGCGCCCGCTGGCGTACCGCCGCCGGCAGGCTTCATGCAGTTCCAGAAGAAGGTATGATTCCATACTTGAGCTGCATTGTTGTAAATGCCGCCGGCAGGTGCCTTCTTGATGATAGCTTCCAGATCCAGCGACTCGAATTCAGTGCCCTTGATCAGGTTGTTCAGGTTGGTCACATACGCCTGATGGTGCTTGGCATAGTGATACTCGAATGTTTCCTTGGACATGTGTGGCTGCAATGCATCCATTGCGTAAGGCAGGGCTGGCAGAGTATGTTCCATGTTATTTCCTCTTTTTTAAAAGTTGCAAATTTTACAGGCTTTCGGATGGCGAAATAATACCACAGCTTTTTACTCCGTCTTATATCAATTTGCCACGCGGAGACCATGAGCAGCTTATCGTTCAAGCAGATGCAGCTTGACCTTCACGCTCAGCCATTCATCCGCATCGGACGGCGGATCTTTCTTTTCGACTATTACGTCCCACAACTTGGACAGTTCCGCATTCAATGCGGTGAAATGACGCTGATCTTCGGGCAAATCATCTTCAGCAAATATCGCCTCAGCCGGGCATTCGGCCACACACAAGGTACAGTCGATGCATTCATCAGGATCTATCACCAGAAAGTTCGGGCCTTCACGAAAACAATCCACCGGACATACATCCACACAGTCGGTGAACTTGCATTTAATACAGCTTTCCGAAACCACATACGTCATGTCGCTACTCCAATTGGCAAAAGTTCCGGTATTTTAGCAGAGCATTTGCGCAGGGGTTTATTTTGCGGGGGTAATTCTGAGGATATTTGCCATGAATTTAGTTTGAATACATTTGAAAAGGCGATTATGCTCTCAACCGTCCCCGCAATTTCGAGGAAAACAACATACTGTTTTTTATTGATTTTTTACAATTATACTTTCAAAGCGAACATCTGTCTCGCTCCCACGTCAGGGAAAAGGTTTTAGCGAAGAATTCGATAAGGATTTCTTCGCAAGACTATGAAATTATGTGCATCGCATTCAGCCTTTACCGTCATAACTGAGAGCGAGAATTAACTTTCAAGTCCGCCATGTTTTGATGCGCTGTAATCGTAATTTTTTGGATAGCTGATTGGCCTCAAGGGTGCGGAACAAGAATGAAACGTAAATTTCAGGCAAGCTTTAACGGATTTCACGTCGACAGCAGCGCAGGAGTACGCCATAAAAGCGCCGGTGAAATAAAACTGCAGGCAAAGGAATTAGCCGTACTCGTAGAGCTCATCCTCAACGCGGGCAGACTGGTGACCAAGGAAGACCTGATCAAATCCGTGTGGGGCGATTCTTCCATATCCGATTCAAGCATTGCGCGCTGCATTTCCGACATCAAATCACAACTTAAAACAGCCGATCCGGGTGCAGACAGCCTGATCAAAATGGTTTACGGGCAGGGCTATAAATTCGTCGGCGAAGTCTCCTCCAGCGCCTCTTTTCTCTGTGAAGAAAGCTTCTCCGTACTCATCAACACCTCGCCTGATTTTATTTTATTCAAGGATGGCGACGGTCGCTGGCTGACGGCCAATCGTATTGCATTGCAAACATTCAGCCTTGAAGGGATCAAATGGCAGGGCAAGACCGATATGGAATTGGCGAACCTGCTTCCCCCGCACTATCGTCCTGCATTGGAAGCGTGCGTAACCACCGATGCAAACGCCTGGGAAAACAAGGTTCCCAGCCGGTTGTTCGAGACGGTACATCTGGAAGATGGATCGAGCCGCCACTTCGATGTCGTGAAATCGCCGCTTTTCCATAAGGATGGCAGCCGCAATCTTTTGATCATCTTCGGCCATGACGTCACCGACCTGCTGGTTCTGGTCGAAAGGCAACGATTGTCCGAACAGGTGTTAGCCAACAGTCGCGAAGCGGTCATGATTACCGATACCGGCAATCGCATTGTATCGGTCAATCGTGCGTTTTCGACCGTAACCGGATATACGGAAGCAGACGCACTCGGCAAGAACCCGCACATGCTGTCTTCAGGCCGCCACGACCAGGATTTTTATCAGTCGCTCTGGCAGCAACTCACGGCAAACGGGGCTTGGCGAGGAGAAATATGGAACAAGAGAAAAAATGGCGAGATATATCCTCAATGGCTGGACATCAGTGCGGTTCATGATCGCAACGGGAAGCCGAGCAATTACATCGCCATTTTCTCAGACCTGTCCGAACGCAGCAATGCAGAGAGCCAACTTCAATTTTTGGCTTATCACGATCCGCTAACCCGATTACCCAATCGATTGTTGCTGGAAGACCGTTTCAAACAAGCACTCGCTGCCGCAGTGCGCGAAAACACCAGGCTGGCGGTGCTGTTTATCGACCTTGACAAATTCAAGCAGATCAACGACACGCTGGGACATGCGGTCGGCGACCAATTGCTCAAAGTGGTCGCCCAACGCCTGGAACATTCAGTCCGTGAAGTGGACACCGTCTGCCGGATTGGAGGCGATGAATTTGTGGTGCTACTCACCTGCTTGACGACCATAGATGCCGTAACGCATATCGCGGAAAAAATTCTGGCGCAAATATCCAAACAATTTACTGTCGGAGAGGGTGAGGTGGCATCGACACTCAGCATCGGCATCTCCCTGTATCCGGATGACGGACAGGATCTGGACACGCTGTTGCGCATGGCCGACGCTTCAATGTACCATGCAAAAAATTGCGGCAGGAACACTCACCGTTTTTTTACAGAACAAATAAACACCGACCACGCCCTGCGTCGAAAGCTGACTTCATCCGGTTAAATTTAATAACGCTATCGCATTCTGCACTTCACAGCGCGCCGTTTTTTAGATACGATGCAGACTCATGGCAATATCACCCATCAGAATTCCCACTGCGGTAAAATTCGATCCATCCCTAAATTCATAGCGAGATTCAATCATGAGCGAACATATTCATTACGTTACCGATGCTACTTTTGACGCCGAAGTCACCCAGGCCGCCCTGCCCGTACTGGTCGACTACTGGGCTGAGTGGTGCGGCCCCTGCCGCATGATCGCCCCCATTCTGGATGAAGTCGCCAAGGAATACGCAGGACGCCTGACTGTGGCAAAACTGAACGTGGATGAAAACCAGCAAACTCCACAGAAATTTGGCGTGCGCGGCATCCCGACTCTGATGCTGTTCAAAAACGGCAATATCGAAGCCACCAAGGTAGGCGCGTTGTCGAAATCCCAATTGACGGCTTTTATTGACAGTCACATCTAAAGCGTTTATTATCACACCCGCTATGCTTTCTGGGGCGTACATCACGCCATAACATATGCTGGCGGGTGACCGATCTCTCACCTATTCCCGGCTCCACCCCCTTCTTTATTCAATCATGCTTCACGCATACTCATGCACTTATCCGACATAAAAACCAAACATATCACCGAACTCGTTGAAATGGCAGCAGCCAACCAGATCGAGAATGCCAACCGAATGCGCAAGCAGGACCTGATGTTCGCCCTGCTGAAAAGCCACGCGAAAAAAGGCGAAAGCATCTACGGGGACGGCACGCTGGAAATTTTGCCCGACGGCTTCGGCTTTTTGCGCTCACCGGACACCTCGTACCTGGCAGGACCCGATGACATTTATGTCAGCCCCAGCCAGATACGCCGCTTCAATCTGCACACCGGCGATTCGATCGAAGGCGAGATACGCACACCTAAGGATGGCGAGCGTTATGTCGCATTGGTCAAAGTCGACAAGGTCAACGACGAGCCGCCCGAGAACGCCAAGAACAAGATCCTGTTTGAAAATCTGACCCCGCTGTTTCCGACCGAGGCGCTGATCCTGGAGCGCGACATACGCGCCGAGGAAAACATCACCGGTCGCATCATCGATATTGTGGCGCCCATCGGCAAGGGACAACGCGGCCTCTTGGTCGCCTCGCCGAAATCCGGCAAGACCGTGATGTTGCAGCATATTGCGCACTCCATCTCGGCCAACAATCCCGATGCCACGCTGATCGTATTGCTGATCGACGAACGCCCCGAGGAAGTGACCGAAATGACGCGCACGGTGCGTGGCGAAGTGGTTGCATCGACGTTCGATGAACCGGCCAGCCGCCATGTGCAGGTTGCGGAAATGGTGCTGGAAAAAGCCAAGCGCCTGGTCGAACACAAGAAGGATGTGGTAATCCTGCTCGACTCCATCACCCGTCTTGCGCGCGCCTACAACACCGTGATCCCCTCTTCCGGCAAGGTGCTGACCGGCGGCGTAGACGCCAATGCGCTGCATCGCCCGAAACGCTTCTTCGGTGCGGCACGCAATATCGAGGAAGGCGGCTCACTGACCATCATCGCAACCGCGCTGGTCGATACCGGCTCGCGCATGGACGACGTGATCTACGAGGAATTCAAGGGTACCGGCAATATGGAAATCCATCTGGATCGCCGCATGGCCGAGAAGCGCATTTATCCTGCAATCAACATCAACCGTTCAGGCACCCGCAAGGAAGAATTGCTGATCAAGCCCGATGTACTGCAAAGAATCTGGCTGCTCAGAAAACTGCTCTACCCGATGGATGAGCTGGAATCGATGGAATTTTTGCTGGGCAAGATCAAGGCGACCAAGAACAACGCCGAGTTCTTCGATTCCATGCGCCGCTAAATACGGCGGTAATTTATTTTTTATAACACAAGGTTTTTGATGCAGCCGGATTTTTCTGTATAATCCTCGCTTTCGCAAAATCCGCATTCGATCGAGGTTGTTATGTACGCAGTCATTAAAACCGGTGGTAAACAATATCGCGTCATTACCGGCGAAACTTTAAAAGTTGAACTCATTTCCGGTGACATCGGATCAGCCATCGTGCTGGACAAGGTGTTGATGGTATCCGACGGCGACAAGCTGTCTGTCGGCAAACCCATGCTGCTCGGTGCTACCGTTGCAGCCACCATTGTTTCCCACGGTCGCGGCGACAAGGTTCGCATCTTCAAGATGCGCCGTCGTAAGCACTACCAGAAGAATCAGGGACATCGTCAAAACTATACCGAAATCCGCATCGACGGCATTTCCGCGTAATTTAAGGAGCAGATACCATGGCATCAAAAAAAGGCGGCGGCAGTACCAGTAACGGACGCGACTCACACTCAAAACGACTGGGCGTTAAGCGTTACGGCGGCGAATTGATTTCAGCGGGCAGCATCATCATCCGCCAGCGCGGCACCGAGTTTCATCGCGGCGAAAACGTCGGCATGGGCAAGGATCACACCCTGTTCGCCAAAGTAACCGGCCGTGTCGTGTTCGCCATCAAGGGCGCGCAACAGCGCAGGACGGTTTCCATCGTTGCAGCTTAAGCTGCCTCGCTCTGGTAACAAATCAGCCCTATCGCAAGGTAGGGCTTTTTTCATTTTTACCCTTCGACATGTCCGCTATGCGGACTGCTCAGGGCGAACGGGGTTTCAAAGCATGAAGTTCATAGACGAATCCAAAATCGAAGTCATCGCGGGCAATGGCGGCAACGGCATCGCCAGCTTCCGCCGCGAGAAATACATCGAAAAAGGCGGGCCGGACGGCGGCGATGGCGGGCGCGGCGGCAGCGTGTTTGCACAGGCGGATCGCAACATCAACACGCTGGTGGACTTTCGTTTTGCCCGCACCCATAAGGCGCGCAACGGCGAATCCGGACGCGGCTCGGATTGCTACGGCAAAGGCGCTGACGATGTGATCCTGCACATGCCTGTCGGCACGGTTATCACCGACATCAACAGCGGTGAAGTCATTGCCGATCTGACCCACGATGGTGAAAGAGCTCTGCTGGCCGAGGGGGGACGTGGCGGACTTGGAAATATTCATTTTAAATCAAGCACTAACCGCGCACCTCGGCAATGCACCCCGGGCACCGAAGGCGAAACACGCGAACTGCAACTCGAACTGAAAGTGCTGGCCGATGTCGGACTGCTTGGCATGCCGAATGCAGGCAAATCCACCTTCATCCGCGCCGTTTCAGCGGCCCGTCCCAAGGTGGCGGATTATCCGTTCACGACCTTGCATCCGAATCTGGGTGTGGTACGCGTATCGCATGAAAAAAGCTTTGTCATCGCGGACATTCCCGGCCTGATCGAAGGCGCTGCCGAAGGCGCAGGTCTGGGTCATCAGTTTTTGCGTCACCTGGCACGCACCAGTTTACTGCTGCATCTGGTGGATATCGCGCCGATGTACGAGGGCACCAGCCCGGTCGCAGAAGCGGTCGCCATACTCAACGAGCTGAAAAAATACGATCAGGCCTTGTATGAAAAGCCGCGCTGGCTGCTTTTAAACAAGGTCGACCTGCTGGAAGACAAGGACGCAACCGTTGCCGCATTCCTGAAGGAGTTTTCCGACTACGATCGTTATTTCGTGATTTCGGCGATCAGCGGCGAGGGTTGCCGCGAGCTGACCTTCGCCATCATGGAACATCTGCTGGAGTTCAAGGCGCAAGAACAGCAGCTAGCTGCCGACAGCGCGCAGGAAACGGATGCGAGCAGCCTGTAAAAACAGGATTTAAGGATTGAGGATGAAAACAGTATTAACGAACTGTCGTCGCATCGTCGTCAAAGTGGGCAGCAGCCTGGTAACCAACCAGGGTGCAGGACTGGATCTCAACGCTTTGGGCAACTGGGCGAGACAGATTGCCGCACTCAACGCAGAGGGGTATGAGGTCGTTCTGGTGTCATCCGGCGCGATCGCCGAGGGCATGCAACGCCTGGGCTGGCGCAGTCGCCCGACTTTGTTGCACGATCTTCAGGCCGCCGCCGCCGTGGGCCAGATGGGCCTGATCCAGGCCTATGAAAGCTGTTTCCGCCAACACAGCCTGCACGCTGCACAAGTGCTGCTCACGCATGCCGATCTGGCTGATCGTGAACGCTATTTGAATGCCCGTGCCACGCTCACCACCCTGCTCAGCCTTCGTGTCATCCCCATCATCAACGAGAACGACACCGTGGTCACCGACGAAATCAAATTCGGCGACAACGACACGCTGGGCGCGCTGGTGACTAACCTGATCGATGCCGACGCGCTGGTGATTCTGACCGATCAGAGCGGTTTATACACGGCTGATCCTCGCCGTGATCCTACCGCCACACTGGTCGCTTCGGGGCAGGCCGGAGATGCACAACTGGAGAAGATGGCAGGCGGCGCCGGTAGCAGCATCGGGCGCGGCGGCATGCTCACCAAGATACTCGCAGCCAAACGCGCGGCGCATAGCGGCGCGCATACCGTGATCGCCTCGGGACACGAACCGGATGTGTTGCTGCGCCTGTTTCAGGGCGTCTCCATCGGCACACTACTCACTGCTCCCGCCCTGCCCCTGGCTTCCCGCAAACAATGGCTTGCAGGCCATTTACAAGTCACCGGAAAACTGGTGCTGGATGAAGGCGCCATCAGGGCGCTGCGTCTTGAGGGAAAGAGTCTGCTACCGATAGGCGTCAGACAGGTATTCGGGGAATTCCAACGCGGCGCAGTGATCGCCTGCGTCAGCGAACAGGGTGCTGACATCGCGCGCGGCCTCTCCAACTACAACAACGATGAAGCCAGTCGCATCGCAGGCCATGCCAGCGGCGAAATCGCAACGTTGCTCGGCTATGGCGGCGATACCGAGATCATCCATAGAGACAATCTCGTCTTGTTGTAAAGTTTTTGTCTTACTTGACTGCGGCATGCAAAGTCGATGAGCCGTAAAGGAAACAGCCGGGATAAGGCTGCCAGCGAAAGCCTGCAAGGATCGCTGAAAGCTGGCTGTACGGCATGCGCTTTGCGACGAAACACCAAGCCAAGGACGAGGCGATTGTACTATAACCACAGCCGGCGTCACCCAACACCGGGCTATATCAGCCCAATGCAGTTCAAGCAAAACTGCTTGGCGGCACAGTTAAGGGATGATGCATAACGGTTGTGTTAAAAAATACGAAATGCTGGAGCAAGGTCACTAACGCGAAAACAGCGCTTACTTGCATGACGCATTCAACAATCCAACCAGCTTGTTTTCTAAGCGCCCTGTTGCATTAGCGCCCAGATCACGTGCTCTCGTACCAGTTCTGATGGATGATTCAAGCGCGCCTGCAACGCTGCAACGATGGCTGCATCGGCATGGAAATCACGCAGCGAATCGTTTGCACCCTCTCCCGTTAGCGGGGGATAACCAGCGACTTGAGCATCGTTTTCTGATGGCTTAGTCGAATCGCTATCAATGATGGCTTGGGCTTTAGCCCTTAGCCAGAATTGAGTAGTCTTATCAGTTGTCACATCAGGGTTGAGGAGAAGGAAACGGGCATGGCTTAAATGCCCATTTAACGCATTGCCCAGCGCCACGGCGATATTGCGCAACCACTGGTCATGGCCAATGCGGTAAATGGCACTGCCTGCCAGTTTCTCCCTGAATTCAACCTCATCCCACGCGAACAACTCCACCAGCCCCGCATCATCCAAACCATGACGCACCGCAAAGTCCGCCTCGACCGTGCTCTGCGCGAAGCGGTTCCACGGACACACCAGCTGGCAGTCGTCGCATCCGTAAATTCGGTTGCCGATCAGCTGCCGCAACCCCACAGGGATGCGCCCCTTCAACTCAATAGTGAGATAGGAAATGCAACGCCGCGCATCCAGTTGATAAGGCGCGATAATGGCCTGTGTCGGACAAACCGTCATGCAATTCGTGCAACTCCCGCAGTGCGCCGTCTGCGGCGCATCCACCGGCAACGGCAAATTGATATAGATTTCTCCCAGAAAAAACCACGAACCCTGATCGCGCGACAGCAACAAGGTGTGCTTGCCGCGCCAACCCAGGCCCGCTTTACTCGCCAGTTCAACTTCCAACACGGGTGCGCTGTCGGTAAACACCCGTCCGTCGAATTCCGCCACCTCATCGCGTATCCTGTCAGCCAGCAGCGCCAGGCGGCGGCGCATCACCTTGTGATAGTCGCGCCCCAGCGCATACCGTGAAATAAAAGCGCGATCCCCAAGCTTTAAAACCTGTTCGCTGTCACGCGCCCCCCCCGGCAAATAATTCATGCGCACGCTGATGACGCGCACCGTACCGGGCAACAGTTCTGCGGGTCGACTGCGTTTGACACCGTGTTTTGCCATATAATCCATCTCGCCGTGAAAGCCTTGCTCCAGCCATCTGAGCAAACCGGCTTCGGCGCCTGCCAGGTCGGTATCCGTAATGCCTGCGGCCTGAAAACCGAGTTCGTGCGCCCAACTGCGTATTTTATCGGCAAGCCCCTGCCATGACTGAGGATTTATATTTTGCATGACCACGATGATAGCCGAATCTCGCTGCGGACATGGCTGAATAACCACCAATGATAATGAAACCCGCCGTGTCCGCCCCTCTCCCCAACCCTGATTGGACAACTAGCCATTCGACCAAGGCATCAGAAAACGATGCCCAAGTCGCTGGTTACCCCCCGCTAACGGGGGAGGGAGCAAACGATCGCGCTGCGAATATCTCTCTCTTGCTTGCTGATGAAAATGCGACGCTCGCGCTGGCAGCCAGGCTTGCAGCCAGTCTCAAACCCGGCCTGGTCATCTATCTGCACGGCGATCTGGGCGCCGGCAAGACATGCCTGGTGCGCGGCGTATTAAATGCGCTGGGCTACACCGGGCGCGTAAAAAGCCCCACCTATACGCTGCTTGAACCCTACCGTGTCGGCGGGTTAGACTTGCGCCACTTTGACTTATATCGCTTGCAGGATGACAATGACTGGGAATTGGCCGGCTTCCGCGACGAATTTGACGGAAATAACATCCTTTTCATCGAGTGGCCGGAAAAAGCCCATGTACCGCCTGCCGATATCGTGATCGATCTGGAAATTTTGCCACATGGGCGCTGTGCCATAATCGCAGGGATCACCTCAACGGGGCGGGCATGCTTGAAAAAAATATAAATGCGCTGAAGATTTACCGCCGTCTTTGCCAGGGTACGGCGATGGCGTTTCTTTGTCTGTGGCTCACGCAATCTCAGGCGGCCATCGAGATTACCTCGACGCGCATCTGGCCCTCCCAGGACTACACGCGTCTGACACTCGAAGCAAAACAGCCCATTCACCACCACATATTCTCCGTGAGCAACCCGGATCGCCTGGTCGTCGATCTTGAGGATGTTGAACTGAACGATACACTCAAAGGACTCACCGGCAAGATAGACAGCAACGACCCCTATATCAGGAGTGTGCGCGTGGGACGTTTCAAACCGGGCACGTTGCGACTGGTGCTCGACCTCAAGGGCCAGGTCAAGCCACAACTATTCGATCTCGACCCCGTAGCCGAGTACGGCTACCGTCTGGTACTCGATCTATATCCCGCGCTGCCGCCGGACCCTATGATGGCGCTGCTGGGCCAGGGCCAGGGTCAGGCCGCGACTGCACCGCCTGAGGTTACGCACGAGCAGGAAAGCACTGCACCTCCCACGATAAAAACCCAACCGGAAGTACGCGCACGAATGTTGATCATCGCGATCGATGCCGGACACGGCGGTGAAGACCCCGGCGCACATGGCATGCGAGGCTCTCTGGAAAAAAATGTTACCTTGGCAATAGCACGCCGTCTCGCTGCACTGATCAATGACACACCGAATATGCGCGGCGTGCTGATACGCGACGGCGACTACTTCATTCCACTCGGCGGTCGTGTCGTCAAGGCGCGCAAGGCCCGTGCGGACT
>JAJXTL010000240.1 GCA_021783855.1 Pseudomonadota bacterium
AACTGCCCGCCGACATTGTGCATTTCGCGGTAATCGCCCACGTTCAGTTTGGCCGATTCAAATCCTGCTGAAAATATCAGTTGTTCACCGCCACTGTCGATGATGCCCGTAGTCGCGCTATCTATGCGTGCCTTAAGCGCGTTGCCTGTCCCGCGAAAATAGGCCGGGTCATAGGCCAGCGAGTCGATGTACAGCAGCGCCTGTTCGCCCGGCATGCGCGACAAATGCGGGTGTTCGATCACCTTTAGGCCGCGCTTGAATAGTTCCACGCGCAGGCGGAAGGCGTCCAGTCGAAAACTGGTAGACTGGATCAGTACCACCAGGTCGCCCGGAGAGAGCCGTTCAAACGCGGCGAGTACAGTGTTAGCCGTGACGCTGTCAAAATCGATGAAACTCGCATCGGGCAGGCAGCGGCGGTAGGCGCGGGTTAATGCAACGGCAAGATCGCATTGCCCGTCCCACACCACTAATGCGGATAGTCCCGGGGTAAGCATGATGGACTGTGTCAGAATGTCGTGCAGGTTTTTTTCGGCGCGATCAATGGCAAAATCGGGAAGGGTAGTCATGGTCGTCGCGGTTTAATTGGTGAGGGAGGCGCAGTTGCCGCTTGCGCGAAACCATCCTGCGATGCTGCGTCGGGTAGCGCGCGAGATGAGCACTTCATGCGGGAAAGATTCGCTCAAAAAGATGATCATGGTGCCAAACTTCGGGGCGATTGTTGTGATTATCTCGGCACCTGTCGGGTTGAACAATACCAGTTCGCCGCCATCGCCGGCCTGCCACGCTTCATTCAGGTACAACACGGTGGAGAGTATCCGGTTTTTTTTGCCGGCTAATACATCGGTATGTTTTGCGTATCCGGCGCCTGCATGATAGATGGCGTAGTGGCATTCATAATCGAACAGGCCAAGAAACAGTTCTGCATTGAGTGCCAGACGCAATTCCTCCATCCAGGCAAGATAAGCCAGGTCCGTGCTGTCAGCCTCGTTTAACCAGCTGATGACATCGCCGCGTATCGTCTGGATCTGTTTTTTGTCCCGACCTATGCAGGCTGTCTGAAATCTCGCCTGACCGTCATCCTGGCAACGCGGAAATAACTGTCTGGTTAATTGATGCTCCAGCGGGTTATCCAGCACGATATAGCCTTTGTGCGTAAGTTGTTCGGCAATTGTGTTCATAGTGTGTGTCATGTGGTTGACCGGCAAATTAACATAAAACCAATCAAATTGTCAGTGGCGTAAGGATAAAGTGCCGGGTTGAGGTCATGGGCCTGTTTGTGTTAGAATGCGCGCTGCTTCGGAATTGGCCGAGGCAAATTTCCCGCTCGCACAAGTTGGGGTGCTCACAGAAATAGCCTGAATATTCAATGTATTCAATGGTCTTCTGTATGGGTCAGGCTGGCGAGTGGTAGTCTTAACCCTTACGATAGGAATAATCATGGCTGTAACAATGCGTCAAATGCTGGATGCCGGTGTCCATTTTGGTCACCAAACCCGTTTCTGGAACCCGAAGATGGCACCTTTTATCTTCGGTCATCGCAACCGTATTCACATCATCAACCTGGAAAAATCCGTCGCCCTGTTCGCAGAAGCGGAAAGCTATGTGCGCAAACTGTCCGCGAAAAAAGGCACCGTCCTGTTCGTGGCAACCAAGCGTCAGGCGCGTGAAATTTTGCAGGAAGAAGCCGAACGCGCGAATTCACCGTTCGTCAATCACCGCTGGCTGGGTGGTATGCTGACCAACTACAAGACGGTGCAGCAATCGATCAAGCGTCTGCGCGAACTGGAAGTCATGATGGCCGACGGTTCAACCGAAGGTTTTTCCAAGAAGGAAGCGCTGATGATGAGCCGCGAACTGGAAAAATTGAATCGCAGTCTGGGCGGCATCAAGGATATGGTCAATCTGCCGGATGCCTTGTTCGTCATCGACGTCGGCTACCAGAAGGGTGCCATCGTTGAAGCCAAAAAACTGGGCATCCCGGTGATCGGCATTGTCGATACCAACAACTCCCCGCTGGGCGTGGATTTCATGATTCCCGGCAACGACGACTCCACTCAGGCGATCCGTCTGTATGCACGCGGTATCGCGGATGCGGTGCTGGAAGGTCGCGCACAGGCCTTGAATGAACTGGTTCAGCAAGTAGCTGCCGAACAAGAACCGGAACAGGCTGCATAAATAAAATTATGCGCACAAAGGGGCGCGAGCCCCTTTTTTTGTAAGTTTTTATCAGAAATTCAGGAGTTTGAAGATGGCAGAAATTACTGCAAGCATGGTCAAAGAGTTGCGCGAAGCGACAGGCCTGGGAATGATGGAATGTAAAAAGGCGCTGGTGGAAGCCAATGGCGATTTCAAAGTAGCGGAAGAGCAGATGCGCATCAAGAGCGGCGCCAAGGCCAGCAAGGCCTCTTCGCGCGTAACCGCTGAAGGTGTGGTCAGCGCGTTTATCGCAGCGGACGGCAAATCGGGCGCAGTGGCGGAAGTGAACTGCGAAACTGACTTTGTCGCCAAGAACGACGATTTTGTCGCGTTTGCAAAAAATGTCGCCGAGACAGTTGCAAAGAATAATCCGGCTGACATTGAAGCTTTGTCCGGTATGAATATTGCCAATGGCACGGGAACGGTTGAAGAAACCCGCAAAGCGCTGGTGATGAAGCTGGGCGAGAATCTGACGGTGCGCCGTTTTGAGCGTTATGAAACCACCACCGGCAACCTGTCCAGCTATTTGCACGGCAGCAAGATCGGCGTATTGCTGAACTTCACCGGCGGTGACGAAGCGCTGGGCCGCGACATCTGCATGCACATTGCAGCGTCCAAGCCTAAATCGGTCGATTCATCGGGTGTGAACCCGGCGGACATCGAAACCGAACGCCGTATCGCGATTGAAAAAGCGCGCGAAGCCGGTAAAGCTGATGCGATGCTGGAAAAAATCGCCGAAGGTACCGTGCAGAAATTCCTCAAGGAAGTCACTTTGCTGGGTCAGGTTTTCGTCAAGGCGGAAGATGGCAAGCAGACTATCGAGCAGCTGTTGAAAGCGCGTGGTGCATCGGTTGCCGCATTCCAGATGTTCGTGGTGGGTGAGGGGATCGAGAAGAAGGTTGAAGACTACGCAGCGGAAGTGGCTGCAACCATCGCCGCCGCACAAGGATAATTGCCATGAGCACACCGGTCTATAAACGTATCCTGCTGAAACTCTCCGGCGAAGCCTTGATGGGGGACGACAGCTACGGCATCAATCGTCAGGTCATTGAGCGCATTGTCGCCGAAATAGCAGAAGTGGTTGAGATGGGTGTGCAGGTGGCGATGGTGATCGGCGGCGGCAACATCTTTCGCGGTGTGGCGCCCGCTGCTGCCGGTATGGACAGGGCTACGGCCGATTACATGGGTATGCTGGCCACGGTGATGAATTCGATGGCTTTGCAGGATGCGATGAATCGCGCGGGCCTCGATTGCCGGGTGCAGTCTGCGCTGAATCTGGAGCAGGTTGCCGAACCCTTCATTCGCGGCAAGGCCCTGCGTTATCTGGAAGAAGGCAAGGTCGTCATTTTCGCCGCCGGTATCGGCAGTCCGTTCTTTACCACCGACACGGCGGCGGCTTTACGCGGCGTGGAAATGAGCGCAGAAGTGGTGATCAAGGCGACCAAAGTCGATGTAATTTATTCCGCAGATCCGAAAAAGGATCCGCACGCCGTTCGCTATCAGTCTCTGAGTTTTGATGAGGCGATCAGCAAAAATTTACAGGTGATGGATGCTACGGCGCTGACGCTGTGCCGTGATCAGAAGTTGC
>JAJXTL010000241.1 GCA_021783855.1 Pseudomonadota bacterium
GTTTCTGCCTCGTTGAGAATAATTGCCGTAATCCTCTGTGCTTGGAAATAATCTTTAGCTGCGGCAAGCATCCGGCTGGCGTTGCCGATGACATGATTTTCCGTTCTGGCTAAACAGGCGTCGCCAGGTTTTGGAGTCTCCTCGAACTCTCCGGCAGCACCGCGCTGCAGATGGGTCCGCACGGTCACATCGGGCTCGATATGGAAGCGCCCGAGGATCGCGAGCGCATCGGCAAATGTACTCGGATCAGCGCAGCACGGGCCGGATGCAATGTGTGTAGGGTCATCGCCTACGACGTCGGACAGGATCAGGGCATGGACGCGCGCCGCGCCTGCCGCACGCGCCAATTGACCGCCCCCTAGTTGGGTTAGATGTTTGCGGACGATATTGATTTCCTGAATTGTCGCGCCCGAATTGACCAGCGCGCGCGTAACCCCGCGTAATGCTTGCAGACTGATTCCGGCAACCGGCAACGCCATCAGGCTCGAGCCGCCGCCGGATATCAAGGCCAGCAATAAATCATCAGCAGTAAGCGATGTGGCCTCTGCCAACATGCGTTGTGCAGTTTCAGCGCCCCGTCCATCGGGAAGCGGGTGGCTGGCCTCGATAACTTGTATGCGTTGGGTGGGCAGGCTGTGCTGATAACGCGTGACAACCAATCCCTGTAGCGGTGCATTATCAGCCCAGTGGTTTTCCACAGCATACGCCATGCTGGCAGCTGCCTTGCCGCCACCTAGGACCAAGGTGCGACCTGCCGGTGGTGCGGGCAGATAGGACGGAACCAAGCGCAGCGGATCGGCTCCCGCCAGGGCGGCGTGAAATGAGTTGAGCAGTAATTCGCGTGCATGGCTAGCTTGCATATTATTTTTTGCGTTTCAGAATGGGTTTCAAATATTGCCCGGTATAACTGGCTGGTTTGGCGGCCACTTGCTCCGGGGTGCCGGCAGCAAGAATCCGGCCGCCGCCCTCACCGCCTTCAGGCCCGATATCGACTACCCAGTCCGCTGTCTTGATCACATCCAGGTTGTGCTCGATTACCACGACCGTGTTGCCTTGATCCGCCAATCGATGAAGTACCTTGAGCAGCATGTCGATATCCTGAAAATGCAGGCCAGTGGTGGGTTCGTCGAGGATATACAAAGTGCGTCCTGTGTCGCGTTTGGAAAGTTCCAGCGACAGTTTGACACGCTGTGCTTCGCCACCGGACAGGGTGGTGGCAGCCTGTCCCAACTTAATATAACCGAGACCCACGTCGAGTAGCGTTTGCAATTTTCGTGCAACGACGGGCACGGCATTGAAGAAGGCATGCGCGTCCTCAACAGTCATTTGCAGTACTTCGTGAATGGTCTTGCCCTTGTACTGGATTTCCAGCGTCTCGCGGTTATAGCGTTTGCTGTGGCACACATCGCAGGGCACATAGATATCCGGCAGAAAGTGCATTTCCACCTTGATGACCCCATCGCCTTGACAGGCCTCGCAACGCCCGCCTTTGACGTTGAAGGAAAAACGCCCTGGGCCGTAGCCACGTTCGCGAGCTGCCGGCACCCCAGCGAACAATTCGCGGATTGGCGTGAACAGGCCCGTATACGTTGCCGGGTTGGAACGCGGGGTGCGTCCAATCGGGCTTTGATCGACGCTGATGACCTTGTCGAACAGCGCCAGACCCTGGATATCGGTGTGCGGCGCGGGTTCTGCCGCGGAGCCATACAGGTGGCGCGCCATTGCGGCATACAGGGTGTCATTGATCAGGGTGGATTTGCCGGAGCCGGACACACCCGTGACGCATACCAGTAATCCGGCGGGCAGTTCCAGCGTTACGTTCTTTAAATTGTTGCCGGTTGCGCCGGAGAGGATCAGCATGCGTTCCCGGTCCGGGCTGCGACGTGCTTTGGGCAGGGCGATGCCGCGCCGCCCGGACAGGTAATCGCCGGTCAATGAAGCCGGATTGGCAAGAATGTCGGCGGGTGTCCCTTCGGCGACTACACGTCCGCCATGCTCGCCCGCACCGGGACCCATGTCTACCACGTAATCGGCAAGACGGATGGCATCCTCATCATGCTCCACCACAATCACTGTATTACCGATATCGCGCAGGCGTTTCAAGGTCCCAAGCAGGCGTTCATTGTCGCGCTGGTGCAGACCGATGGAGGGTTCATCCAGCACATACATCACCCCGGTCAGTCCAGAACCGATTTGCGAGGCGAGCCGAATGCGCTGCGCCTCGCCTCCGGATAGCGTGTCGGCGGAGCGGTCCAGCGACAGGTAATCCAGGCCGACATTATTGAGAAAGGTCAGCCGGACCGCTATTTCCTTGATGATTCGGTCTGCAATCGCTTGCTTGTTGCCGGATAGTTTCAAGGTTTCGAAAAAACGCTGCGCTTGCTTGAGCGGCAGCGCTGACAGCGCATAGATGCTCTGGTTACTGACGAATACATGGCGTGCCTCGCGGCGCAGGCGTGTGCCGGCACAGCTTGGACAAGGTTTGTTATTGAGATATTTGGCCAGCTCCTCGCGCACCACGTTGGAATCAGTTTCACGGTAGCGCCGTTCCAGATTTGCAATGATGCCTTCAAAGGCATGGCTGCGGGGTTTGCGCTCACCCGGGTAACGGAACGCGATCTTTTCCTTGTCCCCTCCATGGAGCAGCATCTGCTGGAGCGGATGAGGCAATTGTTCGAACGGCGTATCCAGATCGAATCCATAGTGCAAAGCCAAGCTTTGCAGCATATGAAAATAAAATTGATTGCGCCGGTCCCAGCCTTTGACAGCGCCTGAGGCTAGTGACAGGTGAGGGAAAGCCACCACGCGTTTGGGGTCAAAATACTGGATGGCGCCCAGCCCGTCGCACTTGGGACAGGCACCCATTGGATTATTGAACGAAAACAGGCGTGGCTCGAGTTCTTGTAGTGAATAATCGCATACCGGGCAGGAGAAGCGCGCGGAGAACAAGGTCTCTTTTTCGCTATCCATTTCCACTGCCAATGCGCGACCATCGGCATGGCGTAAGGCGGTCTCGAACGATTCGGCCAGACGCTGTTTGGCATCAGCACGTACCTTCAGACGGTCTACGACGACTTCAATGGTGTGCTTTTTGTTCTTGTCGAGTTTGGGCAGGGCATCCATTTCGTGAACCTTGCCGTCAATGCGTGCACGCACAAAACCCTGCGCGCGTAACTCATCGAATAACTCAAGGTGCTCGCCCTTGCGTCCGACTATCAGTGGAGAGAGAATCATCAACTTGGTGTCTTCAGGCAGTGTCAATATATGATCCACCATCTGCGAAACGGTCTGTGCGGCGAGGTCGATATGGTGATCGGGGCATTGCGGCGTGCCGACACGGGCGAACAACAGACGCAAGTAGTCATGGATTTCTGTGACAGTGCCAACGGTAGAGCGAGGATTATGGCTGGTGGCTTTCTGCTCAATGGAGATTGCGGGTGACAGCCCTTCGATCAGATCCACGTCGGGTTTTTCCATCAGTTGCAAAAATTGCCGTGCATAGGCCGACAATGACTCTACGTAACGGCGCTGTCCCTCAGCATAGAGTGTGTCGAAAGCCAGTGATGATTTGCCCGAACCGGACAAACCGGTAATGACTACCAGCTGGTTGCGGGGTAGATCGAGATTGATGTCTTTCAAATTGTGGGTGCGGGCACCGCGAATGCGGATGTATTCCATTGGATTGCATATTCCTGAATGAATGGAACCAGCGGGGCGCAGACTGCTCAAAAAGAGCGGACATCCCGTGGTTAAATGCCTTTTCCG
>JAJXTL010000053.1 GCA_021783855.1 Pseudomonadota bacterium
GCAGCGATGAGGCAAACACCGTTTTCGAAATTAAAATCGGACATGCTGGAAATGCTGGGACTGGGTCCGGTACTGGGTTTGCTCGCGTTCATACTGACAGCGCTGATCCTGCTTTACGCCGTGCTGTGGTTTGTTGATTCGGCCCCCCCAAACATCCTCACCATGATCAGCGGCCCCGAGGGCAGCATGTTTGCCCGCAACGCCGAAAAGTATAAAAAGATACTGGCGCGCGATGGCGTAAAGCTGAATGTCATTGCTTCGCAGGGTTCACTGGAAAATCTGGCGCACCTTGACGACCCGTCGTTCCATGTTGATGTCGGCTTCGTTCAGGGCGGCGTATTGGAGGGGATGAGCACGGACAAACTGGTCTCGCTCGGCAGTGTTTTTTACGAACCGCTGATGGTGTTCTACCGCGGAAAAACCGTAATAGACAAGCTTTCCCAGTTCGCCGGAATGAAGCTTGCCATCGGTCAGGTCGCTACGGGTACGCACACCCTGGCCCTGGTGCTGCTCAAGGCCAGCGGCATCGAGCCTGGCGGGAATACCGATCTGCTGGAAATGGAGGCGCAGGATGCGGCTGATGAGCTGATTGCCGGCAGGATTGATGCCGTGTTTCTGATGGGCGATTCAGCTTCATTTCAACTGATCCACAAGCTGCTGCATACGGCGGGGGTACGTCTGATGAGCTTCTCTCAGGCCTATGCGTACAGCCGTCGTATCGGCTATCTCAACAAGATTGAACTGCCGGAAGGTTCCATCGATCTCGCTCATGACATTCCCGAGCATACCGTCTTGCTGGTCGGGCCTACGGTGGAGCTGATCGCCCGTGAAGGGCTGCATCCTGCCTTGTCCGACCTGTTGCTTGAGGCCGCACACGAGGTGCATGGCGGCACCGGCATCTTGCAGCATCAGGGTGAATTTCCCGCACCGCTGGAGCATGAGTTCCGCATCAGCGAAGATGCCATCCGTTACTACAAGTCGGGCAAGAGCTTCCTATACCGCAATCTGCCATTCTGGCTGGCCACGCTGGTCAACCGCACTCTGCTGGTGATGGTGCCCATCCTGGTCGTGCTGATTCCCGGGCTGCGCATGCTGCCACCCATTTATCGCTGGCGCATCAGGTCGCGGATTATCAAATGGTATGGCGCATTACTGGAACTTGAACATGGCGTGGTCGCGGAAAGCACCCCTGCGGAGCATGAAGAGCTCATCAAGCGACTGGACGACATTGAGCGGGCAGTGAACCGGATGACGGTGCCCAAGTCGTTCGGCGATCAGTTTTACGTATTGCGCCAGCACATCAACCTGGTGCGCGAACGACTACAGGTCAACGCTCACTGAGCATGTCGAAAGTGTTTTAAGGCGGCTAGGAGCCTGTCGGACTTCAATTTTTATTCTATGCAACCTATTGATTTTTAACAATTAAATATTTGCTTAATTTATACGCACATTAATGGAATCAATGAGTTACAAGACAAGTCCGACAGGCTCCTAGCGGTTCATGAAAAACGTTGCTGCAAGTATTTAATAATGTCACTGGATTCGTAAAGCCACTGAATGTCGCCCTGCCCGTCGGTGATTTGCAAACAGGGCGTCTGGATCTTTCCGCCGCCTTTGAGCAAATCTTCACGATGCCCGGCATCATGCTGCGCATCGCGCAACGCGATCGGCAAAGACAATCTTGCCATTTCATGGCGAACCTTGATGCAAAACGGGCAGGTTTTAAAGTGGTAAAGCGCCAGCTTGCCGCATTCCCGGTCGACTTGCAGTTGCGCTTCAGGGGGGCGCACCATCCCTTTGGGTGTGGCCAGTTTTGCCCATAACAGCATAAAAGGCATCAATACCAGGCGCAACGTTCTGAAAAATACTTTTATCATCTTCGATTATCTTGTCGATCCTGCATTAATCCCTGCGCACCCATTTGGTATGTACGGTCGATCTGGAATACCACAGCAGGCCTGCCGTGATGATGGCGCCGATTACCAGGGGAGTCAGTGGGTAACCCTTGAGGCTGTATGAGGTGAACGGCAGGATTAATAACGGAAAGGCAAACATGGCCCACAGTATGGCCGTCACCATGCCCAGCCAACCCACCAGCACGCCGGTCGATGATCGCTGTGTGATCTGCGCAGCACCGCACTTCTCACAAACAACCGCATTGGAACTGATTTCAGAAGCGCAGAGCGGACATTGCATATAGTTCCTTAAAAGATAAAAATGTAACTAACGGGACGAGCGGCATTAGATACCTTGCACCTGTGCGACACAAGCTGTTTCAGCGTCATTTTTGTTCGGCTGCCGACTCAAAACTTGTTCTGGTTATGCCGCGGGGTTCAACCGGGCACGGAAGAATTTGAACTCAAAAAACACTAACCCCGAACCATCCAATGGCAGACGCTTGTCGGACAGCAAAAGCCGGAATAAATTCCAATCCGAGCAGATGATAATTTCAATGACATGCTGCACGAAACAGACCGATCGTGTTCCCCGGAGCGCTCACCTAACATCATGAAGCCGTTTATCGACCGGGAACAGAGCTACCCCGCCGCTTTGAGCATCTGCTCCACGTATTTGCCCACGCCCTGCTCCACGGTGAGAAACGGCGCGGCGTACCCGCTGCTGCGCAACGCACGGATGTCGGCCTGAGTGTAACTCTGATATTTTCCGCGTAATACATCGGGAAAGGGAATGTATTCAATCAGTCCCTGCTCCTGCAACCCGGCAAGACTCAAAATAGGCATGCCCCCGGCGCGACGCAAGGTATTGATGGTTGCCGCCGCCACACTGTTAAAACTTTCTGCCTGACCGGTGCCCAGATTATAAATGCCGGATATGTCCGGGTTGTCCAGAAAATACATGTTTACCCTGACCACGTCTTCGATCGAGACGAAATCGCGCAACTGGCAGCCGTTGTCATAGCCGTCACAGCCCTCGAACAACTTCACCCGACCCTCGGTGCGATACTGATTGAAGAAGTGATAGGCCACCGAGGCCATGCGCCCCTTGTGTTGTTCGCGGGGGCCGTACACATTGAAGTAACGCAGACCGACAATTTGTGTACTGCGCTTGTGCCAGCGGCGTCGCATGATCTGGTCGAACAGAAATTTTGAATAGGCATACACGTTCAGCGGCGCTTCGCATTCGCGGCTTTCCATAAAATTGCTGCCCGCCCCGTAAACGGAAGCGGAAGAGGCGTACAGAAAGGGCACTTCTTCGCTCTGACAGTAATTGAGCAACTCCAGGGTGTACTGGTAGTTGTTGTCCATCACGTAACGACCATCTGTTTCCATGGTATCGGAGCACGCGCCCTGATGCAGCACGGCCCTGATCAGACCATCGAAAAAACCTTCCTGAATCTTTTGCCGGAAGTCCTCCTTGTTCAGAAAGTCGGCGATATCGCAATCCACCAGATTTTTGAACTTGTCGGCATTCTTCAGGTTATCCACCGCGATGATATTGTTTTCGCCGCGCTCATTGAGTGCTTTGACCAGATTTGAACCGATAAAACCGGCAGCGCCTGTAACGATGTAATACATAGCTTCTCCCTAAATTAGGATTGAGGATCGGGGAGCGAGGATCGAGTAAAAGCGGAGTAAAGGGTTTTTGCCCGCTACTCAATCCTCAATCCTCAATCCTCAATCCAGATTTTGCATATTCTGAACGATTTCTTCTCGACTCACTACCGCCGTACCCAGCTTGCCGACCACGATGCCCGCCGCGCGATTGGCGATGCGCATCGCATCAACCATGTCCGCGCCGCTGGCCAGCATCACCGCCAGCGTTGCGATCACGGTGTCTCCCGCACCACTGACATCGAAAACTTCGCGGGTATGCGTCGCCTCGTGTTGCACATCCTCCTCGCGGTACAGACTCATACCATCTTCGCTGCGCGTGATCAGCAGCGCATCCAGTTGCAATTCGCGGCGCAGGCGCTGCGCCTTGCTGTAAAGCTCTGCCTCATCACGCCAACCTCCCGCCACTTCACGGAATTCGCCGCGATTCGGCGTCAGCAGTGTCGCCCCCCTGTAACGCGCATAATCATCCCCCTTGGGGTCGACCAGAACCTGCTTGCCGGCATCCTTTGCCAAACGGATCATTTGTGCAATATGCGCCAGTCCCCCCTTGCCATAGTCCGACAGGATTACCACGTCGGCCAGCGGCAACTGCGCACGAAAATCCGCCAGGGCCGCATGCAGCACCTCATGACTGGGTGGCGTTTCAAAATCGATGCGCAGTAACTGCTGATGGCGTGCTACGGCACGCAGCTTGATGATGGTCGAAATGCTGTTATCGCGATGCAACAAGGCGGTAAGGTTATCATGCTCGCTGAGCAGTCTTTCCAGACAGGCACCGGCCTCGTCGTTACCCACCACAGACAACAGCGTGGCCTGCGCGCCCAGCGCCGCTATATTGCGTGCCACGTTGGCAGCCCCGCCGGGCCGCTCATCGACCCGGTTCACCTTGAGTACCGGCACGGGCGCTTCCGGCGAAATACGATGCACATCGCCAAACCAGTAACGATCCAGCATCACGTCGCCGACCACCAAAACACGGGCGCCCTCGAATGCAGGCAGCCTGCTCATGCCAGAACCCGAATTTGGCTGTTGATATCGAGCAAAGCCTGCAGCGGGTCAACCGCACGGGTTATCGGTCGTCCGATCACCAGATAGCTGGAACCGGATCGCAATGCGGCTTCCGGCGTCATCACCCTTGATTGATCGTCAAGACTGGCGTCAGTCGGACGTATGCCCGGCGTGACCAGACAAAATTTATCGCCGCACCGTTGTCGCAACAGTGCTGTTTCGAGTGCCGAGCATACCACCCCGTCCAGCCCGCAATCCTGCGCCAGTTTCGCCAGACGCAACACCATTGCTTCGGGTGTCGCATTGATACCCAGATCGCTGATATCTTCCTGCTCCATACTGGTCAGCAGAGTAACCGCAATCAGTTTTGGCGGGCGGGCGCAGTTGGAGACCGCAATCTGCGCCGCCTCCAGCATTTTCCTGCCGCCCAATGCGTGGACATTGACCATCCAGACCCCGAGACTCGCCGCCGCCTTGCAGGCTTGCGCCGTGGTATTGGGTATATCGTGGAATTTCAAATCCAGAAAAATCTCAAAACCGCTTTTCATCAACTTTTCCAGCAGGCTGGGGCCTGTGGCCGTGAACAATTCCTTGCCCACCTTTAAGCGACAAAGTTCGGGGGACAATCGGTGCGCCATGGCCATGGCCTGCGCGGCACCGGGAAAATCGAGTGCCACAATAATTTTTGGATCGCTCATAACGGTTTGCCGCTTTCCTCATCGCGCCTGGGCGCATAACTATCCCAGGCCTGACAGGCCGGGCAGTGCCAGTAAAATTTGCGGGCTTTGAAACCGCAATGACTACAGTGATACATCGCCAGACTGCGCGTGCGCTTATGGATCAAATCCTTCACCATTTCGATATCGGCGCGTCTGTCCATTGTCACTTCCAGCAGCCTTGCTTCCAGCAACTTATCCAGCCCAAGCAGAGTCGGGTTGCGCTCAAGTTCATCGCGTACCAGTTGATAAGCTGAAGCCGGGCTCTCGAATTTCAGGATTCCGTCGAAGACAACATTCAGCATATCAATGGAATGATATTTCACCAGATAGTCACGCAACAGACGAATGCCTTCGGCTTCCCGATCAATTGCACTGTAGGCCGTGAGCAGGCGCTGCGCCACCAGCGGCAAATATTGCGCATCCTGCGTCTCGACACCCCGCCAGAGTTCGATTGCCTCTTCCAGCTTACCCTCATCGCTTGCCATGTCGCCCAGCATGATGGTCGCACGCACGCCGGCAGGGCACACTTTTAATGCTTCTTGCAAGTGCACGCGCGCACCGGCAAGATTCCCTGCCGTTATTTCATCGGACGCCAACTCGCAATAGAAGAAGGCGATCAGTTTGCCGCCGGACTGACCCGACAAGACGGATAGTTGCTCCGCAGCAGATATCGCCTTCAGCCAGTCGTGTTCTTTCTGGAATAACTCAAGCAGAAACTCCAGGGCAGGCCTGGCATAGGAGGTGTTTTTCAGTTCGCCAAACAGGCTCTCAGCCCTGTCGAGAATCCCGGCCTTGAGATAATCCTGCGCCAATTCGAAGATGGCCTGCTGTCGTTTATCGTCATCCAGATCAGCGCGATCAACCAGATTATGATGCATGCGCAATGCGCGATCTACCTCGCCACGGCGACGAAACAGACTGCCCAGCGCAAAGTGCAACTCGACCGTATGCGGATCAATCTTGACTACTTCGATAAAAGCCTCGATGGCCTTATCCTGTTGCTCGTTGAGCAGAAAATTCAGCCCCTGGAAGTACGATTCCGGCAATGCCGTTGATTCGGAAAGCAGATTTTTAATATCAAGACGTGCCGCCCACCACCCCATACCGAAAAACAGCGGAAAAACGAGCAGCATCCACGGTTCAAATTCCATTAAACACTCACCAATAATCGATTAAAAACAGCGCTGACGTCAGCATTGGAATGCCCGGCGGGCAAGGCAGGCTATAACGCGCTCGCTTCATGCCTGTCGGCAAGCTTTTTGATGTCGCTGATCTCGCGTTTCAGACGGGCTATTTCCCGGCGTTGACGAAACCAGATGCCCAGCGTGGCCAAAATCCCCAAAACGGCACCCACCGTAAAAAACAACAATAAGGCGATCACCAGTGATGACTGCCATTCGTAGCCGAAAAAATAGTGCAAAGTCACCGGCTGACCATTTTTAAGCGCAAATCCGAGCAGGATGATAAAGACGAGCATCTGAAAAAGCCAGCTAATATAACGCATTTGGTCTACCTCAAGAAATCCGGGTTAAAGGGCGTAGCAAAAAATCCCGGCAACGATAAATCCGCCATAACCGCCCTCTGATGAAACGACTGGGTAAAACAACTCCGCAACACGCTTTAGGCGCGCGAAAAAAACGAAACACCGCGCAAATTTCTGCAGAACGATAACATAAACCCGAATAATCCATTAACAAAAATTGCCTTTCCCCGTCCACCCCGCATCCCATTCTTTCCCAAAACAGGAGGCACAATTACCTGACTGCGCTCTCCCCGCAGGCAGGAGATAAGCTGCGGCTTGTCGGCTTAATCGAATGAACGGCCTTCCCGCCGGGGTTGAGATGAAAAATTGGCCGGAATCCGGTTTGTTAGGGGAGCACTGATTTATTCTCCTTTGTCATTCCGAACCCTTCGACTTCGCTCAGGGCAGGCTTCTCGATTTCACTCGGGATAAACTCCGGGAGGAATATTTATAAATCAAGTCGTTAGATTTCTCGCTTTGCTCGAAATGACAATAAGTCATTGTTTCCTTAGCTTTTTTCGTGAGCGTCGTAAAAAATCTACTTGAAACGGATTATTGCAACGCTGCCAGCCTATGCCGGATTTCCGGAAACAGCGGTCGCGCTGCTATCTCCGGCTGTCCGCTGCATCGATGCAATTCCCTCAATGCAGCAGGCACAGGCGCTGTGCAACGCACGAGCAATTCTTCCAACAGACAGGAAAACGCGCGCACTTCGATGCGCTGTAGCGTCTCGGCATGCCTCTCACCTGAAATGAAGGACGCCGCGCCAAAGTCGCCGAGCAGGCAATCACCCTGTCCATTCCACAGTATATTATGCGCGTATAAATCGCCATGCATGATACCCCGTTCATGCAGGTGTGCCGCTGCGGATGCGACACCTTGCGCGATCGCCAGTACGTCACCCGGAGAAAACCTTGTATCGGCAGGATAAATGTCTCTGGTGCAGGATTCAAGACTGGGCGGGCCCGCCAGATTGACGAAACTTTCATCCACCAGCGGCATCACCAATCCTGCCGCCCCATCAGGATGCCCGCTGATTTTACCCGTTGCACTAATCAAGTTAGGATGTTCGCCTGCCGCGAGACACGCCGCCTTTTCACTGCGCGGCAATCCGTCGCTGGTAACCGCTCCTTTGAACAGCTTGATGGCAACCGGTGTCACGCCATCCGATGTTTGCCAGTCGGCCTTATGAATAATCCCTGATGCGCCCTCGCCCAGCTTGAGCCGCAACTCGAATTCACTCCAGGGAACAGGGGAAATAGACTGTTTTGATGTCGCCTCGACCGCGTCGATGAAGGGATTTCCCGCAAAAGCCAGCCATGCCAGACGCGGCATGGACAACAACCAGTCAGGTAGCTTTTCAAAACGGTTGGCTGATATGCGCAGCAACTCCAGATTACGGCAGTCAGCCATCTCGCCTGGCAGGTGCTGCAACCGATTACCCGCCAGCATGAGTTTCTGCAAGCGGTCGCAGCGCCCCAGCTCTTCCGGCAGGGAATTTAAATGATTATCGGTGAGTATCAGCCAGCGCAACGCGGCGGGCAGCGATGCGGCGGGCAGGCTTTGAATCTGGTTGGCCTTGAAACCCATCATCTCCAGATGCTGACATGCACCCAGCACCTCGGGCACATGAGCAAACCGATTGTCCGAACAGAAGATCACCCGTAATTTATGCAGCCTGGGCAAATCATCCGGCAGAGACGACAACGCATTGCCTGAGAGGTTTAGTATCTCAAGCGATTCCGCCAGATCGTAAATTTCGTCGGGGAAGTGCGTCAGGCTGCATGACAAGTCCAGCCGTTTGATGCCTGCCAGTTTCCCGCTGCGCAATAACGCGAGTGTGTCCATTTTTGAGGATTGAGAAACGAGGATTGAGTAAAGCGTCGCGATGAGTCGACGGCTAGGAATTAAAACCGCTAATCCATTGCGTGTATAAGCGCTCCGCAACTTCGTTCAGATGCGGCAGTTTCAGCGGCGCTTGCTGCTGCATTTCATCTGCCGTCTGCACCGCAGAGCTGGTTCGGCTGGCTGCAATTTCATCCGCTCCGACTTGGCACCATGCAGCGATCATCTCTGCGGTCATTTCGATATGGCATTGCAAGGCCAGATGCGGACCGATGGCGTAGCCCTGATTGACGCAATACGCACTCGCGAGCAGGTGGACTGCGCCGTGCGGCAGCGTGAAGGTTTCACCGTGCCAGTGGAAAGCCTCAAAGGTTTTAACGTCGCCAAACCAGCGATGCGCGCTGTCGCTGACCGTCACCTCACCCCAGCCGATTTCCACAACCGGATTGCGAGACACCACCCCTCCCAGCGCTTTTGAAATAAGCTGTCCGCCCAGACAGTGGCCGAGCACAGGCAAGTCCTGCGCCACCGCTGCGCGAATCAGCGCCTGCTCCTGTTCTATCCACGGCAGATCATCGTTCACGCTCATCGGCCCGCCCATGAATACCAGCGCGGAATAGGCCGATATGGACTGCGGCACAGCCTCATTCGCATCGATGGCAATCAACCGCCAGGGAATATGATGCGCATCCAGAAACCCGGCCAGGTATCCCGGGCCTTCGGTAGCTGCATGGCGAAAAATGGCGACAGGTTTCATATCAGGATTGAGGATTGAGGATTGAGGATTCAGCGTATTTTACTCGATCCACAATCCTCATTCCTGTTTTTCAGCTCAGGGTTTTGTCCCGCTCAATCAGCGCATAGGCAGAGTGATTGTGGATGGACTCGAAATTCTCGGACTCAACGATATAGGCATCGATGCGCGGGTCGGCATTGAGCACGGCAGCCACATCGCGCACCATGTCTTCGACGAATTTCGGATTATCGTAGGCGCGTTCGGTGACATACTTCTCATCGGGGCGTTTGAGCAAACCATACAGCTCGCAGGATGCCTGTTCTTCGGCCATACGCACCACGTCTTCGATCCACACAAAACTGTTAGCGCGTAGCGTAATGGTCACATGAGAGCGCTGATTATGCGCACCGCGATCGGAAATCTTCTTGGAGCAGGGGCACAGACTGGTCACGGGAACCAGCACCTTCATCGTGACGCTTGCATGGCCTTCCTTCATTTCGCCGATCAGCGTGACATCGTAATCGAGCAGGCTTTGCACGCCGGATACCGGTGCGGTCTTGTTGACGAAATACGGGAAACTCATCTCGATGTAGCCCGATTCTGCTTCCAGCAATACCACCATTTCGCGCAGGATGCTCTCGAACGACTCCACAGAAATTTCACGTTCATGCCGGTTGAGAATTTCGACAAAGCGCGACATGTGCGTGCCCTTGAAGTTGTGCGGCAAGTGCACGTACATGTTGAAGGTCGCAATGGTATGCTGCACGCCCACGCTCTTGTCTTTGACCTTGACCGGGTGTCGGATGCCCTTGATACCGACGCGATTAATCGCAATCTGGCGCAAATCGGCTGAACTTTGTACGTCTGCAATAGGCTTGGGTGTATTCACGGTATGCTTTCTATCAGATTTCGGATAGACGGGATTATAACCAATCCCGACAAAATTACTTGGTTAAGTTGTTATTTATCGCAGCGACGATCCCTGAGGCATCCAGACCGCAATCGGCGAGCATCTGCGCATGTTCGCCCTGCTCTATAAACCGATCCGGCAGGCCCAGTTGCAGCAATTTCACACCAGCCAGTGAAAGACATTCTGCCACCGCGCCACCCGCCCCGCCCTGCACGACATTCTCTTCTACTGTAACAAGCAGTTCATGCTCGCGTGCCATACGCTGCACCAGCTCTGCATCCAGCGGCTTGACGAAGCGCATATTCACCACCGTCGCATCCAGTTGCTCTCCGGCTGCAAGGGATGCTTTCAGCATCGAACCGAATGCCAGTATCGCCACACGCCGACCTTCACGGCGCACTTCGCCACGGCCTACCGGCAATGCCTGCATTTCATCGACAACCGCCACACCAGGCCCCATGCCCCGCGGATAGCGCACCGCGCTCGGCGTATCGAGCGTAATCGCCGTGTACAGCATCTGCCTGCATTCGTTTTCATCGGACGGCGTCATCACCGTCATGTTAGGGATGCAACGCAGGAATGATAGATCAAAACTGCCTGCATGTGTCGCGCCATCCGCGCCGACCAGCCCGCCACGGTCTATCGCCAACACCACCGGCAATTTCTGGATTGCAATATCGTGGATCAGCTGATCGTAAGCGCGTTGCAAAAAAGTCGAATAAATCGCCACCACCGGCTTGTAACCGTCGCAGGCAAGACCTGCTGCAAACGTCAGCGCGTGCTGCTCGGCGATGCCCACATCAAAATAGCGTTCATGATATTTGGCGGCAAACTCCTGCATGCCTGAGCCTTCGCACATCGCAGGCGTAATACCGACCACCTTCGCGTTCAGCGCCGCAATATCGCAAAGCCACTGCCCGAACACCTGGGTATAAGTCGGCTTGCCGGGCAGTTTTTGCACGATCCCGTTATCCCGGTCGAATTTGTTCACGCCGTGGTATAGCAGGCAATCCTCTTCCGCCAGCGCGTAACCCCGGCCCTTTTGCGTGACCACATGCAAAAACTGCGGCCCCTCAAGCTTGCGGATATTGCCCAGCGTATCGATCAGGGCATCCAGATCATGCCCGTCGATCGGGCCGATGTAATTGAAACCGAATTCCTCGAACAAGGTGCCGGGTATCACCATGCCTTTAACATGCTCTTCGGCCCGCTTGGCAAACTCCAGCACGGGCGGCATGCCCTTGAGCACTTTCTCGCTGCCGCGCCGCATCGCGGCATAGAAGCGTCCCGACATCAGGCGGGCCAGATAATTGTTCAACGCTCCCACCGGGCGAGAGATGGACATGTCGTTGTCGTTGAGCACCACCAGCAGATTGGCATTCATCGCACCCGCATTGTTGAGCGCCTCAAAAGCCATGCCGCCGGTCATCGCACCATCGCCGATGATCGCCACCGCGCGACGAGCAGCACCTGACAATTGCGCGGCGACCGCCATACCCAGCGCTGCCGAAATCGACGTGCTGGAATGCCCGGTACCGAAGGTGTCATACGGACTTTCTTCGCGCTTGGGGAATCCGGCAATGCCGCCTGCCATGCGCAACGTATTCATCGCACTGCGACGCCCGGTGAGAATTTTATGCACATAAGTCTGATGGCCGACATCCCACACCAGCCTGTCCTCCGGCGTGTCATAAATGTAGTGCAAGGCGATGCTCAATTCCACCGTACCGAGATTGGAGGACAAATGTCCGCCGGTCTTGCTGACCGACTCGACCAGAAACTCGCGCAATTCACGCGCCAGTTGCGTCAGTTGCTCGCGCGGTATTTTGCGCAAGTCTTCGGGACTCTCAACCGTATTGAGTAAAGAGTACATCAAAACTCTCGCAACACGATGAAATCAGCCAACTCGCGCAAGCGTAGCGCTTCATCGCCAAACTCCGCCAGCGCCTCCAATGCCTCCGCGTGCAGATTTCGAGCCATGTCGCGCGCGGCAGGAATACCCAACAGCGTGACATAGGTCGGCTTGTCGTTATCGGCGTCCTTGCCCGCAGTCTTGCCTAAAGTCGCAGTATCCGCGCAGGCATCGAGCACATCGTCGACCACCTGAAAAGCCAAGCCCACACATTTTCCGAAATGATCGAGCATTGACAACCGCTCGGATGAAACCGTCCCGCACTGCGCGCCGAGCAACACTGCGGCGCGTATCAGTGCGCCAGTCTTGTGTATATGCATACTCTCAAGCTCAGGCAGACTTAACGCACGGCCGACACTCGCCAGATCGATCGCCTGACCGCCCGCCATGCCGCGCGAGCCGGTGGCTGTCGCCAGCAATTTGACCATTTTCAATTGCAGCGCGGGCTCATCGCAAAGGCAATGTTCTCCCAACAATTGAAAGGCCAGCGTTTGCAAGCTGTCGCCCACCAGCAATGCGGTCGCCTCATCATATTGCACATGGCAGGTCGGCTTGCCCCGGCGCAATACATCGTCGTCCATACAGGGCATGTCGTCGTGTACCAGAGAATAGGCGTGGATCAACTCGACCGCCGCAGCCGCGATATTCACACGCGCAACATCGGCGCCTGCCAGTTCACCCGCCGCAAATGCCAGCAGCGGTCGCACACGCTTGCCGCCGTCCAGCACGGCATAGCGCATCGCCTGGTGCAGGCGCTGCGGCGCAATATCGGACGACGGCAACACCGCGCGCAGCACTTCTTCAAATCGGGACTGGTGGGTCGCTGTCCAGCTGGTAAAATCAGTTCGCATCACAGCTCCTCGCCCGCAGGCAGTTCTTTCAACATCCCCTCTTCCAGCACTCGCACCTGTTGCTGCGCATCTTCGAGACGACTGCGGCAGAACGCCAGCAACTCCGCACCACGCTTATAAGCGGCCAATGAATCTTCCAGCGACAGGCGGCCCGCCTCCATATCAGCGACAATCTGTTCGAGCTCGGCCATTGCCGATTCGTAACCCTGGGCTTTCTGAGATCTTCCGGTCATTACAGTCTTCTGCAGAGGAAAGTGTGTCATTTTACCCAACGCATCCGGTCAGAGCCAATTTTTGTTGCCCTCACCCCTGATTTGGAGGAAAATCACTCTCTTTCCCGCAACAAACGTATTCGTAAGGATGACGTGGGTATGTCCAATATCGCTACTATAAATCAGCTTAATCCAGCCCAGGTTCAACCGCCGCTTGGCTGGTACTTCGACCCCAAAATTCTGGAGATAGAACTGCGCGTACTGTTCGAACATGGCCCCAATTATGTCGGCCATGAATTGATGGTACCCAATCTGGGCGACTACCAGGTATTGCGCGACGAAGCGCAAATGCTGGTGCGCAACCAGCACGGTGTTGAACTGCTGTCCAATATCTGTCGCCACAGGCAGGCCACCATGCTGCAAGGCCGCGGCAACGCGAAGCACATCGTCTGTCCGCTGCACCGCTGGACTTACAAGACCGACGGCGAATTGCTGGGCGCGCCGCACTTTCCGGAAAACCCCTGCCTGCATCTGAACAAGTCGCCGTTGCAAAACTGGAACGGCATGCTGTTTTCCGGCACTCGCGACATCGCACGCGATCTGGCACGCGTCGGCGTGATGCAGGATCTTGATTTTTCAGGATATATGCTTGATCGCGTACAGGTGGACGAATACGCCTTCAACTGGAAAACCTTCATCGAAGTGTATCTCGAAGATTACCACGTAGTGCCCTTCCATCCGGGCCTGGGGAATTTCGTGGACTGCGACGATTTGAAATGGGAATTCGGCGAACAGTACAGCGTGCAGACGGTCGGCATCAAGAATGCCTTGAAACGGGTCGGCAGTGCGGCGTATGGCGACTGGCAGGAACAGGTGCTGCGCTATCACGGCGGCAAACTGCCCAAATACGGCGCGATCTGGCTGACTTACTACCCGAACATCATGGTCGAGTGGTATCCCGGCACGCTGGTCATCAGCACGCTGGTGCCGAGAGGCGCGGAGGCCTGCACCAACATCGTCGAGTTTTATTATCTGGAAGACATCGTGTTGTTCGAGCGAGAATACGTCGAGGCCGAGCAGCGTGCTTATAATGAAACAGCAATCGAGGATGACATCATCTGCCTGCGCATGAATCAGGGGCGCCGCTCGCTCTATCAACGCGGCATCGAGGAACACGGCCCGTATCAGTCACCCACCGAGGACGGCATGCTGCATTTTCACGAGTATCTGCGCCGCAACCTTGCGCCCCACCTTTAAAGCAACCCGGCATATCTAAAAACCGTAGCGAGCGGCAAGTTCGCAAGGAGTCGCGCAGTGAATGACGAGACATACCTTACAGGTAGGCGAGGATTGAACGAGCACATGACGCAGCGAACGGGTCGCGCAGCAGGTTTTTAGATATGCCACGCATGGGTTCTTTATGGATGCTGGTCGCAGGCTTCCTGTTCGCCTGTATGGGCGTATTCGTCAAACTGGGCGCGGCCTATTTCTCGCATGTCGAACTGGTGTTCTACCGTTCCTTTGTCGGTCTGCTGGTCATTTTTATGCTCATGCGCTTACAGCATGTCAATCCGGCCACGCGCCACTGGCGTAACCATTTATGGCGCGGCATTTCCGGCACGGTAGCGCTGATGCTGTTCTTCTATTGCATCACCACGCTGCCGCTGGCAACTGCCGTCACCCTCAACTACACCGCACCGCTGTTTCTCACGCTGCTCACCATGCTGGTCTACAAGGAAAAATTTCATGCGCCGCTCACCCTCTCAATCGGGCTGGGATTCTGCGGTGTCGTCCTGTTGCTGCACCCGACCCTGCAACACGAGCAATGGCTGCCCGGCCTGTTGGGACTGATTTCAGGCTTTCTGGCCGGTATCGCTTATCTCAACGTCAGACAATTAGGCACACTGGGCGAACCTGACACGCGCACCGTGTTCTATTTCAGCCTGACCGCCTCTCTGGGCAGCGGGGCGTGGATGCTGTCAGGAGACATGCATCCCGTCACAGCGCATGGCGTGCTGCTATTGCTGGGTCTGGGCAGCACCGCGACCTTGGCGCAGCTTTCCATGACCCGCGCCTGGCGCACCGGAAAAACACTGGTAGTCGGCTCTCTTGCCTACAGCACCATCGTATTTGCCAGTCTGTTCGGCATGCTACTGTGGAACGACAGCCTGCCGCTGACAAGTTATCTGGGGATGTCGCTCATCATTGCCAGCGGTGTGCTAAGCTTGCAACTGTCGCCTGGCGGGCATGGCAACACTCCTGACGATATAACCCGCCATGCCCGCTCCCTCTCTCCTGCTCATCCCCCGGAGGGGGAGAGTGATACAGTATCGCTATGCGAGTTTCACGAAAAGTACCCGTTATCAAAATAATCAGAGGCTAAAATGATCACCATCGAACAAACCGAGCACCTCGTCAACGCAGCCGTGATAGGCGAATTCACCCTCGCCGACTTAAAAGAATTCGAGGAACAATCGCTATACAAACTCGCCTCTCCCGGCCCGCTCAACCTGCTGTTCGACCTGCGCACCATGGTGGGTTACACCGTTGATGTCGCATGGGAAGAAATCAAATTTTTCGGTCGCAAACACAATCATGACTTCACCAAAATCGCTGTGGTGACCGACAACCAGTGGCTCACCTGGCAAGCCTGGCTGTCGCGCATCTTCATCGATGCCGACTTGCGCGTCTTCACCGATTACGAAGAAGCACGCGCGTGGGCGCAGAAATAGAGGATAAAGCCCGGCAGGATGCGGTTCTGCCTCACCGCACCCTGCGATACTGCCCCGCCTGCCCTCAAGCCACATGCAAGCACCCGACGAAAAAACCAGCAATCAGCTATCTGACTGATAGCACAACTTCGCGGCGCGAGGGCAAATGTTGAAACGGCAGCGTGACACTCCAGTGAACGCAGGCATCTGTCAACGTCTTAAATACCGAAGACTCGTTAACAATTTCTCCCACGACCAGATCGCCAACGGCATACAACCCGGTGTCCAGCTTTGCTACGCTGTGCGTACCGCCCGTTCGCTCATTGACCACACCACCCAATATCTTTCTGATTTTCATCACATCCTCAGCTTATGAACAAGATGCGTAAAGATAAACTGAAAATGATGAACATTGTTTAACATTTTATTGGCTCTATGTGAAATACAGTGGGTAACTGAATTTCATTTTGCCGCACAAAAAGTAAATCATGTTGATAAAATTCCCAGTATTGCGGTAACCCCTCGCACGTCTTTTTGCTAGTTGCGCCTTGCTG
>JAJXTL010000054.1 GCA_021783855.1 Pseudomonadota bacterium
CAAGTCACTCGGTTTCAAATGTCCGGTAGAACTGTTCATGCCAGACGCTTTTGACTTTAAGCTACATCACGCAGCACTTTTTGCACTTGGTGCTTGAAACCGCCCCGTTAATCAGCTTACAAATAAAAATTAATTAATTTTCATGTTATGCGCCTCTGGACTTTGCATCCTAAATATCTTGATTCTCGAGGGCTGGTTGCTCTCTGGCGTGAAGCACTACTTACTCAAGCCGTTCTGGGAGGAAAAACATCCGGATATACTCATCACCCTCAGTTGATTCGCTTTTGCGAGCATGCATCTCCACTGGAATTGATCGGGTTTTATTTGCACGCAATTTATGAAGAATCTATCAAGCGCGATTATCGTTTTGATGAAAGGAAAATACAATCAGTTGGCTACGTCAATTGCGTCGCAGCTACGGACGGACAACTTGATTACGAATGGGATCACCTCAAGGCAAAGCTGCATATCCGCTCCCCGGCCTGGCTAGCCAGCCTGAAACCAGTTTCCAGGCCACAGGCACACCCCTTGTTTAAAATTGTCTCTGGCTCAGTTGCTGACTGGGAAATTATAAAAGCTCAAGCGCCTTATAAGAAACGCTGACTATCTGCTTTGGCTTGCTGCGTGTCGCGAGTGACGCCTTTCTGGGGTTTCAATTTGCCAGTAACCGAAAATTTATCAGTTGCCGCTCTCCACCTGCGTCACGACAGACTTCGCTTTCATCGGCAACATCCGTCCCATTCTGGCACGCTTACCGAAATGAGTCTGCAACTCGTTCTCCGACAGGCGAATAAGCTGTTCGCGACCTGTTCCTGCCTGGGTCGTGACGACTATCTTTGATTTGTTGGCCACCAGGATTGAGGCCAGCGCATCGTTATCTTCCAGCCCCATCACGATCACGCCGCGCCCGCCAGCCGGCAGCCGTTTCATCTCGGCTAACGCATAGGCCAGCAGACGACCCGAGCGGCTCGCCGAGATCACCCAGGATTGCTCGGCAGGCGTAAACAAGACAGGCGGGAGAATTTGTTCATCGCCCTCTATCGTAATGAATTGCTTGCCGGCCTTGTTGCGTCCCGTCATGTTCGCTATCGTGCAGATGAATCCGTAACTGGCCGAGGTGGCCAGCAAGATGTTCCGATCGGCAGTTCCGCAAATCACATGAGCTATCCTGGCCCCCGGCGCCAGCTCGATCAAGGTGGTCAATGGCACACCATCGCCGCGCCCGCCGGGCAACTGGCTGACGGGAATACTGCAAACCCGGCCATTGCTGCTGATGACGATGCAGTGATCGGTGCTGCGACACTCGAATACGGATAGCTGCCCGTCGCCTTCCTTGAAGGTGATGCCGGACAGATCCAGATTATGCCCGGATCGCGTGCGCCCCCAATACTTTCTGGAAACAATCACGGTTACCGGCTCGACCACAACCTGCACGCCCAGCACGACTCGCTCAGCCTGTTCGATCAGCGTGCGCCTGTCGTCGCCATAGGCCTTGATGTCGTCATCGATCTCGCGCGCCACGCGACGGCGCATCAGGGTATCGGAGCCCAGCAGCTTGTTCAGCTCGGCGCCTTCATCCTGCAAGGCTTTGAGCTCGCGCTCAATTTTGATGCCTTCCATTTTAGCCAGCTGTCGCAGGCGGATCTCCAGAATATCTTCCGCCTGACGGTCGGACAATTCAAACCGTGCAATCAGCGCCGCCTTGGGATCGTCGGACTCGCGTATCAGCGCAATCACCTCGTCCAGATTGAGGAAGACCGTCATGCGCCCTTGCAGGATATGGATGCGGTCATTGATCTGGGCAAGACGATACTCGCACCTGCGGCGTACTATGGCTAAACGGAATTGCCCCCATTCGCGGATGATATGAGTGATGGCTTTTTGTTTAGGCCGGCCATCGATGCCTATCATCACCATATTGATGGAAAGCGAACTCTCAAGACTGGTGTGTGCCAGCAGAATAGCCATGAGTTCATCGACCGACTGGCGACCGGACTTGGGTTCGAACACCAGGCGCACCGCCTGATCCTTGTCCGACTCGTCGGCCACCTTGTCCAGCACGGACAGAATCAGCTGCTTGTTGTGCGCCTGCTCCGGCGTCAATGTCTTCTTGTTGAGTTTGATCTTAGGATTGGTCAGCTCCTCGATTTCCTCCATGATCTTCTTGGAGGAAGTGCCGTGCGGCAGCTCATACACCGCCACGCGCCATTGCCCGCGTGCCAGCTCTTCGACATGCCAGCGCGCACGCATCTTCAGCGAACCTCGCCCGGTTCGGTAGCAATCGCGGATTTCATGAGGCGAAGAAATAATCTGCCCGCCGCTGGGTAAATCCGGGCCGGTGATCGTCGCCAGCAACTCGTCATCCGAACAATCCGGATTTCTTACACAAAGGGCAGCCGATGCGCCCACTTCGCGCAGATTGTGCGAAGGAATCTCGGTGGCCATACCCACCGCGATGCCGGATGCGCCGTTGAGCAGCACCATCGGCAGGCGGGCGGGCAGCATCGCGGGTTCCTGAAAATGCCCGTCATAATTGGGGATCATATCCACGGTGCCCATGTCCAGCTCGGACAGCAGCACGGCTGAAATGGGCGTCAGGCGCGCTTCCGTGTAGCGCATCGCAGCCGAATTATCGCCATCTCTGGAGCCGAAATTACCCTGCCCGTCGACCAGCGGATAGCGCAAGGAAAAGCTCTGCGCCAGCCTCACCATCGCATCGTAGGCGGAGGAATCGCCGTGCGGATGAAATTTACCCAGCACTTCACCCACCACGCGCGCGGATTTGACGAAGGTGCTATTGTGCGTCAGCCCCATCTCACGCATCGCGTACAAAATGCGGCGCTGAACCGGTTTCTGTCCGTCGCAGACATCCGGCAGCGCACGCCCCTTCACCACCGAGACCGCATATTCCAGATAGGCACGCTCGGCATACTGGGCAAGCGGCACTGAGTCGCCTTCCGGCAAGGCCGGCAAGGGCAAAAACTGGCGGGTGCCCGTCACAGCCTGTACTGCATTTTCTTCCGGCGCCTTTTCGGGTTCAGCCTCCGGCACTTCAAACAATTCATCCTGAATATCAGACATCGCCTGTCACCTCGTTACCGTGAAATTCCAGCCATTCGCGCCGTGAGCCGGATTCCTTTTTTGCCATCAGCATGGTCATGGTTTGTTCTGCCGCAACAAATGATCCCGCATCCAGTTCGACACACAGCGCGCGCCGGGTATCGGGACACATGGTGGTTTCCCACAACTGTAACGGATTCATCTCGCCCAGGCCCTTGAATCGCGAGATGCTCCATGAGCCCTCGCGCACCTTTTCCTTGCGCATCCTGTCTTCGATCGAGGCTAATTCGTCGGTGTTCAATGCATACAGCTTGCGCAGAGGCTTTTTACCTTGGGCCGGCACGTCGATACGAAACAGCGGCGGCTGGGCCAGGTAGATATTGCCTGCCGCAATCAGCTTCGGAAAATGACGGAAAAACAGCGTCAGCAGCAGCGTCGCGATATGTGAGCCGTCCACGTCCGCATCGGCCATGATGTAGATGCTGTGATAGCGCAGTCCGGACAGATCGGCATTGTCATCCATGCCGTGCGGATCCACGCCGATCGCAACCGCGATGTCATGCACCTCGGCATTGGAAAACAGGCGGTCACGATCGACCTCGAAGGTATTGAGCACCTTGCCGCGCAACGGCAGGATGGCCTGAAACTCCTTGTTGCGCCCCTGCTTGGCCGAACCGCCCGCCGAATCTCCCTCGACCAGAAAAAGCTCGTTGCGCGCGGGATTAAACTCCGCCGCATCGGTCAGCTTACCCGGCAGCACCGCCACCGATGAACCCTTTTTCTTCTCGATTTTCTGAGTCGATTTCATCCGGCTTTGCGCCTGTTTGATGGAAATCTCGGCAATTTTCTTGCCATACTCGACATGTTCGCCCAGCCACAGCAGCAGCGGGTCGCTGACCATGCCGGAAACCAGCTTCAACGCGTTCCTCGATACCAGCTTTTCCTTGGTCTGACCCTGAAACGAAGGATCCAGCAGTTTGGCGGACAACACAAAACTCACGCGACTGAACACATCGTCTGAGGCGAGCTTCACGCCTTTGGGCAGCATGTTATGCAGGTCGATGAAGCTTTTCACCGCGTTATAGATGCCGTCGCGCAAACCTGCGTCGTGCGTGCCGCCCGACCAGGTCGGAATCAGATTGACATAGGATTCACGGGTGATCGCACCCTCCTCCGCCCAGGCGAATGCCCAGGCCGCCCCTTCGCCCTCGACAAAGCTGTCGTCGCCGCCGCGGGCGATGTAACGCTCGCCGGTAAAAATGGGCGCTGCCAGTTCCTGCTCACTGAGGGCCTCTGCAAGATAGCCGCGCAAGCCATCCGGATAGGACCACGATCTGGTTTCCTGTGTTTTTTCGATGTACAGGGTGATCGTGACCCCGGGCAGCAACACCGCCTTGGCGCGCAGCGCACGCTCCAGTTGCGCCAGATTGATGACAGGGCTGTCGAAATATTTTGAATCGGGCCATGCCCGCACGGTGGTTCCGGTCCGGCGTTTGGCACAGCTGGCTATCAGCGCCAGCGGACGAGTTGCCACGCCATTTTCAAAACGCAAAAAATGCTCTCCGCCATCCCGATAAACGGTGATTTCAACGGCCGTTGACAGCGCATTGGTGACGGCCACCCCGACACCGTGCAGCCCGCCGGCGAACCGGTATGCGCCGCCGCCCGACTCCTTGTCGAATTTGCCGCCGGAGTGCAGCACGGTAAAGGCGACTTCGACAACCGATATGCCTTCCTCCGGATGGATACCGACCGGAATGCCCCGGCCTTCATCCTGAACGGATACGGAGCCATCGGCATGGGCTGTGACGGCGATGTTTTTCGAGTAACCTGCCAGCGCTTCATCGCAGGCGTTATCCACTACCTCGGTAATGATGTGATTCGGATTATCCAGCGTCGTGTACATCCCGGGGCGCTGACGCACGGGTTCCAGACCGCGCAAAACCTTGAATGACGACTCGTCATACGTTGAACTCACTCACAACTCCTTTAACGTGAAACTCGCGTAGCGATTCGTTCGTCCCCTCTACCTCCGGGAGAGGGTTAGAGTGAGAGAAACGTGCATGGCAAGTTTGCGAGTTGATGCCCACAGGGTATCATCCCTGCGTGAATCATTTTCATTATTTTGGGTGGCTACTTGCCATGCCCGTTGGGGGGAAACAGAGATACGCGCAGCAGCCGGATTTCTGCCAGGCTGAACATAATTTACAAGCTATTAGCGCGAGGCCAATCCCTGATTGGCGGGTCTGCCTTGAGCAGCCCGCCAGAAACAACTAGGAGCCTGTCGGACTTGTCTTGTAACTCATTGATTCCATTAATGTGCGTATAAATTAAGAAAATATTTAATTGTTAAAAATCAATAGGTTGCATAGAATAAAAATTGAAGCCCGACAGTCTGCTAGTGTACAGTCACGTTCGGAAGCACACTGGCTGCAAGCCCGGCATTGGCTTTGAGCATACCGACTTCATCGCTGAGAATGTGCGCAGACTCATTAAGCAACACGTCCTTGGCATTTTTTCTCGCTTTTTCGATGGCCAGATCGGTATTGAGATTGCGCTCGTTGGACTGTAGCCCGTCGTCTTCAAGGGCTGCATTCAAAACCTCGTCAGCCGCCTTGTCGGACGCCTTGTCGTCTGTTTCACGCAATTTTATCCTGGCCTCTTGTACCTCACGCTCCTTGCTGCGTTCGGCTTCGTTGAGCGATATCCGATTTTTCTTGCGCTGCGCTTCAAATTCAGCCACATCCTGACGCAAATACTGATAATCCTTTTCGTGAGCCACGCGTATGTCGTGGCTGGCTATCAACATGGGCAGGATGCCTTTCAAATCGCCGGCCGGCTGATAGTCGGCCGCCTTTATCTGTGACCAGGGCAGCGCATTGTCATAGCTGGACTCACCGAAATCTTCCTTATCGGTCATCATCGGCAAACTGATATCCGGCGTCACGCCGCGCAACTGTGTGGTGCCGCCATTGATGCGAAAAAACTGGGCAATGGTCATCTTGAGCTCGCCATATTTCGGCTTTGCATTCTTCACCAGACTATCCAGGTTGATCACAGACTGGACGGTGCCTTTGCCAAAACTGGTTCCGCCGATCACGACTCCGCGACCGTAATCCTGAATGGCTGCTGCAAAAATTTCGGAAGCGGAAGCCGATCCGTGATTGATAAGCACGCCCAGCGGCCCGCTCCATGTAAGACCGGGGCTGGTGTCGCTCTCGACGCTCACATTACCCTTTGAATCGCGTTGCTGCACGACCGGCCCCTTGTCTATAAACAGGCCCGTCAGCTCGACCGCTTCATCCAGCGAACCGCCGCCATTGTTGCGCAGATCCATCAGCACGCCATCCACTTTGGCTTTTTTGAGCTCATCCAGCAAACGTGCAACATCCCGGGTCGCACTCTTGAAATTCTTATCGCCTTTTTGGCGCGCGGCAAAATCCTGATAAAACCCCGGCAAGGTGATCACCCCGATGTGACGTGTGTTATTGCCGTCTTTTACATTGATAATCGATTTGGTGGCAGCCTGTTTATCAAGGCTGATCTTTTTACGTGTCAGTGAAATCAGCTTGTGTTTGCCGTCCAGACCGGCTTCCGCAGGCAGCACATCGAGACGTACCACGGTATCCTCGGCGCCCCTGATCAGCGCCACCGTGTCATCTATGCGCCAACCCATCACATCGGTCACCGGCGCGTCCAGACCCTGCCCCACGCCGACAATGCGGTCTCCGGCTTTCAGCTTGCCTGACAGAGCCGCCGGGCCGCCGGGCACCAATTCCCTGATGGTGGTGTACTCATCCTTGTCCTGCAAAACTGCGCCTATGCCGACCAGCGACAATTTCATCGAAATATTGAAATCTTCCGAGGCGCGCATCCCCAGATAATTGGTATGCGGATCGATGGTCATCGCATAGGCATTCATGAAATTCTGAAACACGTCGTCGCTCTTGACCTTGGAGATGCTGTTCAGGGAATTTTCGTAGCGTTTGTCCAGTATCTCGACGATGCTTTTATCATCCTTGCCGGCCAGTTTCAGACGCAGCCAGTCATTTTTAACGCGACGGCGCCACAGATCATCCATCGCTTCCTGAGTTTTTTCCCAGGGCGCATTCTTGCGGTTATATTGATAACTTTCCTGCTTGTCGAAATCAAAGCCTTTTTTCAGCAGACTGCGCGCATAACTCATCCGTTCGCTCATGCGCTGCTGATAAAGATTAAAGATAGCGAAAGGAATGCTCAGGTCTTCCTTGATTATGGCGTCATCAAACTCCGTTCGCGCAGCTGCGAAGTGGTCAATGTCGGACTGCATAAAGAACACCTTCTCCCCGTCCAGCTCCTTGAAATAGTTATCGAATATTTTGGCAGACAACGCATCGTCAAGCGGGATGCGTTTGTAATGATAGCGAGTCAAAACTTCGGCTGACAATAGCGCTGCCTGAGTCTGCTGATGCAGCGGCGCCAGCGCCTGGGCCGCCAGCGTTGTATTGAGCGTAGCCAGCAATAACGCCAGCAATGTCCACATTACTTTATTTTTCATTTTTCATCCTCAAAATCGTCGGACATTATATCCTTCTAAGCCGGTTCAGCGCAGCCCTGTCAGACGGAATTTTCACTTAACTCTCCGGCCTCTTTCTGCCGGCAACTGACAATGGGATCACTTTCGCGCCTAAAAGTTCTTCGGCAATGCCAACGGCTTACAACAGCCATGCCCAGCGGATTGTTATGAGCCTTGCGGACGACGTAATTGAAATCGCTATTCCAGACTTATGATCAGAACTCCGGCAAGAACAAGAATCGAACCTGCGATCTGCAACCAGGAAATCGGCTCGCCCAATAAATAATAGGCAAGGATAATCGTTGTCACCGGTCCGGCAGCTCCGACCAATGCGGCTCTCTCCGGGCCGATTCGGCGTATACCCGCCGACAGAAGAAAAGCGGGAAGAACCGTTGAAAGAATTGCCATCGCCAGCGTCACCTCATAGGCTTTCAGTGGCATGTACAGCGCTGACAACGGGCGCAACAATATAAACTGTATCACGCTTGCCATACAGGCTGATGTCATGGCAACAGCAGTAAAACGCGTCGCTCCGATCCTGGCAATGACAATCCCTCCGCCGATAAGATAACAGGCAAATGAAAGCCCGTTCCCCAGAACGAGCAACCCGCCCAGTAAAATATTTTTATCGTTGAACGACGCGTCATGCATAAACGCAAGATAGATTCCACCGTAACTCAGGAACAACGCGAGCAGCTGTTTTCTTCCGACGGCTTTACGGTAAATAAGAGCGGACAACAGCAGCACTATCGTGGGGTAAAGAAAAAGAATCATCCGCTCAAGCCCCGCAGAAACGTACTGCAGACCGAGGATATCCAGGAAGCTTCCCACATAGTAGCCCAGGAAGCCCAGGCCGCTTGCAGCAAGCAACTCCATCCAACCCATCCCAGCCCCTCGGGATCTCACCAATATATATAAAAAAAATGGCAGGGCAAAAAACATGCGCAGCCCGAGCAAGGTGACCGGATCAACCCCGAGACTGTAGGCAATTTTTACCAGTACACCTTTAACAGAAAACCCGACTGCGGCGATAAAAACCAGGGCTGCGCCTGCAATGAGCTGATTTTTTACCATGACGAAAAACTAAGCATTGGCGGATTTAACTCTGAAGTGCAACTTTTGTAAGAGAATTTAGGTGGCAAGCCGCGTTATTATCGATCCGGCCATTAGAAAAACTGACGCAGTATCTTTGGCGCTGGGGCCTTCGAATAATGACCCGACGCATTTCAGGTCTCCGGGCACTATTCGACAATGCGCTGCTGCAACGGGCGCTCTTCCAGATCAATCAGGCTGCGATTTTTGGCTTGCCTGGCTAGCGCCCTGCCATCCGTTTCATGCAGACAAATACTTTTCCTCGCCTCCATGCCACCCGGCTCCGAAACATGGAGCATCAATTCAAATTGCTCCCAACATGATCAACGCCAGATGTAATTCCATTCAATTCCAGCAACTTATACTGTTCCACCAGAAGATTGGGATCGTTGTACTTTTCCGCCTGCTCATCGCTCATGATTGCCGTGTACACGCGGTCAAGCACCCTGTAATCAATTTCCCTGATGCCGGCGCGAGCCAAACGCTGGCGCAAAATATTACGACCGCTATGGCGCCCTATGATCATTCTGGACTCCGCCCCAAAATCCGCCGCACGCATGAACTCGTAAGTAAAGCGATACTTCATGATTCCCTGTTGATGCATACCGGCTTCGGTCGAGAAGGCATTGCGCCCGACAATCGGTTTGTGCAATGGAATGTTGAGACTGAGATAATTTGCCAGCAAAGAACAGGTTTCATGCAAACGGTGCTGAACGATGTCATGTGTGCAATGCAGACGCTCTCCCTTGCAACAAAGAATCGCGACTATTTCCTCCATGCTTGCGTTCCCCGCCCGCTCGCCAATTCCGCACAATGTCGCTTGAACCTCATCGGCTCCGGCTTCGATACCGGCGATACTGTTCGCTACCGCAAGCCCTAAATCATTGTGGCAATGCGCGGAAATCCTGATGTCCTCGCCGACAAAATCTCTCAAGTCCTTCACCAGCGCATAGTATTCACCCGGCAGACAATAACCGACGGTATCGGGTACCACAATTGCCGTGATGCCGTGTTCGATGCCCGCTCCGATGAGCTGCTCCATAAATGAAAAATCGCTGCGCGTCGCGTCTTCGAGTAACAGAGAGATTTCCTTGAATCCAACGCGCTTTGCGTGATCAATCGCTTCCACTGTTTCCTGCAAAACTTGTTGACGTGTTATGCCGCGCTTGTATTTGATGTGAATGTCCGAACCCACCGATGCCAGCTGAATCTTCGGATTGGCAAACGAAGCCATCGACTGTGCGCACGCATCAATATCCGCAATAACCGTTCTGGCGAAACCGCACGGTATGGAACGACTCAAGACGTTACAAATTTGTCGTGTCGCCTCGAAATCTTTAGGGGATGACGCCGGGAATCCCGTTTCTATGGTATTGACACCCAGCCTTTCGGAGGCTTCTGCCAGCCCGACTTTCTGCTCGGTTGTCAACGAATAGCCTGGCGCCTGCTCTCCGTCGCGCAGGGTTGTATCGAAAATACTGACATGTTTTATAAAATTCATTTTCATCTCCAAAAAAATCATTGTGTCAATACCGCGCAGGGATCGCTTATCCGTTTATCCACCACCGCTTCCACAAATAGCAGGGTTACACTCGCGCAGTAAATGCATTAATTTCCGGCTGCGAATACGCTCACTTCATTGCCGGAATCGGCATTAATTTTGCCAGCTGGTGCTAACGGATAAGAAAACATACACGGAATTTATTCAGCAGCCTGCCGGGGAAGCCATCCGGCGTTCGGATCAGTTCGACCGGTCACGTTGGATTTCAGGATGTATCTGGCAAAAATTCACACAGCCTTTAAATATCGCCTTACACCCCGTAGCTTGTTACCTCATCAAAAGCAGCTGCAACTGCCATGTCCGTCAGGTTTAAAGAATCGCTCATGACAAAAGTACTTGCCCGTTAATCGCGTCCACCAGCACCAGCTTGATGGCATCACCTTGCTGGAATTCGACCAGATAGGCCGCTCTGTCTGGTTTTAATTCAAACTTTTTGTCGTTTGAAGCAAATTTAGAGGTCGCGTGTGCCACCGTCGACACGAGAGCAATCTTGTTTCTGGAAAACCGACCATCTTCAATCTTAAATTTTCCATCGACAAAACCTATCACGGCTGTCAGAGCAATAATTCGCGCCGCATCTAATGAAATTTTCAGTCTTTTCATTTTTGTCTCCAAAGTAAAATGTGGTTTGCATGCCGTCCACGCGACTGCACATCCTGATGAAACGTGCATTACCGGTAACATTTGCATCCAGCCCCCTGTTATGGCTCTTTGCATCCCAGATATATCCGGGTGAAACCTGCGAGCCTTATTTCTTTGTTATCCCCTTCCAGTGAAAATACAAGTCTTTGCCTTCCGTACCGTTTAGCGTAACTTCGTGCGATTCGGTCATTCCTTCGAACCGGCTGCTCACCTTGTACTTGCCATCGGGCAACATCACGAAAAGCATCGGGCCTGCCCTTGGCAACTCCAGCACCGGATTTCCGTGCGCGTCCGAGATCACCACCGGCAGATCAGCGAGAAATTCACCGTCTTTGCGCTCCGCGAAAGTTATCCGCAGCGGAAATTCCTTGGCCAGGCGATGCATAGTGGCCTCTTCATCCTTGCCAATACCCCCGTTGAGATAGGTCGTCGCGGTGATGGTCTCGACAACATCGACCTTCTCTTGCATATCTTGATCCGCACGAACTGCGACAGGCACAAGTAGACTGGCAGCGATTAATACGATGCTCAAAGGGTTGCGAATTTTCATGATGATTGTCCTTTTAAAAAGTAGAAGCAAAAAATTGAATGGGAAAAATGGATAGCATCAGACTCGCCTGACGCCATTTAGCTGCGGCAATCGACGTTAAAAAATCGACGCTTAGTCCCACCTTTTTTCTCGACCCCTTAGCTCGCAGTGAATTTTTAATGATGCATTTTTGCAAAATGCCGGTCCGCTATGGCCTTTTGCGTCGGCGTCAATACCGCGTAAAGCTGCTTGAGCGCATCATCCATCTTCTCAAAGCTCGCCAGACGTTTCCTCATCAGTTCGATATGACGATCAAAGCGCTCAGGCGCCGTTTGAGCCTGATCATGCATCGCCTCATTCATCCTGTCCCTTATGTCTTTGACATTGCTTTTGGTTTTTTCAGCATAAGCTGCCCACACCTGCGCTTGGTCATTGGTGATGTTGAGTTCGTCCTTAAGGCGTGCAAGACGTTTTTCGACATTCACAACCGGATCAGGATGCTGCTGGGTCATGCCGCCAGTCGCTCCGGATACAGGTTCAGAGGCATAAACGGGGGCGAACATGCTTGCCCCGATGAGAGTTGCTATTACCAATATCATTTTTTGAGTTTTCATCATCAATTGCTCCTTAAAGTTTTAAAAATCAAGGCCCAGGCCATAAATTGAAACAGTGGAATTTTCAGGGGAAATCAATCGTTGTCCATACCGCCAAAACCACCGAAACCCATGCCGCCAAAACCGCCATCTCCAAATCCGCCAAAACCACCATCATCCATACCGCCAAAGCCTGGAGCATCCATGCCGCCGAACCCCCCATATCCGGATTCATATCCGGATCCATACCCCACGGAGGACATACCCGCACAGCCGGTCAAAGCCAGCAGCAACGCGCTCACAAATATCAATTTTTTCATTTAGCACCTCGCAAACAGAAAGCAAACAAGCTAAGCCATCAATCCTCTCGCATGTCACTACATCTCGCCCTGCGCTCCCGGTTTATACACGTCGATATTTGCTCGCATCTCAACCAGGAACTCATTGAAACAGCCGCGCATTAAATTAAACTTAACTGTCATCGAAAAAGTGAAAAGATTAAGATCAGGCTTCATTGCTAATACCAAAACCTGATCAACATGATTTACTTTCTGCGTTGGAAAATGAAACTCGATTACCCGTCGTATTTCACATAGAGCCCGGCATGCGAGTTCTGTTGACTGAAGACGATGCCTTGATCGGTGAGGGGGTCCGTCTGGGACTAAAAGATGCGGGATACACGGTCGACTGGGTGAAAGATGGCATCGCCGCAGAAACCGCCTTGACTACCCACCAATATGACGCCGCGATTCTTGATCTTGCCCTGCCCCGCAAAAACGGACTGGCGGTTCTGTTAAGCTTACGCAAGAGCGGCGCCGATCTTCCTGTGATCATTCTCACCGCTGCAGATGCCCATGAACAGCGGATCGCGGGGCTGGATGCGGGAGCGGATGACTATCTGTTGAAACCCTTCCATCTGCCCGAACTGCTGGCGCGTTTGCGGGCTCTTTTGCGGCGGGCACAGGGAAGAGCAATCACCACCATCACGTTGGGCGATCTGGAAATCAATCCGGACAACAAGCAAGTTTTCCTGGCGGGACAGAGCGTATTGCTTTCCGCCAAAGAATTTGCAGTGTTGCATACCCTCATTTCCAGCCCCAATCGTCCGGTCGCCAAAAGCAGACTGGAGGACGCACTCTATGGCTGGGGAGAAGAAATTCAGAGCAATGCGATGGAAGTACACATACACCATCTGCGCAAAAAATTGGGGGGACAGCGTATCCAGACCCTGCGCGGCATAGGCTATGTACTGCTGGAGATTGCACCTTGATTCGCCATGGAAAGTCACTAAACAGGCAGTTGCTGCTGCGGATAATAATCGCGCTTGCTGTAACTTGGCTGGCGCTTGCCTTGATCGGTTATCGGCAAACCATGCACAAGTATGACGAATTGAGCGACAGGCAGATGAGTCGCACCATTCGGTTATTGGGAGAAATGAGAACAGAAGAGCTGGATGAGTTGGCAGGGGAAGCATCGAGCGGGGGGATGGAGTGGCGATTATGGAACTCCAGTGGCCAGCTGGTTGCAAGCTCCCCCCATGCACCTGCGGTAAAGTTTACCGACACGAACAATCGTACTTTAATCGAGCATAATCGTGCATGGCGTGTTCATATTCGCGATTTAAAAGAAAACAATCGGTGGCTGCAGCTATACCTGCCGCTTGGAGAACATCAGGATGCCGCTCGTGAACTTGTCGATACATTGTTCATGCCGCTGTTCATCTTATTGCCACTGCTGGGTGGCTGGATATGGTTGGTGGTGCGCAAAACCCTGAGACCGCTTGAAGTAATGAGTCTGAAAATTGCCCGGCGCGATCCAAATTCACTCGCACCGTTTCCAGAGGCCGAATTACCCGCCGAGGTTGCGCCCTTGATGGATACCTTGACACACCTACTCAAACGACAGGCCCTGATGTACGAACGCGAATGCCGTTTTACTGCGGATGCGGCACATGAGTTGCGAACACCGCTGGCATCTACACAAATATTACTGGAATTGGCTACGGATGCCAAAACAGCCGAGACGCGAGATTTGGCGCTCAGCCATGCAAAATTGGCGGTGACTCGTGCCAGCAGATTGATTAACCAATTATTGATGTTGGCCAAGCTGGATAGTCTGACGACAACGGACGTAGCCGAGGTGAATATAAGCGAAATGGTCAGGCTGGAACTGGTAGATCGAACCATGGATGCCATTCACAAACATATAGAATTATCGCTGGACTCACCCGATGACAAGGCGATGATTCAGGGCAATGCAGCCCTAATAGAAATCCTGTTCGGCAATTTGATTGATAACGCGATCAAATACACGCCGCATAACGGCTGCATACAAATCAGCATTCAAATCGGCACGGAGTTTGTCTGTGTACGGATTCTCGACAGCGGCATGGGTGTACCGGAGGCTGCTTTACCCAGACTGGGTGATCGTTTTTTTCGTACCGAAGAAGAGGCGACGGCGGGCAGCGGGCTGGGCCTCTCGATTGTTCGCCGGATTTTGTCCCTGCATGGCGGCAATGTGATGTTTCAAAACAATCAACCTGGCGGATTTGTCGTTACGGTGAACTTTCCAGTCCGGGCAGTCTTATCGCCAGAAAAATAAGCCTCGGTCGTCAGGCAGCTGCTGCGCATGACCTTGCTGTTATTGGCAGTGCAGGCATACTGCTCACCGCAAAACGGAAAGGTCTCATAGCCGCAATACATCCCGTTTTGCTGACCTGGCAAGGCTTTGGATACTTCCTGTCTCCGGCTCTGATCGCAACCGTACTGCAACGGGCCGACGAATAATCCGCCACCCCGCTAGCGACGCAAATCGCCCGCAAGACACCATACCGTCCCTATTTGGTATAGTACGCTGATGCTTACATCTCCCAGCGATACCACCGAGCCTGCGCGTATCTTGGCTGTTTTGCGCAACTCAATCTGGCCATCGACAGAAACAACGCCCTCGGCCACCATCGCCTTGCCTGCACCGCCGCTGTCGCACAGGCCCACCATCTTGAGCAGTTGATTGAGTTCGACATATTCACCGTTCAGTTGAAATTCAATTTCTTGCATAAGGAAGCCTTTTGATTGGATTGGATCGCCACGATACAGCCATGAGAAAGAGCCTGTGGCGATCAGAGAAGAAATCTATACCGACCCGCCAGCATCCCACCGAACTCAAAATCTGTACGAAAAAAAAGCTGGCACCTAAGCACCAATCCTTTATCTGTCTGGCTCCCCGACCTGGGTTCGAACCAGGAACCTGCGGATTAACAGACTAGCAGTAAATATAAATACTTATTAAAAATCAATGCATTGAACTATTTTTCGCTTTACGATTTACAGCCACAACAAGTCACAAACAGCGATTTACAGTGTACCGTAGCTACGCTTTAGCTACGGTACACAAGCTGCCTGCTCATGCAGTGACAATATGAAAGTCAGTTGCCTTTGCAATCGGACGAACATGATTACGCTCTCTGATCATTTCCACTATGCCGTAATTCGACATGGTTTTCAGTGTACGCGACAGATTACTGACTTTGCGACCAGTCATTTCAGCCAGCGAAGAGATAGATTCAGGATGTGAGTCCCTGATCACTTTCAGCAGCGCACGATTGTCATCACTGAGAACTTCAGCCAACGACTTCATCGAGGTAAACCATATTTTTGGATCATTAGCCTTAGGTTTATACTGCCCCTTGGCTATCGCATAGATACGTTCACGTATTTGCTCTTGAGGCATGATGCCTATCACAATACTTTTCATTTTGAATACTCCTGAACGATTCGGTCTACATCCACGAAAAAGTCCTGTAACAACTGGTAAGCATCGACAAATTCATACGAGACACCCTTGTCAGATATATTGCGATGCTTGTGGTCATACGGTAAAACTTGCCCGGCAAATTTGAATTTTGACGAAGGCTACACCCCGTGAGCGTTGTCATACCCCATCACCCGTGTGCCATTCCGCTGATGTAGCGTTAAGGCATAACGAATGCCTGCGGAATCAAGGCAGAAGGCTCAACACGCCAAGCGTGTATTTCCACCCAGTAACCATGCTCTTGCTGAATAATGTTCTCATTCAACTCAAGCAGCGTCTCTATTCCAAAGTCAGTTTGCATGCAGAATTATATCATCTGATGATAACCAATAGGCAAGTCACACAGATTTAAATTATTTTCTTGAATCACCCCTACAACTTGAATTTACCGTTCACGCTACAATAATTTACGCCAGACTAACCACCAACTTTTTCCCACAGACATGGGCATATTTTTTTAACGTCGCAAAGCTGGGTGAATACTTTTGACTGATAATGGACAACTCCAGGCGAGATACCGCACTGGTTGTTGTACCCATGCGTTGAGCGATCTGTGATTGAGTTACCTTATTGACCCGGCCATTAAAAAGTTTACGCTGCATACTTAACATTCGGGTCTTGAAAGAAGGCCGCGACACGTTCCGGATTATTCTCCAGCATGGTCATGTGATCCTTCGCTGCCGCACGTAATTTTT
>JAJXTL010000055.1 GCA_021783855.1 Pseudomonadota bacterium
CCGTTGATGTTGTCGAATTCGAACCCCGAGCTGAACACATCGGCAAAATCCAGCGTGATGCGCTTGGGCAGCGCCTGCAGGCTGAGTATGCCAAGCAGTTTGCCGAAACCGGGATCCATCTTGAGAAACTGCCCCTTGCCGGTATCGAGTTTGAGCGTGCCGTCCAGGGTGGCGTAGTTGAATTCATCGGGTTGTCCATCCCAGGAAAGGGCGGCGCTCAGTTTTCCGCTGCCGTTTTTGACGGTATTGGGATAGCCGGAACGGGCAAGGATTTTTCCGGCATTAGAAATATCCAGCAACAGGTTAACCTGTGTCTGCTTGCTGCGCCACAGGCCATCCCCTGTCAGGCTGCCGTCCGGGTTGGTGATGTGCAGACGGCGCAGACGCCAGTCTCGCCCTTCGGGGACGCCCGTCAGTTCAAAACGGCCGATATTCTTGTCTTTGAAAAGTAAGTCCTCAACGGTGATTTCCATGGCGGGAAGTTGGTGCGGTTGAACTATGCCGGATTTGACTGCGGCAGGCTGCGGGTTTGCCGCATCTTCACCCGTCCAGTACAGGTTTTTCAGGTGTGCGGTGATTTTGTCAGTACCGTTGTATCCTTTAGGTTGCCATGCCACGCTGCCGTTTACGGTCGGGCCTGACAGCTGTGCGGCAATCCCGTCGCCGCGTCTGACGACGCTGATTTGCAGATCAGCAAGATTCAGGCCGTAGCCGGTCAGCTTGTCGATATGCAGGTTCGCCCCAGCAATCGGCAGAGATTGCCCGCTGCCTCCGGTCAGCCCATCCCAGCCCTGTAACGACAAGGCCGGCAGTGTGCCGGTCAGCCAAATGCCTGCCCTGATGGAACTACTAGCCAATCGACTAGGCTGCCCAACAACACCAGCCAAGTCGCTGGTTATGAGCTCGGTCGAAGGGCCTGTTGGTACTGATCCTTCGGCTGTGCTCGGGGCTGAAGGTTGTCGAAGGGTCGAAACGTTTTTGTCAGGCGAGCTGACTGCTCCGCCAAAGTTGACTACTCCGCGTTTGATCGTACTGACCCCGTTTTCTTCGCTGCTATAAAGCCGTGCACTCAGCAGCTTGTCAAGCTGTATAGTAATCATGTCCTGATGTTCGGCGATATTCTTCTTTTCGATGTGCAACGGCCAGATTTCATTGGTATTTTTGGAAAGCGGCGCGGGCAGGCTGGAGCTGATGCCCTGCAGGCTGGAGTTCAGTGTCAGATGGGCGACTTTATTCACCATGCTGATATTCGCATCCCAGGAAGTTGCTCCGTGCAGGGAAGATAGCAGCGGATTTGTTTCGGTCTTGCGCAACGCCTCAAGGCTGACACGGCCTTGCAGGCTGGCGTGTACCATGCCACCTTCGGCAGTCTGCACATTCAGATGCGCGGGCCCGCCGAGTATGACTGAAGTCACATTGTTGGCCTTCATTCCCGATTCGCTGAACGACAATTCGCCGCGCGTGTTGCGCAACCAGGGTATGCCGGCGCCCAGATTGATATCGCTGTTTTGCACGCGCAACAATCCTGAAATTTTTGCCGGCTTGGTCAATAACAACGGAATTTGTGCGATCAGTTCCAGATGTCCGTCGCCACTGGCACTGATACCATCGGTAAAACCTTTGATGTAGCCCCGCACCGGACTTTGCTGAACGAATTGCAGAAAGGAGTTGTTCGCAGCCTCCGCCTCACCCTTGATTTGCAGCGGTGTATCGATATGCGACATGTCGGGCTGGACGATGGACAGATTGAGCAGGTGCACATTCAGTATGGTGGCGCTGGGCGCATGCACTTCCATCCTGTTGTTGTGTATCATGAATTCGCCGGACAGATTTTCGATTTTAGGCCAGTCACGGGCAAACTCCATGGAGGCATCCTTTCCGTGAGCGCTGATCTCAAACAAGGCGTCTTTTGTTCCATCCAGCGGGAAATCGCTTAAATTCCCCTTGAGACGCAGGTGGAAGTCCTCAGTGTGTCCGGAAAGCAAGGCATCGTTCAGCCAGTCGTTATCCTTTCTGGAAATGGCGACCAGCGGGGTATAGCGGGCGGCACGCCGGATATCGGCGCGTGTCAGATTGACGGTTAAATCTATCAGGCCCCTTGTGCCTGCCAGGGTGTGAAAACTGCCATACAGATTGCCGGCCAGATCGTCGTTGGCAACGGCGACGTTATCCGCACGGATGGCTATTTCTCCCCGTTCGCGCTGCCAGCCAAACTGCCCGGTCAGGGTGTTGAATAACAGCGCTTCGCGCATGTAGCCTGGCGCATCCAGTGTCAAATTGCGCGAATTGATATTCATGTTTCCGCTGCTCTCGCTGCCATCCACCGCCGCGGTCAAACCCGAGAAGCCGGGCAGATTGCCGACCTGCTGTATAGAAAGGTTGTTGAACTGCCCCTTGATTTTATAGTTCAGCAGTTTTTCAGGTGTACCCTGCCACTGCATGGCAAGATTCGACACCCGGCCACGGGGTCCATAGGCATCCAGACGGCTGCGTAATTCTGCATCGATAGGGAAAAAATTTGCCAGGCTGACCAGGCTTTCCAGTTGCAGCTGGTTGGCGCGCAGTTCGCCGCCGGCGGGACGGGATTTGCCGGGCGGATTGGTGCGGAAATAAAAATCTGTGGGTTGCCAGTTGAGGCCGTTGCGCAAACGCAATGATAGTGCCCGTGTGGTGACTGACCATCCGTCGTCCACTACCTGCCATGCAACACGGCCGTGCAGATAATGCAGATCCATTTCCGGTACATTGTCGGCCAGGCGGGTTGTTACGTCATGCAGAGCCAAATCTGTCGTGAACTGGGTAATTTTGCCTTTTTCAATGCTCAGCCAGGCCCGCAACGCGCCGCGCCCGCTGCTTAGTTGCGGGGGAAGTGTCAGCCAGGGACGCCATGCCAGAATGTCGGTGTGTTCAAACTGGGCAAACAGTTGTCCGCGCCATTTTTCAGGCTGATTAAAATGTCTGCCATGAAAATCACCGCGCACATCCAGCGGCGTGGACAATCCGGACGGCGGCGCGGCCCGCAGGGCAAACTGGTGATGGCTGAACAGGTTTTCGATGCGCAGATTGACTTCTTTCAGTACCAGGGGAGGGGCGTTGCGTTGCTCGTCCTGCCAGACGAGGGTGGCATTGCGCACCACGATGCGCGACTGGTGCAGCAGCCAGTTGGACAGGTCGTTGTTGCTGTTTTCAGCCGCCATCGCGACGCTGCCGATAAAGATATGCCCTTGTTCATCGCGGCGTATCAGCAGTTCGGGGCGGTCGATTTCCAGGCTGGTCAGCCGCAATTCGGCGGCCAGCAGCGACAGCCAGGATACGCTGGCGTCGATGCGCGGCAAGGTCAGCGCGGATCGTCCCTGCTTGTCCAGGATACGCACGTTGATGAAATTCAGATGAGGATGCAGTCCGTCCCAGTTCCCTTCGATTTTGTCGACGCTTACCGGATTGCCCATCGCAGCGGAAACTGAAGCGGTAATCCTGTCGTGAAACTGTTCGATATCCGGCAGCAGCCAGTAGCGCAGAAAAAGGATGGTGATGGCAAACAGGGCAGCCGTCACCACCGACGCAACGATGGCGATGCGTGTAAACCAGTTTAAACCGTGCCAGAGCAGGCGAACAGGGAGAGAATTCAGCATGAGTCGTGAGTGGTTAGTCGATTGTGGTGAGTCGTCAGTTGTCAGTCGTAAGTCGTGTCACCACTCACCATTTGCCACTGACTACTCACGGCTGGTAGAGTGCATTCTAACTTAATCCGGCCGCTGATACGCCCATGAACACACAAAACTCGCCACATGCGACCTTTCCGGAGATGTTGCAAAAAACCCTGCACTGCAGCCGTTACGCGAGACGCGTGCTGGAATCCGACCGGCAATTGCAGGATTGGTTGCAGGAAAATTACGCCACGCCGTGCAGCCGTGATGAAATAGGCCGCTTGCTGAGACAATACGGCGTTGATCTGAATGACGAAACAGCCTTGTCACGCGCGGTGCGCCGCCTGCGCAAGCAACTGATGGTCAAGCTGATTCTGAGGGATTTGAACGGTCTGGGCGATTTGAATGAAGTGATGCAAACCATGACTGCGCTGGCTGAAATCGTGCTGCAACAGGCGCAGGCCTGCCTGATGCAATCGCTGTCGGCCCAATTCGGCAGCCCGACAGGCGCTGTCAGTCATGCTGCACAGGAGTTGCTGGTCATCGGCATGGGCAAGCTGGGTGGCGGCGAGTTGAATGTTTCATCGGATATTGATCTGATATTCGTGTATGCGGAAGACGGCGAGACGGACGGGGAGCGCAACCCCCGCAAGGAGGACGCCGCAGGGTGCCCAACGGCTGCGCCGTTACCCTCGCGCAGGCTCAGCAATCACGAATTTTTTACCCGGCTGGGGCGGCGCCTGATCAATGTCATCAATGAGGCTACCGGCGACGGATATGTGTTCCGCGTGGATATGCGATTGCGTCCCTACGGTGAGAGCGGGCCGCTGGTGATGAGTTTCGCCGCCCTGGAAGAATATCTGGTCTCCCAGGGGCGCGAATGGGAACGCTACGCCTGGATCAAGGCGCGTGTGGTCGCTCCCGAATTCAGCGATTATGTTGCTGAATTAAAATCACTTTATCAGCCGTTTGTATACCGCAAATATCTCGATTTCGGCGCGATCGATTCGATGCGCAAACTGCATGCGCAGATCCGTCAGGAAGTGCAGCGCCGCGACCGGCTGGACAACATCAAGCTCGGCCCCGGCGGCATCCGTGAAATCGAGTTCACCGCGCAGGTGTTTCAGTTGATACGCGGCGGGCAGGATGTCAGGCTGCGCATTCTGCCCACCCAGGGGGTACTCAGGCAACTGGCTGAAAACGGGCAGATGGCAGCGGGCGTGGCGGCAGATATGGACGCGGCTTATATTTTTTTGCGCAATCTGGAACATCGTTTGCAATACTTGGACGATCAGCAAACCCAGACACTGCCGTCAAATGAGGCAGACCGGCAAGTCATCGCCTGTGCGATGGGCTATGCCGATTACGCAGCGCTGTTGCATGAGCTGGACAGGCACCGGGCGCGGGTTGGTGAACAGTTCGGGCAGATATTCGGCGCGCAGATTCAGGAGCACAGCCCGTTGTGGCGCGAAGACATCGACGGCGATGAACTGGCGCTGGGTCTGGCAAAGCTGGGATTTTCGGCTGACAGCGCACAGCGCCTGATGCAATTGCGCGACAGCCCGCGTTACCGGCAATTTTCCGACCTCGGGCGGCTGCGCATGGATCAACTGATTCCGCAATTCATCACGCTTGCCGCGCAGCACAGTAATCCCGATGCAACCTTGTCGCGGCTGTTAAACCTGCTCGACGGGATCAGCCGCCGCGTAGCCTATCTGGCGTTTCTTGCCGAATACCCGCAGGCGTTGAAGCGGCTGACCCGGCTGCTCTCCGCCAGCAGTTGGGCGGCAGGCTATCTGGCGCAGCATCCGGCGCTGTTCGACGAATTGCTGGATGCGCGCGAAATGTATCAACCGCCTTTATGGCCGAAAATCGACCTCGATTTGCAGGCGCGCCTGGCTGAATGCGGGGATGATGCAGAGCGAAAACTGGAGGTGTTGCACCATGTCCAGCAGGAGCAGGTATTTTATCTGCTTGCGATGGATTTGCAAGGCTTGCTGCCGCTGGAGGTGCTCAGCGATCATCTGAGCGACCTGGCCGATCTGATGCTGGGCCATGTGCTGACGCTATGCTGGTCGATTGCGCGCTACCGGCATGCGGATCATGCGCGTTTCGCCATCATCGCGTATGGCAAGCTGGGCGGCAGGGAGATGGGCTACGCCTCGGATATCGACATGATATTTCTGTACGATGACGACCATCCTGAAGCTCCGGAGAACTATGCGAGGCTGGGCAAGCGCATCAATGCCATGCTGGGCAGCTACACGGCCTCGGGGCGTTTATATGAGACCGATCTGCGGCTGCGCCCGAACGGGGCGAGCGGCCTGCTGGTGAGTTCGGTTGCCGCCTTTGCCGAATATCAGCAGAACCAGGCCTGGGTGTGGGAACATCAGGCGCTGACCCGTGCGCGCTATTGTGCGGGAGACGAACAGGTGGGTGCGGCATTTGAAGGCATCCGTCGACAGGTGTTAAGGCTGCCGCGGAACCCTGAAAAATTGCGCGGCGAGATTGCCGGGATGCGGCTGAAGATGCACGACGGGCACCCGAATAACACGGATCTGTTTGACATCAAGCACGACGGCGGCGGCATGGTGGATATCGAATTCATGGTGCAATATCTGGTGCTGGCCTACGCGCACGACTATCCGCAACTCACCGGCAATGTCGGCAATCTGGCCCTGTTGAAGATGGCGGCCCAATTAGGCCTGATCGATGCCGCCCTGGCTGAACAGGTCCGCACCCTGTACCGAACCTTGCGCCAGACCCAGCATCGCATGCGGCTCAATGATGTATCCCCCTGCCGCGTTGCGCCTGGCGAAATCGACATCCGCGCCAGTTTGAAACTATGGGATGAGCTGTTTGGTGTGTAGCGGGACAAGCCACAATACTGCTTGCCACTTGCCACTTAATTACTTGCTGCGATTTTCCAGTTCTTCCCAGCGCGCCATGATGCTCGCTACTTCCGCTTCGATGGCTTCATTACGCGTTTGCAACTGTTTGGCGCGCTTTGCATCGTTGCGGAAGATCGTGCCGTCGGCCAGATGCGCTGCGATGTCGATCTGCTCCTGCTCCAGTGCCTCGATGCGCTTGGGTAATTCTTCCAGCTCGCGGGTTTCCTTGTAGTTGAGTTTAGTCGCAACTTTCGGCTTTTCGACCGGTGCGGCGGCTGCGCGCGGCGGGGTGGAAGTTACCGGTTTCGCCAGCGCTGCCGTCTCCTGGTACTTTTTGACCCTCACCCAGTCCTCGTAGCCGCCGACGTATTCCTGCAGCTTGCCATCGCCCTCGAAGGCGATCACCTGCGTGACGACATTATCCAGAAAGGCGCGGTCATGGCTGACCAGGAACAGCGTGCCGTCATAGTTGGCCAGCAGCTCTTCGAGCAGTTCCAGCGTCTCGATGTCCAGATCGTTGGTCGGCTCATCCAGCACCAGCACATTGGCAGGCTGGGTGAACAGGCGCGCCAGCAGCAGGCGGTTGCGCTCGCCACCCGAACAGCTCTTCACGGGAGATCTGGCGCGCTCGGGCGGGAACAGGAAATCGCCCAGATAGCTGATGACGTGTTTCTGCTGCCCGCCGATTTCGACGAAATCAGCGCCCTGGCTGATGGTGTCGGCCAGCGTCATATTGTCATCGAGCTGTTCGCGCAGCTGATCGAAATAGGCGACCGTCATCTTGGTGCCCAGCTTGACTTTGCCTGAATCCGGTTCTATATCGCCCAGGATGATCTTGAGTAAGGTACTCTTGCCCGCACCATTCGGTCCCAGCAGACCGATCTTGTCGCCGCGCTGGATGCGGCAGGAGAAATTGTCGATCAGCGTGCGTCCGCCGTAGGCTTTGCTGACGTTGGTCAGCTCGGCGACCAGCTTGCCTGAGCGCTCACCGGTATCCACGGTCATTTCTACCTTGCCTTGTTTTTCGCGGCGAGCCGAGCGGTCGCGGCGCAGTTGCTCCAGACGCAGTACGCGGCCTTCGTTGCGGGTGCGGCGGGCTTTTACGCCCTGACGTATCCACACTTCTTCCTGAGCCAGCACCTTGTCGAACTTGGCGTTGACGACCGCCTCATCCGCCAGCATGCGTTCCTTGAGCGCCAGATAGGCGGTGAAGTTGCCCGGGAAGCCGGCCAGTTTGCCGCGATCAAGCTCCACGATGCGGGTTGCGACGTTGTCCAGGAAACGCCTGTCATGGGTGACAAACAGCACGCTGCCCACGAAACTATTTAAAAGGCCTTCCAGCCAGTCGATGGAGGCAAAATCCAGATGGTTGGTCGGCTCATCGAGGATCAGTACGTCCGGTTCGGCTACCAGCGCCTGTGCCAGCGCCACGCGTTTGCGCTGTCCGCCGGACAGGTTGCCGACCAGCCTGTCGGGATCAAGATCGAGTTTTGCGATGGCGGTCTCGATGCGCGCCTGCACCGACCAGCCGTCCTGCGCTTCGAGCTGGGTTTGTAAATGCTGCATTTCTTCGAGCAGCACATCAAAATTCGCGTCCGGCTCGCCCAGTTGATGCGAGACATGGTGATAGTCGTGCAGCAGCTTTTGCAGATTGCCCAGTCCTTTTGCCACCGCATCGAACACGCTGTCCTCGGGATCCAGCACCGGTTCCTGGCTGACGTAGCAGATGCGCGCAGAAGGCTGACGCCACACCAGTCCGTCGTCGAGTGTGCCCTGGCCCTGGCCTGCCAGCACGCGCATCATGCTGGACTTGCCGCCGCCGTTGCGTCCGATCAGGCCTACCCGTTCGCCCTCGTCGAGTTGAAAATCGGCATGGTCGAGCAGTGCGACGTGACCGAAGGCTAAGCTTGCTTTGTCTAGTGTGATGTAGGGCATTTTATATGTTATTGATTATATTGTATTTTTAAGTTTTTATGACTTGCCGCCAGCAGTCAGTTTTTTCAGATCGCTAATGATCTCGGTGGAATGGCGCGAGGTGTCCACGCTCAGATACTGGCGGCTGATATTGCCTTCCGGATCGATCAAGAAGGTATAACGGCGGGCGACTTTCAGAATGCCGAGATTCAGCAGTGCGCCGTAACTGGCTGCCACTGTACCGCTTTTGTCGGCCAGCAAGGGAAAGGGCAGATGATATTTCTTCGCAAATTCGGCATGACTGTTGCTGTCGTCCACGCTGACGCCGACTACCTGCGCACCCATAGCGGTCAGCTGATTCAGGTCGTCGCGAAACGAACAGGCCTCCTGCGTGCAGCCCGGCGTGTCATCCTTGGGATAAAAATACAGCACCAGCCATTTGCCGCGAAAATCCTGCAAGGTGTGTTGACGGCCGTTCTGGTCCGGCAACCTGAAGTCCGGTGCAGCCTGACCCACGACCGGCAGGTCGCCCGCGCGAGCGGTACGCGCAACAAACACAGCAGCGAAAATAATCACAGCGGCGACAACGGCTAACCATTTCATTTTGAGTCCTTTTTGGACGGTATTTTGCGACAGGTGCGCATGATACCAGTGTGAGGGTTTGGATTACAGCGCATTTGACGGTAGAATGCGCCCGCTGTCCTCGTAGTTAAATGGATATAACCGCCCCCTCCTAAGGGGCAATTACAGGTTCGATTCCTGTCGAGGACACCAAAATCATACTCCATCTGCCTGTGAAGAACCGAGTCTGAGTCGAAAGGCCTGTCGTTGGCAAGACGGGTCGCGTGCGATCAGATATTTGTATGCTTCTTTGAACCTGCACGCAATGAAATTGAATATGGTCAAACTTGCTGATGTGTTCGCCAGAGATCCGGGAGATGCCGGATATTGGTCGGGTCGTGGTACGTTGCCTGCTCATCTGATGGCGCTTGTACTCGTTGGCATGGCCTTTTTGTTGCGTCTGCTGATTTTGCCCATGGATGGCGGGTTGCACTATCTGACTTATTTTCCAGTCGTCACGCTGGCTGCGGTGATCGGCGGATTCATGCCGGGATTGCTGGCCACGCTTACTGCCGCGATATTGGTGACGCTGACTGCCCATGGCTACTCGTTCGCACATGACAGGCTGGCGGTTGATTTATGGTCAAATCTGGTATTTGCAACGGGCTCGTTGATTACCTGCTATGCCATTGAAACCATGCACCGTTATCGTTTCAAATACGCCGGAAAACTAAAAGAAGCGCAACAGCAAACTGTTCAGCTTCAGCATTTGCAACGAGAGACTGAAAGACTGTTGCAGCGCAATCAAAGTCTGATGATGAGTGTGATGGATGGCATATGCATCATGGATATGCAGGGCAATATCGTGATGGCCAACGATGCTTTCTGCCGGATGTTGGGTTATGCGCAAGGCGAGCTTGCAACGCTGAATGTGTCCGACTGGGATATGCAGTTTTCGGCTGAAGAATGGCTGGAAAAGTTTAATGCATTTCTGGGCAGGACGTCCGTGCTGGAGACATGTTACCGCCGCAAGGACGGCAATCTGATCGATATCGAGGTCAGTATTTCCGGTGTGATGATGGAAGGGCAGGGGCTGCTTTATGCTTCAGGCCGTGACATCACTGCACGCAAGCGTGCTGAGGATGCACAGCGCGTGGCGGCGGTTGCTTTTGAGACGCATGATGCGATCATGATTACCGATGCCGACGGGAAGATTGTCCGGGTTAATCAGGCTTACTCGGAGATTACCGGCTACCAACCTGAAGAGGTAATAGGTCAGTATCCGGGCATGATAAATCAGGGGCAACAGGCCTTTGACGAGTGCATGGAGAGGTTGCAACAGTCAATCCGCGACGGTTCGTGGGCGGGTGAAGGATACGATACGCGAAAAAATGGCGAGGTTTATCCAAGGTGGATGACAGTGACTGCGGTAAAAAATCAACAGCAGAAAATTACCCATTACGTCTCCATCTTCAGTGATGTCACAGCGCGCAAGCAGTTCGAAGAAGCCAAGTTGCGGGAAGTCGATGAACGTTTTCGCGGTACCCTGGAGCAGGCGGCCGTGGGGATCGTGCACACCGCAATGGACGGTTATTTAAAACAGGTCAACCAGAAATTCTGCGACATCCTGGGTTACACCCGGGAAGAGCTGCTTGAGATGCGTGTCAATGAGTTAACACATCCCGATGATCTTGATAGAAGTTTTGATTCCATACAAAAATTGCGTGACGGCGAAATCTCCACGTTTGCCATGGAAAAGCGCTATGTGCGCCGGGATGGCAGCTCGGTGTGGTGTAACCTGACGGTTTCCTTGTTGCGGGAGTGCGATAATGCCCCCAAATACATGATCGCGGTGATCGAAGATATCACCGTGCGCAGGCGTTTGAAACATCAGTTGCGCGATCTTACCGCTCACCTCCAGACGGTTCGTGAAGAAGAGAAAGCCAGTTTTGCCCGGGAAATACACGATGATCTGGGCGGCACGCTGACCGCGCTCAAGATGGATATATATTGGCTGGCGGAAGAACTGACCGCGAATCCTGATGCAAAATTGCTCCTCGAACATGTGAACTCGATGTCGCAGCTGCTCGACAATGCGGTCAATGTCACCCGGCGTGTCATCACCGATCTGCGCCCGACGATTCTCGATGACCTGGGTCTGCAGGCCGCCATCGAGTGGCAGGCCGGACAGTTTTACAGGCGTACCGGCATCCAATGTCAGGTCAGTTGCATCGATGCTGGGGCGGGCGAATTGAATAAGACGCTGTCTATCAACCTGTTCCGCATCTTTCAGGAAGCGTTGACCAATATTGCCCGACATTCCGGCGCCTCCAGGGTGGAGGTCGAGTTGCACCATGAAGAGCATGAAATCATACTATGCGTCAGGGATAACGGGTGCGGACTGCCGCAGGGACACAAGGTCGCCGCGACTTCCTACGGAATGATAGGCATGCGGGAACGGGTCGAACAACTGGAGGGCAGGATTACATTCGACAGGCAGGCCGGCGGCGGTCTCTGTGTCTTGGTGGTGCTGCCGCTGCATATTCAGCAAGAGAGGAAAGAATGATACGCATATTGATTGTCGATGATCATGATCTGGTGCGCCATGGGCTGAAGCGGATATTTGAAAAAACCGCCGAAATGGAGGTGGTTGCGGGGCTGGACAACGGCATCGACGCGCTGCATTGGCTAAGACAGCATGATTGCGATGTACTGCTGCTCGATATTTCCATGCCCGGTCGCAACGGTATTGAAGTGCTTAAGCAGCTTCGGGAGGATAAGCCTAAGTTGCCGGTGTTAATCCTCAGTAACTACACGGAAGATCAATACGCCGTGCGCCTGATAAAATCCGGCGCCGCAGGTTATTTGACCAAGGGTTGCGCGTCGGCAGTGCTGGTGGAGGCGGTACGGGATGTGGCCAAGGGCAAAAAATACTTTACGCCTGCGGTACTCGAAATGCTGACCAATGAACTTTCCATGCCGGAAGGAAAGTTGCCGCATGAAATCTTGTCGGATCGCGAATACCAGATTTTCAGGTTGCTGGCTTCGGCCAGGACCGTGACCGAAATTGCCGAAACACTAAGCCTGAGCGGGAAAACCGTGAGCACCTACCGTGCCCGCATTCTTGAAAAAATGCACCTGCGCAACAACGCCGAGTTGATGCAATACGCGGTCGACAAACACCTTTCAGAATAATCCACTCCTCACTTCTTCACGCAACAACTTGGGGCTTCGTCCCTTAGTTGTGCGGGGAAGACCCTTGCGGTCTCATTCCTCGTTCCTCACTCCTGTTTGTCAGGAAAACACTGACAGCAAGTTTTTCTCTCCCCTACACATAAATCAGACTTCGGCCTATGTGCGCATCCTGAATCGGCGGGCATCATGTGCACATGGATTTGGGAAAAGGTGAGCTTAAGTGAGGGTAATCATCGTGGAAGATTCGGAGGCTGTGCGTGCAAATCTTTGCGGCATCCTGTCGGGTATTGCCGGTGTTGAGATCGTCGCGCAAGTGGCGGACGAGTCGGCTGCCATAGCCTGTGCCCAAGCTCTGTTGCCGGATGTCGTGATACTCGATCTGCATCTGCAGCAGGGGTCCGGGTTGAATGTGTTGTTGAAGATCAGGCAAAACCATATTGAAAGTAAAGTCCTGGTGTTGAGCAACTATGCAGGCGAACCGTATATCAGCCGTTGCATGGAGGCGGGCGCTGACTATTTTCTGGATAAGTCTTTCCAGTTCATGCTGGTTGCCGACGTGTTGAAACAGCTGATATTTGCCGGAAAACAGGATGGCGTTGCAGTTTAACCAGTTGTAATTAATCGGAGTGTAATAACGACATGTCTACCAAACTCACTTGTGCATACCCTGCGATAGCGGCCGTGCTGGCGGTGATCGGACTGGCGACGCTGGGCTTTTTCAACTGGCCATCCGTGATGGCCGTTGCCGGTGTTGCGTTAGCCGGGGTGATTGCTTGCGTCTGGCTGGGCAGACAGCAGACGATTGATATTCAAACGACAATCAACGATACAAAGGAAAAAGCAGATCAGGCACATAAGACGGAAGCCGCGGCCTATCTGCAAAGTGTGCAGGCCTTGGGCAATGGGGTCATGCCGGTGTGGGCGCGCCATGTGGAAACGGGGCGCGGCCAGATGGAGACCGCTATCATCGATTTGATGGGCCGTTTCTCCGGCATTGTGGACAGACTCGATGCTGCACTGAAGGCATCGGAGGCGGCATCCGAAGGCATGGAAGGCGGTCTGGTAAGCGTGTTTGCCGATGCGGAAAAGGAGCTGGGCGCAGTGGTCGGTTATTTCCGCGACGCTTCCCAACGCAAGGATGACATGTTGCTCAGAATACACGAGTTGGTGCAGTTCAATATCGAGCTTGAGAAAATGGCCACGGACGTGGAAGGCATCGCCGATCAGACCAATCTGCTGGCGCTCAACGCCGCCATTGAGGCGGCGCGTGCCGGTGAATCCGGGCGGGGATTTGCCGTGGTGGCTGACGAGGTAAGAAAGCTCTCCACCTTGTCCAAGGAAACCGGCAAACGCATCAGCGATAAAGTCAAACTCGTCAGCCGTGCCATCGGTACCGCAGTGAACACCGCCGAACAAGCCGCAACAGGCGAAGAGAAAGCGATTGCCGCCTCCGAGGTTGCAATAGGCAGCGTGCTGGGCAATTTCAAGCAGGTGACGGACGGACTTTCCAAGTCGAGCGGGATATTGCGCGTGGAGAGCGACGCGATCAAGAATGAAGTGGCGATGTCGCTGGTGCAGCTGCAATTCCAGGACCGCGTCAGCCAGATATTAAGTCATGTGCGCGACAGTCTGGGCAGGTTGCCGGATTATCTGGATAAAAACCATGCTGATTTTGTATCCTCAGGCGCGCTGGCACCCCTCGCCGCCGGTGCGATATTGCAGGAATTCGAGAGCAACTATGTGATGGCGGATCAGCACCACGGTAGTGGGGCGGCATCCGGCGCATCCGATATTTCTTTTTTTTAGGAGAACAACATGGCCAAGACAATTTTAGTGGTGGACGATTCCGCTTCGCTGCGTCAGGTGGTAGGCATCGCGCTCAAGGGCGCAGGTTATGACGTGATTGAGGCGTGTGACGGCAAAGATGCATTGGGCAAGCTGAACGGGCAGAAGATTCATCTCATCATCAGCGATGTCAACATGCCGAATATGGACGGGATTACCTTTGTTGCGGAAGCGAAGAAGCTGCCGACCTATAAATTCACCCCGATCATCATGCTTACCACCGAATCGGGTGAGGGCAAAAAATCTGCGGGTCAGGCGGCCGGCGCCAAGGCGTGGGTCGTCAAGCCGTTCCAGCCTCCGCAGATGCTGGCCGCAGTTGCCAAACTGATCATGCCTTAAGGAGCCATCATGAGTGTCGATATTGTCAACGAAGCAGGGCATTGCCGCATCGTAGTTTCGGGAGAAATGACCATTTATACTGCGGCCGGACTCAAGGATGAGCTGATTGCGGCGCTGGCCGAATGCAGTGAGATCGAGATGAGTCTGAGCGAAGTGAGTGAAATCGACGCGGCCGGTTTGCAGTTGCTGGCGCTGGCCAAGCGCGAGGCGGTCGAGCGCAACAAGTCGTTGCATTTCGTAGCGCACAGTCAGGCCGTGCTGGACATGTTTTCGATGTGCAATCTGGAGGGCGTATTCGGTGATCCGGTTGTCCTGGCAGGGTGAAAGTGGCAGTGGCTGCCCGGCAGTCAGTTCAGTAAAGATTTGACAGGGGAAAAACATGAATCTCGATGAAGCGTTACAAACGTTTATTGCTGAAAGCGAAGAGCTGTTGCAGAACATGGAAGACGCGCTGTTGCGCATCGAGCAGTCGCCGGACGATGCGGAGTTGATCAATGCCATCTTCCGCGCCGCGCATACCATCAAGGGGTCGGCCGGCCTGTTCGGGCTGGACTATATTGTGGCCTTCACGCATGTGGCGGAGAGCGTGCTGGACCGGGTGCGCAACGGCGAATTGCACATCGACGGCAAGCTGGTTGCGGTGCTGCTGGCCACTTGCGATCAGCTGGTCGCCATGATCGCGCATCTGTCCGCTGGCGGGGGTGAGTTGTCCGCTGACATACAGGCAAAGAGCGCTGAAATTGTCGCCAGTCTCAATGAATATCTCGGCGCTAAAAAACCAACCCGGGTGGCGGTGAGCGCCGAGCCTGTCTGCACCAGCGAGGGCGGCGGCGAGGTCGAAACCGATCTCTGGCATATCTCGCTGCGCTTTGGTCCGGATGTGTTGCGCAACGGCATGGATCCGCTGTCCTTTATTCGTTACCTCGCCACGCTGGGCGAGATCCACCATATCGTCACCTTGCTCGATCGTATTCCCGCCGCACCGGAGATGGATGCCGAGAGCTGCTATCTGGGCTTCGAGATCAGTTTCAAAAGCGATGCCGACAAATCGACCATAGAAGGCGTGTTCGAATTCGTGCGTGAAGACTGCCAGATCCGTATCATGCCGCCGCACAGTAAGATAAGTGATTATATTAAATTAATCAGTGAGTTGCCTGAAGAGGATCTGCGCGTGGGCGAGATGTTGCAGCGTTGCGGTACGCTGACTCAGTTTGAGCTGGAAGCGGCGCTTCAGATGCAAAAGGGAAGCGCGCATCCGCTTGGCGAAGTGCTGGTGGGTGCGAACATGGTGCAATCGCAGGTGATGACGGCGGCGCTGGACAAGCAGAAACAGGTCAAGGAAAACAAGAGTACTGAGGCCAATCTGATCCGCGTGGATGCCGACAAGCTCGACGAGCTGATCAACCTGGTCGGCGAACTCATCATCGCGGGGGCCAGCACCAATTTGTTCGCGCAGCGCACGAAAGATGCAGAGCTGCTCGAATCGACTGCCACCCTGTCGCGACTGGTGGAAGAAGTGCGGGATTCTGCACTCAAATTGCGCATGGTGCAGATCGGCGGCACCTTCAACCGTTTTCAGCGCGTGGTGCGCGATGTCTCAAAGGAGCTGGGCAAGGACATCGATCTGGTCATCAGCGGGGCGGACACCGAGCTGGACAAGACTGTGGTGGAAAAGATCGGCGATCCGCTCACCCATCTGGTGCGCAACTCCATGGATCACGGTATCGAATCGGCCGAAGTGCGCTTAGCCTGCGGCAAACCGGCCAATGGCACCTTAAAGCTCAATGCGTATCACGATGCGGGCAGCATCATCATCGAGGTGTCGGATGACGGCGGCGGGCTGAACAAGCAGCGCATCCTGAAAAAAGCCATCGAGCGCGGACTGGTGAACGAGGGCGATACGCTAAGCGACAAGGAAATCTACAACCTGATTTTCGAGGCCGGTTTTTCCACGGCAGATGCCGTCAGCAACCTGTCCGGGCGCGGTGTCGGCATGGATGTGGTCAGACGCAACATCGCAGCCCTGCGCGGCACGGTGGATCTGGACAGCGTGGAAGGGGAAAGCACTACGGTGCGCATCCGTCTGCCGCTGACGCTTGCGATCATCGACGGTTTCCTGGTCGGG
>JAJXTL010000242.1 GCA_021783855.1 Pseudomonadota bacterium
TGGTGGTGTAAAGATAAACCTTGCCGCTTCCGCCGGTGGCTAAAATGGTGTGCTGTGCGGCAATGGTGACCACCTCGTCGGTTTTTGTATCCAGCGCATACACGCCATAACAGCGCTTGTCGGCAAGTCCCAGCTTTTTCCCGGTGATCAGGTCAACCGACATGTATCCTTCAAGCAAGGTGATGTTGGGATGATTCAGCGCCTTGTCAGACAGGGTCTTCTGCACCGCAAGGCCGGTGGCGTCGGCGGCATGGATGATGCGTCGCCTGTCGTGGCCGCCCTCGCGCGTCAAGTGATAGCCGGTGTCGCTGCTGCTGTCTTCCGTGAAGGGAACGCCCTGGGAGACCAGCCAGTCTATCGCCTGCTTGCCGTGCTCGACGACAAAGCGCGTGGCGGTTTCATCGCAAAGGCCCGCGCCTGCGATCAGCGTGTCGTGCATATGCGCTTCGGGGGTGTCATCCCCGGACAGGACGGCAGCGATGCCGCCTTGAGCCCAGCTGCTCGCGCCGTCCAGCAGGGCTTTTTTGGTGATCAGTCCGATTTTCTGGTGGTCGGCAAGTTTGAGCGCCAGGGTAAGGCCTGCCAGGCCGCTGCCGATAATCAATGTGTCAAATTGCAGCAATTGGTTTCTCGCTTGATTGCAATGGGCGAACTATACCATGTTGTATATGGCCTGGAGTTGCAGGGTCTGATGAATTATCGCTGGGAATTATCGCTGGGAACGCTGACGAAGTGGGATGGTAGAGGTTATACTTCGCGTTGCGACGAATTTTAATCGGAACAGGGATGGGTGATAAGGAGGTAGACCAGCAGTTGGTAGAGCGCGTGCAGCGCGGGGATAAGCACGCCTTCGATCTTCTGGTTGCAAAGTATCAGCGCAAACTGGGGCGCTTGATCTCCCGTTTTGTGCGCAATGCGTCCGAGGCGGAAGACGTGACGCAGGAAGCCTTTGTCAAGGCCTATCGGGCGCTGCCGGGATTTCGCGGCGACAGTGCGTTTTATACCTGGCTATATCGCATCGGCATCAATACAGCCAAAAATTACCTGCTGGCCAACAAACGCCTGCCACCCACCAGCACCCCTTTTGATACGGAAGAAGCGGAGTCTTTTGAAGAAGCCGGGCTTTTGCATGAAGTTAGTACGCCTGAAAATGAACTCATGAGCAAACAGGTTGTCAACACCGTGCAGTTGGCTTTGCAGCAATTGCCGGAGGATTTGCGCAGCGCCTTGACGCTGCGGGAGATTGAAGGTTTGAGTTATGAAGAAATCGCAAGCGTTATGAATTGCCCTGTCGGCACGGTGCGATCGAGAATTTTCAGGGCGCGCGAAGCGGTCGCGGAAAAATTGCGTCCGTTGTTGGAAACAAGTCAAGGCAATAGGTGGTAAAAATGAAACATGAAATCTCGGCACTGATGGATGGCGAATTGTTCGAAGATGAGGCGGATACCCTTCTCGGTCAAATCAGGCGCGATCCGGATATATACAGCGATTGGGCCATTTATCACCTGATAGGTGATGTGCTGCGTCAGCCTGATTCCATACATCGCGACATGACTGCGCGCGTCAGCGAGCGACTTAATAATGAGGCGACTGTGCTGGCGCCGCGCAGCCGAGCGTTGAAGCAGAAGGCCAGGGTGTTTGCGCTTTCCGCTGCGGCGTCGCTGATGGCGGTCAGCATGGTCGCCTGGATGACGATGCAGATCAACCCGGAGACCGCGCCGCAGCTTGCGATGCAACAGGCGGACATGCGCCCGGTCAACCTGCAAATTCAGCCCACAGCCAATGATTATCTGATGGCCCATCAGGAATTTTCTCCCAGCAACGACATGAATGGCGGCGCATCCTATATACACACGGTCACCTACAGCCCGGAGGAAAAGTCTCAATGAAGGCATGGGTTGGATTTTGCGGTTTGCTGCTGACCTTCAATGTCAGCGCAGCCGGCGGCCAGTCGACACTCGACTTGCTTAAAGCCATTGCATTTGCAGGTCATCAGACGGATTACAGCGGCGTCTTCGTTTACCAGTATGGCAATCATGTCGAAACATCGAGAATTTTTCATATCGTTGATGCGAATGGCGAATATGAAAAGCTCGAAAGCCTGGATGGCCCCAAGCGTGAAATCATTCGCCATCATGGGCAGGTCTGGTGTTACAGGCAGCATCAGATGGTGCAGGTGGAAAGTCAGCAGGGAAAAGGCAAGTTTCCCATGCTGTTGCCGGATCAGTTGTCTGCGTTGAGCGAAAATTACCATGTCAGGGAACTGGGCACGGATAGGGTGGCGGGATATGAAACCCGGGTGTTGCTGTTTCAACCCAAGGACAAACTGCGCTATTCAAGGAAAATCTGGGTGGATATAAATTCCGGATTGCTGCTCAAGTCTGCCGTGTTGAATGACAAGAACCAGATCGTGGAGCAATATGCCTTTACCGAATTGAAAGTTGGCAAGGATGCGGATCGGGACTGGGTGTATTCCGGCGAGGTCAAGAACCTGCCCGGAATGAGGCAGGAAGATTTGGATAAGGTTGTGACCGCGGTGAACAGCGGCTGGGTGGTGGATGCGTTGCCGAGCGGCTTCAAGAAAACGACGGAATTGATACGTCCCATGCATGGCAACCATGCGCCGGTGACGCAACTGGTGTTTTCCGACGGTTTGAGTGCGATATCCGTTTTTGTGGAGCCAGTTGGCGCAGGCGAGGATGAAAACGAGGGTTTGTCCAGCCGGGGTGCGCTCAATCTATATCACAAGGTCGTGGACAATCATGTGTACCACGTGGTTGGCGAGGTTCCGCCCATCACGGTGATACAGGTCCTCAATTCGATAAGATACAACGGAAAATAATGCTGGAGACAAGAGCCGTCGTGGTGCAGTCCGATATGTTCACTGCCGAGGTGGTGGGCAGTGGCGGCAGCGGCTGTTCAGCCTGCGATGGCAAGGGCTGCGGGTCGAAAAAACTGACCCAGTTGTTTTGCAGCAAGCCTCGCCAGTTCAAGGTCGACAATCGCATCCATGCCGGCGTAGGGGATGAGGTGATCATCTGCGTGCCGGATGGCGCCGTGCTGCGCGGTGTCGGTGTGGCTTATCTGCTGCCTCTGGTATTCCTGTTTTCAGGCGCCGCATTGGCGGGAAAGAGCGATGCCTATGCGGCTGTCGGTGCGCTGTCAGGACTTTCGCTCGGATTTGTGCTGGCCAGATGGCTGTCGGCGCGCAATAGCCGCCAGCAACCCTATATTGCAAGGTTGGTACGCGAATAGATTGGATTTTTAACTATGAGGAGGCATGCATGCTGAAAAAGTTTATCAACATCATTCTATTCTCTGCGGCATTCGTATCGATGGCGGTTGCAGGCGAGTTGCCCGATTTTAGCGCGCTGGTTGAAAAGCAGGGCCCTGCGGTAGTCAACATCAGCACCACGCAACACATATCCCAGGAAACATCCGGCATCCCGGAAGACGATCCTTTCTTTGAGTTTTTCAAGCGTTTTGCGCCGCTGCAGCCGCGCGATCAGGAGACCCATTCGCTGGGTTCCGGGTTTATCTTGAGTTCCGATGGCTACATCATGACCAATTCGCATGTCGTGGATCATGCCGACAAGATCACGGTGCGGCTGACGGACAAACGTGAGTTTTCCGCCCGCGTCATCGGCGTGGACAGAAAGACGGATGTGGCTTTGCTCAAGATCGATGCGGCCAATTTGCCGAATCTCATCGTAG
>JAJXTL010000243.1 GCA_021783855.1 Pseudomonadota bacterium
TGCGCTTCCGGCACGTCATGCACGATGTCGACACGCGGCAACTCGGCGGGTAACGGGGCACGCTTGCCGCGCGCTTTGATTACCGGCTTGTCTGAGACTGGCACAGCTGCTTCGGCAGGAATAAACGCTATATCCTGCGCTTCGGTGGTCGCAGCTGCCAGGACTTCCACTTCGTCGAACAAACGTGCTTGGGCTGACAGCATCTCGGAGCTTGAGCCGAACTGTTTGTGGCGCAACAAGATGAATTGCTCAAGCAGGTGTTGGATATGGCTCATCGCCTGACGCTTCGCATCGATGTGCGCCTGATGTTGCGCGTGTAGCAGGGCAGTTAATGAAGCCGTGTCGGCGGGTAATACAGGGGGCAACTCAACGTCCGGAAGGGTGAATCTCTCGGGCAGAATCAACGGGTTCAAGGTAGCTGAATGCATGGCGCATTATACCAAATATCCTTATGAAACAGAAGCATAATTCAGTGTTTTGTGCGGTTTATTTGCCCACAAATCAAAGCCTTCCAGCAACCATTCAAACTCCCGAATGCCGATCATTTGCGTGCTGACCTCTCGATCTTTCGGCCAGGCGAATTTCTCCGCCTCCAGACGTTTCAGCCACAGACAAAAACCATTCCGATGCCAGTACAGCACCTTGAGTTTGTTGCGCTGGCGGTTGATGAACACATACAGCGCAGCACCGAATGGATTCAGCTCCAACTCCTGCTCAACCAACACACTCAGCCCGTTGATGGATTTGCGAAAGTCGATCGGCTCGCGGCAAAGATAAACTTGCCTGATATCGCAGCCCGGATGCATCAGCGCACTCCCGGCACGGCACGCACCAGCGCTGCCAGCCATTCAGGCTGGGGTAGCACTGACATTTCCAGGCGCAGGCCGGAGGGCAGTTCCAGTGTACAGTTGTTTTGACGTGCAGCACCGGGTGCAATGTGCAGCGCAACAAATTTACCCGTATGCAGCGTCCCCTCTGTTTTGTTGATCGCATTCAGTTTACGCCGCCAGTAATACAACGACTTCACCGAAAGCCCGTGCCGCCTTGCGTATTCACTTGCAGGCATCGTCTCCTGCCTGGCCGCTGCCACATGCGCCCCCCAAAACTCTGCCCCCATACTCATGCTCGATCACCTCCGTATTGAAGGTGCGTAGCATGCGGAAATTCAGTTCAGGCAACAAGCCTGCGGTTTATGGCGCGCTTACTTTTAATCTGGACAGGCGATCACGTATTCGGTCAGGTGTTCGCTGGAAAGGTGAGCACTTACTATTTGGATTGCATTATTGCAGGTCAAAAGCTGTTCGTTGTAATTTTAGCCCGCGGAAAAATGCCGGTAAAAATATCGCTTCACGAATTCCACTGCCACGAGATAGCACAGCACCATTACCGGCAGAATCAGGAAGAACAGAGGCGGCGGGACAACGAATCCCAAGCGCGCCGCAAATGGTGTAAAAGGCAGTGCCAATGCTGCTATAACGACTGACAGTGAAGTGATGGTCAGCGCAAAGTTAGGCCGACTCTTGAAAGGGTTTCCCCGGGTGCGAATGACAAAGATCACCAAGACCTGGGTGGCGATAGATTCGATAAACCAGCCGGTGTGAAACAGCGCTTCATCTGCCCCGATAACTTTCAGCAGAATAAAAAAGGTCAGAAAATCGAACACCGAACTGACCGGCCCAACTACCCACATGAAGTTGCGGATGAAATTCGTGTCCCAGTGTCTGGGATGAGTCAGATAAGCATTATCCACATTATCCATCGGGATCGGCAACTCAGAGACATCGTAGAGCAAATTATTGAGAAGAATCTGTGACGGCAGCATCGGCAGAAAAGGCAGGAACAATGTCGCGCCGGCCATGCTGAACATGTTTCCGAAATTCGAGCTTGTTCCCATCATGATATATTTCATGATATTGACGAAGGTGCGCCTTCCCTCCTGCACACCTGCATGCAGCACATTCAGGTCGTGCCGCAACATGATCATGTCTGCCGCCGCTTTGGCTACATCGACCGCACTGTCCACCGAAATGCCGACATCTGCCGAACGCAACGAAGGTGCATCGTTGATGCCATCTCCCAAATAACCGACCGTATGGCCCTGTGCTTTTAGAGACAAAATAATACGGTTCTTTTGCGCAGGTGTAACGCGACAGAACAGATTGCCCTCTCTCACCCGGACCGCAAGCGTAGTGTCATCCATTTGTTGTGCATCACTGCCATTCAGCACGCCCGTGACTGCCATGCCCAGCTGGGCACATACATAGCGGGTGACCAGCTCACTGTCGCCGGTGACGATCTTGACGTTCACGCCGTCCGCAGCCAGCGCCTTGAGCGCCTTTGCCGCGCTTGCTTTTGGCGGATCGAGGAATGCGGCGAAGCCTGCAAAGATCAATTCAGTTTCATCATCGACCACCGCATGAGGATGATCCAGCGCCACTGTCCGCCAGGCAATGCCAAGCACCTTGAATCCTTCCCGGCCCAGACTATCATGCAAGGCCTGGATAGATGCCAGCGCCTTATCGTCCAGAGGTTGCGCGCCTTGTACTTCGCCAACGGCATATTGGGTGGATAGCCTGAGAATATCCTCCGGTGATCCCTTGACCACGAGCATGCGTTTCACGCCTTGATCGACCAGCACCGAAACGCGCCGCCGTTCGAAGTCGAACGGTACCTCGTCGATTTTTTGCCAGCTGCTGGCATCGATCTCCTTGTGTTCGAGGATCGCGTCATCCAGTGGACTTTTGAGCCCCGTCTCGAAATAGCTGTTGAGATAAGCCAGCTGCAACACCTGCGCGCTGTCATTACCTTGCGCGTCGAGGTGACGCTCCAGCTTGATGCGTCCTTCGGTTAGTGTGCCGGTCTTGTCGGTGCACAGCACACCCATGCCACCCAGATTGTGGATTGCCGCGAGCTGCTTCACGATCACCTGCTTTTTTGCCATGCGCAACGCGCCACGCGACAGCGTCACAGTGACCACCATCGGCAATAGTTCCGGCGTGAGGCCAACGGCCAGTGCGATCGCAAACAGGAATGACTCGAGGAATGGACGATGGAAAAACGCGTTGATTAAAAACACGAACAGCACCAGAAAAAAAGTCAGCCGCATGATCAGCATGCCAAAGCTTTGAGTACCCATCTCGAATGCGGTGGGTGGCGCCTTGACCTGCAACGAGTCGGCGATATCGCCTACCGCCGTGTCAGCCCCAGTGCGGCACACCATGGCCCGTGCCATTCCGCTGATGACGGAAGTGCCCATGAACACGGAATTTTCAGCCTCGCTGATTTCGGCCACCGGCGCCTGAAGTTCGCGCGCATGTTTTTCCAACGGATAGGATTCGCCCGTCAGCAACGACTGGTTGATGAAAAAATCCTTGGCCTCGAATAAACGGCAATCGGCCGGGATCAAATCGCCCGCAGCCAGCAATACCACATCGCCCGGCACCAGTCCGGCTATCTGAATTTCCTGTGGATGACCATCCCGCAGCACCGTGGTCCGCACTGCGACAGTCTTCTTCAACTGATCTGCCGCGCGACCAGCCCGGTATTCCTGAACAAAATCCAGTGTCACGCTCATCAGCACGATAGCCCAGATGATCACGAACCCGGTGATCTCGCCAGTCAACGCGGACACCGCGCTGGCCGCCAGCAGAACCATCACAAGCGGATTTTTGAAGTGACCCAGGTACTGG
>JAJXTL010000244.1 GCA_021783855.1 Pseudomonadota bacterium
TTGACTTAACATTGGTCTATTGGCAATCTGCCCTCATCAGGTAATATCCACAGCTTATTTATACGATCCGATCTTCAATGTCACCTCACTCATTTCATACTTCTGATAACGCATCAGAACAGATCGCGCAAACGGACTTGCGCGCCATCGGCCGTCTGTTCCCCTATCTGTGGGAATTTCGCGGACGGGTCTTGCTCTCGCTCTCGCTATTGCTGGGCGCAAAGCTGGCCTCGGTTTCCGTACCGCTGGTGCTGAAAAAAATCATAGACTCGCTGGACATGTCGCATGCCAGCCTGGTTTTTCCATTGACACTCATCATCGCCTACGGGCTGTTGCGCTTTTCCAGCACTACATTTGCAGATCTGCGCGATGTGGTGTTTGCCAAGGTCACCCAGCGCGCGATGCGCAGGGTCAGCATGGCGGTATTTCAGCATTTGCATGCGCTGTCGTTGCGTTTTCATCTGGAACGCCAGACAGGCGGCATCACGCGCGACATCGAGAGGGGTTCCAAGGCCATCTCCAGCCTGGTTGGATTTCTGTTGTTCAGAATAACGCCCACCGTGCTGGAAATACTGATGGTGGCGGCCATCCTTTTCGTAAAATTAGACTGGGTGTTCGGCATGATCACGCTGCTGACGCTGGCTGTGTATATAGCCTTCACCGTCACCATTACTGACTGGCGCACGCAGTTTGTGCGTCGAGCCAACACGCTGGATTCCGAGGCTTATGGGCGCGCGATCGACAGTCTGCTTAACTATGAAACGGTAAAATATTTTGGCAACGAGCGATATGAGGCAGATCGTTATGACAACAGTTTGGCCAAATGGGAGCGCGCTGCATTGCAGTCGCAGCGCTCGCTCGGATTTCTGAATGCGGCACAAGCAGGTACAATCGCTATCGGCGTCACGCTGATGGTTCTGCGTGCGGCAAAAGGCGTGGTTGGCGGCACGCTGACGCTGGGTGACCTTGTGATGGTCAATGCCTATCTGTTGCAGATGTTCCAGCCATTGGGATTTCTGGGTGTGATGTACCGTCAGATCAAGGAGTCCATCGCCGATGTGGAACGCATGTTTACCCTGTTGCATCGCCCGAAAGAAATCGAAGATGCGCCGGATGCCGTGAAACTTTCCGTGCATGGCGGCGAAGTCAGATTCGAGCATGTCAGCTTTTCCTACAATGCGGACCGTTCTATCCTGCGCGATGTGAATTTCACCATTCCAGCCGGCAAGACCGTGGCCGCAGTAGGTGCGAGCGGGGCAGGAAAGTCCACACTGGCCCGCTTGCTGTTCCGCTTTTATGACGTGAATGAGGGCTGCATCAAGGTAGATGGGCGGGACATAAGAGGCGTTACTCAGGAAAGCCTGAGATCTGCTATCGGCGTGGTGCCACAGGATACGGTGCTGTTCAACGACAGCATCTATTACAACATCGCCTATGGCAGGCCGGATGCGGCGCGCGAGGAAGTGGTTGATGCAGCCCGTGCTGCGCATATTCTGAATTTTATCGAGTCGTTGCCGCAAGGGTGGGAGACGATAGTCGGCGAAAGAGGGCTTAAACTCTCAGGCGGCGAAAAGCAGCGCGTCGCGATCGCCAGAACCCTGCTGAAGAATCCGGCCATACTGATACTCGACGAAGCTACTTCCGCGCTTGACACCAAAACCGAAAAAGCCATTCAGGCCGAACTGCTGGAAATCGCCAAAAGCCGCACCAGTCTCATTATCGCGCATCGTTTGTCTACGGTAGTGGAAGCTGACGAAATACTGGTGATCGAGGCAGGGCGTATCGTCGAGCGCGGGCGGCATGCTGAATTGCTCGCACAGAATGGAGCATATGCGCTTATGTGGGCGATGCAGCAACAGGCGGAGGAGGAGAAACCAGAAGAATAAGATTCATACGGTTTTTTACGTCGTCATTGCAATTCCGGCTGACTTCATCGGAGCCTCAGGATTCTTTCGAGGCTCTGGGTTTGGCTTTTGGTTTGGCCGCAACCTTGGTTTTGGCCGCTGTTTTGGGTTTTGCTACGGCTTTGGGTTTTGTTGCAGCTTTTGGCTTTGCCTCGGCCTTTGGCTTTGTTGCAGGCTTTGTGGCCTTTTTTACCGGCTTGCCGCCCTTTGCTGCCTTGGCTGCGAGCAGCTCCAGTGCTGTTTCAAGCGTGACTTCATCGACGGGAATATCCTTGGGCAGAGTTGCGTTGATCTTGCCATGACGCACATAAGGACCGTAGCGGCCGCTGCATATCTCTACCGAGGCTTTGTCATCGGGGTGGTCACCCAGCGTGCGCAAGACAGCATTGCCATCTTTGGCCTGTGCAAGCAGCTCTACTGCACGTTCAAGACTGATGTCAAAAATACTGTCTGAGCGGGGAATGGATTTGAATTTACCGTCATGCCCAATGTAAGGGCCGAAGCGACCGATGTTAACGATGACCTTCTTGTTGCTTTCAGGATGTAAACCCAGCTCGCGCGGCAGGGAAAGCAGTTTCAATGCGGTGTCCAAATCAGCCTGATCGACTGGCATATCCTTGGGCCATGAGACGCGCTTGGGTTTGGTCTTTTCCCCTTCAACCACTTCGCCAAGCTGTACATAGTGGCCATAAGGACCACGCAAAAGCAATACAGGCTGGGCTGTGTCGGGATGGTGGCCCAGTTCAACGCGCACATCATCCTGTGATTCGCCGCCCACACTGCGTTTGTATTTGCAATCAGGATAGTTGGAGCAACTGATAAAACTGCCGTAACGGCTCAATTTTTTGGCCAGCGGTTTGCCGCATTCAGGGCAGGCTTCGTCGAGCAATTCCTGGGGGCGCTCAATATTGGTTTTTTCCTTGATAAGGCCGGAAAATCCGCTCCAGAACTCATCTAGCACGCCTATCCAGTCGCGCTTTCCATCCGAGATATTATCGAGTTCATCTTCCAGCGAAGCAGTGAAGTTGTAATCCACATAGCGCGTGAAATGATCGGTGAGAAAACGCGTGACGACCCGGCCGACATCGGTCGGCATGAAGCGCTTCTTGTCCAAAATAGCATATTCACGGGTTTGCAGCGTGGAGATGATGGTGGCATAGGTTGAGGGACGGCCGATGCCATATTCTTCAAGAGCCTTGACTAGGCTCGCCTCGGTGAAACGCGGTGGCGGCTGGGTAAAGTGCTGTTCGCCGAACAGTTTGTCGACAGGCAAAATATCGCCTTCAACCAGCGTTGGCAGTTTGCCGCCCTGCTCCTCTTCTGCATCATCCACATCTTCCATGTATACGCTGATAAAACCTGGGAAAACCAACACCTGACCGTTGGCCCGGAACAGCGTGTCATCGCCACCCAACCGGATGTCTGCGCTGACCGTGTCAAAACGCGCTGCGGTCATCTGGCACGCCAGGGTGCGCTTCCAGATCATTTCGTATAGTCGGGCCTGGTCTGCACTGAGATGGTCGCGCAGGCTGTCGGGTGTGCGCGCAATCGAGGTCGGACGGATCGCTTCGTGGGATTCCTGCGCATTTTTGGTTTTGCTCTTGAAAACGGGCGGGCTGGCAGGCAGGTATTCGCCGGAAAAATTGTCGCCGATGTAAGCGCGAATTTCCGCAACGGCTTCTTTTGCAAGGGATACCGAGTCGGTACGCATGTAGGAAATCAGGCCGACTGTTTGCCCGCCGATGTCGACGCCTTCATACAGTGTCTGCGCGGT
>JAJXTL010000056.1 GCA_021783855.1 Pseudomonadota bacterium
CGGAGCGTGCGGGCATGACAGGACGCACTCTGGGTGTCGGCTGCTGATTCACCTGCGGTCGCATCATCTTGAGCGTTTTTGACAATTCATCGACTTCTTCCGGATCCGCGGTCAAAGCAGCCAATCGCATCTTCGCTTCGTTCGAATCAAATGCATGCGACAAACCCAGCGGCGTGAATTCATCCTCATGCTCGTTATGCACGGCACTCGCACCCAGTTTCTCTGCGGAATCGCTTGCCGGACTAACGCTCGGCAATGTCTCACGGCAAGCACGTAAATCGGTCGAAAAATCGCGTGCATTCTGATACCGGTCATCCACCCCTTTAGCGAGCGCCTTGGCCACGATAAAGTTGAGCATATCCGGCACATTACCGTTGAGTTTACCCGGTGGCACAGGCACGGAATTGAGCGTCTGGAACATGATGGCGTTGACATTCTCACCCAAAAATGGCGCAACGCCGGTGAGCATCTCATACAGCATCACCCCCAGCGAAAATATATCCGAACGCTGATCGATCACGCGTCCGAGAACTTGTTCCGGCGACATGTACTTTGGCGAACCCAGCACCATTCCCGTCTGGGTGCGCACCGCCGAACTCGCCATGCGAGCAATACCAAAATCGGTAATTTTCACATGACCATCGCGTATCACCATGATGTTGGAGGGCTTGATATCGCGGTGCACAATGTCATGTTCATGCGCGTATGCCAAGCCTGAAGCCACCTGCGCCACGATATCCAGCACCTGATTGACCGGCAGCCTGCCCTTCTCGCGCAACAGGTCGCGCAACTCGCATCCCTGCAAAAACTCCATGGCAATATAGGCGATATCCCCGCTCTTGCCCACATCGTAAATCGTCACGATATTCGGGTGATTGAGGCGGCCGGCGGCACGAGCTTCCTGATAAAAACGGGCCTCGTATTCCTCTTTTTCTTCCTGCGCCAGACCAAGGTTGATGGTCTTGATGGCGACGACACGATCGATCAGGGGATCACGGGCCTTGTAAACGATGCCCATTGCCCCCTGACCTAATTCGCTGATCACTTCGTAGCGACCCAACTGACTAATCATCGCAGCCACCTGAATTCAAACTTGCCCCTAGGAGCCTGTCCATACTTAATTGCATTCTTTCGGCTTCATGTTTCTGGTTTTTCCCGCCTCAAGAACCACGTCCACGCTGTAAATTCCGTAACTCGCATGGTGAATAATCAGCTTGTGTTTACCCGATTTAACTGTCACCAATAACGGTTCTGCGCCGGTTCTGCCCTTCTGCACGCCATCCACAAACACCTGCGAGCTTTCTTTACAACTCACCGAAATATAGGCATCGTCGCTGACTTCCTGACTCTCGCCTGCGCCCTCCACCCTGACAGGAGCGGCATCAGGCGTTTTACTCCTGATGCGACTTTCGACCGGTTTGACCGGTACTATTTTGTCCGCAGGCAAATCGGTCTTGTGTTTACTCTTATCAACGGTCTGAGCGGTCGATTTGGGTGCAGCATCGGACAATACGAGCTTGAATTTTTCCACAGTCGGCGAAGAAGCCGCCGCGACAGCCGAGATTGGCTGCACAGCGGAGGGCGCTACCAGCATGGTTTCCACCACGGGCGCCACGTCTGTCGGCGTTTCAACCGGCTGGCGCGGCCATAATACCACCAGACCTGCCAGCAACGCGACAACCGGCACAACCGCGTACGCCAGACGCTGCATCACATTGGCCTGTTTGATTTTTTTGGACAGAGCCGAAAAATTTGCAGTAAAGTTGCTGAAAATATTCTTCAGACGTCCTGTAATGACATGAACTGCCTTTTTATCCTCAGGCACGTGTTTGGTCGTCTGATCGCCGGGATAACCTATCGCATAAATTTCGTGCTCACGCACATGCTTGTCGGTGCGCGATCCCTGATGGTGAAACATTCCCGTGTACTGAGAGGAAAGGCGTGAGACCGCATCATAATAAGAGCGCGAAACCAGTATCTGACTGGCATCTGCAAAACCCATCACGCGCTGAGCCACATTAATACCGTCGCCCACAATATTGGGCTGACCGTTGATATCGCGCACCAGACGAACCGGGCCCAGATTGATCCCGATGCGCACCAGCAATTGCGGATCAATCTCAGCATCTTCGGCAAGCAAACGTGCGCGCAGCCTGAGCGCGGCATTTAAGGCCGCCTCGACATCACCTAAAAAATTGATCGCCGCACCATCTCCGGTATCCAGAATAATGCGGTCGCTGACCGGCACGTCGTGTATGGCCTCGGAAAGATAGGTGTTGAACCTGTCTTTCAGGGATATCTGGCCCGTCACGGATTTTTTTGAATATTCGACAATATCCAGAAAAAGCACGCTGCAGATGATAGTTTTGTTACTGCGATCTTCCATTCAGCTCTCTGTTGCACCGATAATTATGGTGAGTGACCCGCAACTGTTCAGCGCCTGACACGCCGACTGACACCCGCCCGGCTGCCTCTGACTGCGCGCACCGGACGAGGCGCATCTGTCGGCTTGACCTCGATTGCCGGCTCTGCGGCATCCAATCCTGCCCATTCGAGCACCTGCGCCATCTCGCCTTCGCCCAGTTCCGCTGTCATACCCCGTTTTAATCGCGGCGGCAGGTTGATTATACCGAAACGCACGCGCATTAAACGACTGACCGGCAGGCCTAATGCATCAAAGGTGCGCCGCACGATGCGGTTGCGCCCTTCTTTCAACATCACGCGATACCAGTGATTAAAACCCTCGCCGCCCTGATCCTCCAGCTTATCAAAGGTCGCCCGTCCATCCTCCAGCTCGACGCCCTCTTTCAGCACCTGATTGATCTGTTCATCCGTCATGCTGCCCTGCACCCGCACGGCATATTCTCGCTCCACCTCGAAACGCGGGTGCATCAGCCGATTCGCCAATTCACCCGAGGTGGTAAAAATCAGCAAACCGCTGGTATTGAAATCCAGCCGCCCGATGGCTATCCACTTCTGCCCGCGCAGTTTCGGTAATTTGTCGAACACACTCGCACGTTTTTCAGGGTCGTCCCGGCTGACAATTTCACCCTCAGGCTTGTGGTACAGCAGCACGCGCGCGGCATGATCCCGCTCACCCACACGAATCGTGCGACGTTCGGTTTTCACCAGGTCGCCTGCCTGCACGCGCATGCCTAATGTAGCCGGTTCGCCGTTGACACTGACGCGACCGGCCGCAATCCACTCTTCCATGGCACGGCGTGAACCGAAGCCGGCTTGTGCCAGCACCTTCTGTAATTTCTCGCCCTGTATACTGCCGGGCTCATCATCCTGCTCTATCATACCGTCAACTCACGTCTTTCCAGCACGGCTTGCGCCAATGTCCCACTATCCACCTGCTCAAGTTCACCGCCCACCGGTAAACCACGCGCGATACGCGACACTTTAACACCAACGGATTGCAACAGGGTTGCCAAATAGTGCGCCGTTGCATCTCCCTCGACGGTAAAATTGGTCGCCAGGATCACTTCACAGGTGTGTTGCTGTACGCGTTTGAGCAGATTATCCAGATGCAATTCCTTCACGCCTATGCCGTCCAGCGGTGACAACCTGCCCATCAGCACGTAATACATGCCGGCGTAACACTGCGTCTGCTCTATCATCAGCAAGTCCGCCGGCATTTCCACCACACACAGCAAACCTTCATCGCGCCTGCCCGAAGCACACAACTCGCACACTTCCCGTTCCGAGAAATTATTACAGCGGGAACAATGCCGGATATTTTCCGCTGCACGCTGCAGCGAGACCGCCAGGTGCAGCGCTCCTTTTCGATCGCGCTGCAACAAATGGTACGCCATCCGCTGGGCGGATTTCGGCCCCACGCCCGGAAGGCAGCGCAGGGCTGTTATCAGCTCGTCGAGATGCGATACCATCATCAAAATGGAAGCTTCATCCCGGGCGGCAGTCCCATACCTGCACCGAAGCCGCTCATGCGCTGCTCCGTGATCGCCGCCACCTGCTTGACTGCATCGTTCATTGCCAGCACGATCAGATCCTCCAGCGTTTCCTTGTCCGACAGCACGCTGTCATCCAGCGACACGCGGCGCACCTCATGCGAGCAACTCATGGTTACTTTCACCATGCCCGAACCGGCCGCACCTTCAACCTCCATGGTTGCCAACTCGGCCTGCGCCTGCTGCATATTTTTCTGCATTTGCTGGGCCTGTTTCATCAAGCCACCCAATCCGCCCTTCATCATAACTTCTGTCCTTTAAAAAATTGGTTTAATTGATTCCGCAACCAGACTGGCATCCAGACCGGCTTGCGCATCCTTCACAAAAGCATCCTGTGCAATCGAATCGTTCGCCTGATTTTGCCTGATTTGCCGGGTCTGATGTTCGATTTTCGCCGGAGTAGCGACGGTTGCCTCCCCCAACACGATGGAAAGTTTCATCGGCCTGGCAAAGTAGCCATTCAAGGCTGACTGCAGGTTATCCGTTGCCATTCTGGTCTGCAAATGCTTGTATTCCTGCGCCAGGCGCAACACGATCTGCTCATGGGACAGCATATCCAGCACACAATGCCTGGCCAGCTGCTGCGCCATACCCTGCACATTCAACTTACCCAACAGACTGGCCCAGTCCGGCAGAGAGTCCGATTCACTCGCATGCGCAGACAAGACCGGCACCTCAAGCTCGACCGACGCTGTTTTGACTGGAATTTGCGCCGGCACGAGCGGCTTTTCTACTTCAGGCGGCACCGCTGACCGGGCAGGCAGTTCGGCGGGACCAGCTTGCACCTGCACTGCCGGCAAGCCATCGCGGGACGGCGTAAACGCCAGCATGCGCAACAGCGTCATGGTAAAGCCGGCGTATTCATCCGGCGCCAGTTCGATTTCGGCACGTCCGTGTATTGCAATCTGATAAAACAGCTGCACCTCTTCCGGCGTAAAACTCTGCGCGAGATCCAGCACGCGGTCACGCTCGTCGTCTCCAATCGCCTGCGGCACAGTCTGCGCCAGTGCGATGCGATGCAGAAGGCTAGCCAAATCCTGCAAGGCAGATTCGAACGCGAGACTGCGCGATGCCATGTTATCAGCGACATCCAGCATTGCGACACCATTTTTCTGACGCAGCGCGACCAGCAACTCGAACAAATAAGTCTGATCGATAGCCCCCAGCATGCTGCGCATCGCGGCTTCTTCTATCCTGCCGGCTGAAAATGCGATCGCCTGATCCATCAGACTCAGTGCATCGCGCATGCTTCCCTGGGCAGCACGCGCGACCAGAGAGAGCGCCCCGCTTTCAAACTCGATTTTTTCCTGTTCGAGCACATATTTCAGATGTTCAACGATCAAGGCCGGCGGCAATTGCTTCAGATTGAATTGCAGGCAGCGCGACAAGACGGTGACAGGGATTTTCTGCGGATCGGTGGTCGCCAGTATGAATTTGACATGTTCGGGCGGCTCCTCCAGCGTTTTGAGCATCGCGTTGAAGGCTGACTTGGACAGCATATGCACTTCGTCGATGATATACACCTTGAAACGGGCAGCTGTAGGCGCATACAGCGCGCCCTCCAGCAAATCTCGCATGTTGTCCACCTGAGTATTGGACGCGGCATCCAGCTCGATCAAATCGACGAAGCGTCCGCTGTCGATTTCAAGGCAGGCGCTGCATACGCCGCAAGGTGTCGCGGTGATGCCCGTCAGACAATTGAGCGATTTGGCAAAGATACGCGCGATCGTGGTTTTCCCCACCCCGCGCGTACCTGTAAACAGGTATGCGTGATGCAGCCGGTTTTGTGACAGCGCGTTACCCAACGCCCTGACGACATGCTCTTGACCGGCAAGTTGCGCGAAGTTCTTGGGGCGCCATTTACGTGCAAGGACCGAGGTAGCTGACAAGTTAGTCCGTGTTAAAAGTGGTAGATAAGATGCACTTCATTCAGATTGATACCCTGATTCGGCTGCTTGATACCGCCATTGGAGAGATGCTGAAAACGATAGCCAAGATCGTATTGCCGATGATCGCCCAAGCGCACGCCGGCACCGATATGATCGCCAAACTGAAACGAACTGCCGAACCGGCGTTGTGCGTTGATGAATGCCGGCGAAATAAGGTGAAAGCCGATTGCACCCTCAAGATAAGGCGCAACAGATGAAGGAACCCTTTGCTCGAAACGGAACACCGGAGTCAGCCCCACGTCGGTGACCGTTTGATTATCACCGTAACTGCTGTGCCCGCGCCAGGTACCCGCCATGGCCTCCCAGAAGCCGGCAACCTGCCAACTGCCCTCAGTGAACCACGGATGATCAAAGTTCCAGATCGCACCTACCCGCCCGGTATTCGTGGCCTTGCCGTTGCCGGCCTCGACAGATATTCCGTCTACCGCCCATACACTACCGCTGAACAGCAAGCACAACCAACAAACCAACTTCATTACCATCACGCCCTCCAGCGGCTTTACAAACGGGCATGGCAAAAATGCCACCCTTAGATTATGCAATGATTTTCGCAGGGATATTGCCCATATGGGCAATAACTCGCAAACACACTATGCCTGTCTGCTGTGCTGGGCACGGCACAGGCAGGCCCGTTCCCTCACCTCAACCCTCTCCCGGAGGGAGAGGGGGCAAACGAAGCGCTTCGCGCGTTTCACATTACGGGAGGCGAGCCTTACCCCCGGCACTTGCAGTAATTAGCTGTGGCTGCTTCCTTCCGGACCTGACCAGATTCACTACCCTGCAATGCGGGGAGACCCGCCAATTCTTCACGCTGTCATTCCCGCGAAGGCAGGAATCCAGCAAATATTTAAGGCGGTCGGGATCGTCCCGACCTACACAGCCCGCAGCGGTATCATACCGATGCGCTTCTTCCATTCTGCGGGACCGCTGTCATGCACCGAACGGCCTTGCGTATCGACGGCGACCGTGACCGGCATATCTTCCACCTCGAATTCGTAAATCGCCTCCATGCCCAGATCGGCAAAGGCCACCACTCTCGCGCTGCGTATCGCACGCGACACCAGGAAGGCAGCCCCTCCCACCGCGATCAGATACACAGCAGCGTGTTTTTTTATGGCTTCGATGGCAACCCTGCCGCGCTCGGCCTTACCCACCATCCCCATCAAGCCGGTCTCGGCAAGCATCATTTCCGTATACTTATCCATGCGCGTGGCGGTGGTAGGTCCCGCGGGGCCGACCACCTCGTCCCGCACCGGATCAACCGGCCCGACATAATAAATGAAGCGGCCGGTAAAATCCACGCCTTGCGGCAATTTTTCTCCACGGGCGAGCATATCGGCAATGCGCTTGTGCGCTGCATCACGCCCAGTGAGTAACTTGCCGGAGAGTAACACGGTTTCACCGGGCTGCCACGATGCAATTTGCTCACGCGTAATATTCTCAAGATTCACACGCCGCGCATCAGGTGCCGGATGCCAGTGAACCTCGGGGTAATCCGACAGGGCGGGCGGCACAAATTCCGCACGACCCGTGCCATCCAGTTCAAAATGAATATGTCTGGTAGCCGCACAATTGGGAATGATCGCGACAGGTTTTGAGGCGGAGTGGGTAGGATAGTCGAGTATCTTGACATCCAGCACGGTCGTCAAACCGCCCAAACCCTGCGCGCCTATGCCCAGCGCGTTGACCTTGTCGTACAGTTCGATACGCAATTGTTCGATGCGACCGGCCGCCCCGCGCGCCTTCAATTCGTGCATATCCATGGGTTGCATCAAGGCTTCCTTGGCCAGCAGCACCGCTTTTTCCGCCGTCCCGCCTATGCCTATGCCCAACATGCCAGGCGGGCACCAGCCCGCACCCATGCCCTCTACACTTTGCAGCACCCATTCGACAATATCATCGCCCGGATTCAGCATCTTCATCACGGCCTTATTTTCCGAGCCGCCTCCCTTGGCCGCGATGCGCACCTCAACCTTGTCGCCCTGCACCAGTTCGACATGCACCACGGCAGGCGTGTTGTCACGCGTGTTCTGGCGCAGCCCGGCCGGATCGGAGACGATGGAGGCGCGCAGCACATTATCGGGGTTGAGATAAGCCTGCCGCACCCCCGCATTGACCATTTCGACGACATCAAGCGTGGCATCCCAGCACACCTGCATGCCGACCCGCACAAACGCCACTACGATGCCGGTGTCCTGGCAAATCGGACGGTGGCCCGTTGCGCACATACGCGAATTGGTCAGAATCTGCGCCATCGCGTCACGTGCCGCAGGCGACTGTTCAGTCCGGTATGCCTCCGCCAGCGCCCGTATAAAATCGGTCGGGTGATAGTAAGAAATAAACTGCAACGCATCGGCGACGCTGTCGATGAAATCCTGCTGGCGAATGACGGTCATGACTATTCCAATATAACGGGCATGACGAAGTTGCCACCCCTGATGATAAAACTCGCCATGCCCGGGCACCCTCGCTGCGCTTTCCCTCACCTCAATCCTCTGGTGAAACAACTAGCCAATCGACTAAGCCCGCTTGCGGGCAAGTCGCTGGCAATCCCAGAGGGAGAGGATACAAACGAATCGCTACGCGAGTTTCACGTTAAATGACAGATAATTATAACAGCATCAATCCCGATTCCCGATTCCTCAATCCTCAATCCTCAGCCCTGAATCACATCCATTCCGTCAGAGCGCCGTTGACATAACCCTGGTAACCTTCAACGCCCAGCTCCTGCAACAACGGAAGCACGCTCATATCTTCCACGCCCAGCGCGAACACGCGTATATCCAGAGAGCGGGTGATATTGACCACCGAGGAGATGAAAAACTGATTTTCAAGATTATCTTGCAAATTTCGTATGTAGGCCGGACTCAGCTTTACATAAAGGGGCTTCAGGCGTTGCAGATACTCGAAGGCGGAATGGTGCAAACCAAAATTATCAACTGCAAACTGAGCACCAAGCTTGCGAATATCAGCAACAAAATGCTCAATTCCCGCCCTGTCCTGCACGATGCCGAACTCGGTGAATTCAAACACAAGACGGCGTGCGACGGCCGGATAGTCATGCATGGCAACACCCAGCCAGGCCAGCAAGTCGGCATCGTGTATGGAATAAATCGAGAAGTTGATGGCAACCATCTCGTCACTCGCGTCCGACACCATGCATACGAACAACTGTTTCAGCACCGAGAGATCAAATGCTGCGGTCAACTGATGACGATTGGCCATCGGAATAAAATGCTCGGCAAGCACCAGTTCGCCGTCGGCATCGACCAGACGCCCCACCACTTCGGATTGCAGTTTCTGCACCCCGCCGAAATTCATCACAGGCTGAGCAAGCAGCATGACACGCTCTGCTGCAATCGCATCGACAATCAGCTCCTTCCAGTACTGAGAACCCTTAACACGCTCATCATCATGCATATTTTCCAGCAGGCTTAAGCCTGCGCCATTCGCCATGGATTGCAGCATTTCCAGATCGCACTGCGCCAGCAATGCATTCAGCGTCACTTTCCGGCCGGCAAAATAAACACCCCCGCAACCGTACGCCAGATCGGCGTCGGCGCGCAACCCTCCCACCGTCACGCCCAGGACCGCACACAAACCATCGCCCAGCGCAACCGCCTCATCCCAGGTGATATTGAATGCCATCACCGCAAAAGTTGCGCCATTGATGCGGCATCGCATTAAATCCCGTCCAGGCCATATACCGAGCAATCCGTCGGCCACATCTTTCAGCAGAGCATCGCCCTCCCTGTAACCATTTCGAACGTTAAAGCCATTAAAATCAGCCAGTTGAAACATGAACATCACACCTGACACCACATCCCCGCCATTGTCGAGCAAGGCATGAACATGCTGTTCGAAGCCGCGCCGGTTATCCAGACCGGTGAGCGCATCGCGTCGGGATTCTTCACGATAACGTGTCGCCTGACGCACCTCGTGCTCGATAATGGCATAAAGCTTTGCAGACATGGAGTTGATCGCCTTCACCACTTTCATCAATTCGCGGGCTCGCGGCCGGGATTTGACCTGCTGAAAATCCCGTTCGCTGATGGCGTGAGCGACACGCTCGATTTCCTTAAGAGGACGCAGAATTCTGACCAGAAAGGAATGCGCTGCGAACAACGACAAGACATACAACAGAAGCATGCCCACTGTGGCTTCCAGCGTGGTGTGCCACAACTGCTTATAGGCAAAATTCGGATGGCTCGTAACGATGACGCGGCCCAGTTGTTGCCAGCCGCGGGTTATCAACGACTCACCCGACTGCGCATGCATGGGGAATATCCGCGTGAACCAAACCGGCACACCTGCAGGCGCGGGCGACAAGCTCTTGTCGATCAGTTTTTCACCTCTGGTATTCATCACCACGATGGACTGGTAAAACCCGCGATCGAATACGGCATTCACGGTGATTTCAGCGAGCAGGGTATCCTTATCCGCCAATGAAGGCGGCAACACCATGCCAAGCGAAGTTGCTGTATCCTGTGCGTGGGACGCCAGCTGCTCCTGCATGTAAATACGGGCATTGACAAGATACACGCTTTCCACCAGCGCCAGCAGCACCAGAAACGCGATGGAGGTACCGAAAAACAATTGTCTGAACAAGGTCATGCCATTCTCCTGCGGTTACATGTTCCGTTCTTTAGCCATCTTGTCCAGCAAGTCCCGCCACAAACGAATCTGACTGGATTTTCCGCCCGCAGCCGCTACGCCGGGGAGCCACAGATCTTCATCGTTAAAACTATAAACGGGTAAAAGATCGGTGCGCTCTGACGCATGCAACACGCTTCTGTTCAGATTGTCCAGAATATACGGGTCTGCATCGGGAGTCGGATAATACGCCAGCACCATATGTGCCACATTCCAGCGCAAGGCGCGTACGTAAGTTATTCTGAGGTTTTGCACGGGCACGCCCAACGCCTTCAGGCTGAAATACTTGGCAATCGCATAATCCTCACAATCGGCACCCTCGGAGGCAAGCGTCTCGACCGGGGTCGCCCAGTAGTCCTCTACGCCCCAATGTTGCGCATCCGTATAGTAGCGGACCTTATCCCAATACCAGTTAAAATCTTCCAGATCGTTGATGATTTCGGAAGATGAAGGTGCCGGCCCCTGCTGTTTCGCAACATGCCCTTTCAGTTCCCTGCGCCAATCCTGCAATCGGTCTGGCGCACCGCTGCCCCAGCGCGTTGCGACATAACGCAGCAATCCGGGGGAGAACTCAGCGATTTCTGTAGCGGTCACTGCTGTACCGAACAGCAGCAGCATCCAGAATACATTGCGGATCAGGCCAGAGCATAAAATCGGTCGCAGCACCAGAAAAACCTCAATCACAGGACAGCGCAACAAAAAAGGGGAGCGCAAGCTCCCCTTATCCAAATCAATTGATTATTAAGATATGCTGACAGGCACAACAAAATTAGTCGTGGCGGGTTTGCCGGGTGTGCCAGCGGGTGGAGGCGGCGCTCCAGCACCGGTAGCTGCGGTATTGGCTGCCACTATAATGGCTGCAGCCTGAGAAGGAGCCGCCGATACCGCTGCAGACGTAATTTCGGCTGCAGCAGTTGGAGCCGCAGTTACCGCTGCTGTCGTGATTGCTACAGCCTGAGCAGGGGACGCCGTTACCGCCGCTGTCGTGATTGCAGCAGCCTGAGCAGGAGCCGCAGTTACAGCCGCAGTCACAATCTCTGCGGCAGAAGATGGATCGGCGGCAACAGATGAAGCGATTACAGATACCAGGGCCTGCTCCGCAGCAGCCGCTTCTGGTGTATCGGCAACTGAATTTTGAACGGCTGCAATCGCAGAGGTCACGGAAGCCGGCACGGCTGCGACCGCGAAACCGGCAGAAAAGATCAGAACAGACGCCAGAAATAGCGAACTAATTTTTTTGGACATGATAGGTCTCCAAATAGAGGTAAAACAACACAACAGATTAAACTATTAAACTTCACGCACGCGATAATACACAAAATCCTAAAGAATTACCATTAAATTTTAATTCCAAGTTGTTTCGCTCGTATTACAACCTCATCAACAGCCAATCGAACCCCCGGAGGAAACTCCTTGTAACGCAATGTTCCAACTGTCACAAGCTGTTGCAATACAGATGCCCCCCATGGATCGAGCATCGCTGCGCGTCGCAGCGCCACACCTATGTATTTCAACTCTGACTGATTAACCGGTTCATTCATCTGCGCATTTATCTGCAACAACCAACTCCCCGTGGTCATCCTGGCCGCCCAAAGATAGGCGGAGTTTGGACGAGAAGCGATTGCCGAATCAAAATTTTCAATCGCATTTCGCAGGAAAGTCGCCTGCATTGCCGGACTAAAGCCTGCCAACTGCGCAAGCATAAAATCAGTCTGCCCCAGGTACTCGGGAATAACCGGATTACTTTCATCCCATGAACGCGCCAACAACAGCAACTTTCTGGAATCGTCCAGTCCGGCAGGATCAAGACTTACAGTACCGTTGCCGAGTCCATCGACATAGGCACAGGGCCTGAGTCTCAAAAAATCAGCCACCCCCACCCTGGTCAGATATACCATCGCGGACAAAATCAACAAAGTGAGCATGATTTTTATCAGCAATCCGGATCTCAGCATTGCACATACCCGGATGGCAGGTCAGGCCGCATTACACCCAAAATCCTGGCGGGCATCAAACTGGTCAGCTCATTGGCATACGCTTGTCCGAAACGATCAATCAGATCATTTCTAGCAGGCGTCATCACCGGTGCGCGATGTTTTAAATTGTGCGCATCAGTGGCGATCACAGATACCCAGCGTCTCTCCAGCATCAAAGATGCGCTATCCTTTGCCGCCTGACCGAAGCCGCCGATCACCGAGGCAGCCGTCAGTTGCAACATACAGCCCATCTCGACAAAGGGAGCAATTTTTTCAATGTTGTTCAGGACGGATTTGTTTCGTTCAGGATGTGCAATCAGCGGACGTATCTTGTGGCCAAGCAACCAGTGCGCGAGCTTTTCCGTGCCTACCGGTATCTGATCGTATGGGAATTCCAGCAACAGGATGCGGTAGCCGTCCAGCTCGCCGTAAAAAGGCAATTCATCCTGTTCCAGCAGATCAAGTATCTCGGCTGTCAAGCGGACTTCGCCGGCAGGAAAAATCTGCAAAGGAATGCCTGCCCCAGCAAGCGCTGCCCTTAACAGGTTCGTTGCAGCGACCACCGAAGAACGGATATTTTCGTAGCGTCCGGGATGGATATGCGGCGTCATAGCAGCATGTGTGATACCGTCCGCCACCGAGGCACGCGCCAGATCAAGCGACTCCGCCATCGATTGAGAACCGTCATCAATGGCGGGCAAATAATGACAGTGTAAGTCTATCATCCAATACCTAACTCAGGCTTTGACTGCCGCCTTGTCTACATCCTCGCCGTAGTAAGCATGGTAGTTATACTTGCCGTAACTGCCGTAATACCCTTCGTTCCTGAAATCGGCCTGATTCAGAACTACGCCAAACATCGTAGCTCCGCCCCGCTGCAAGGCACGGATGCCACGACGCGCCAGCTGGAACGGGGTTGCATCCGCCTTGAGCACAAACACCACACCTGTTGCCATGCTGGCGAGAACAACAGCATCGCTCACCAACTGAACAGGAGGAGAGTCGATGATGATCGTGTCGTAAGTCTCACCTAACTGCGCCAGCAACTCCCTGAACTTTTCGGATATGAGCAACTCAAGCGGATTAGGCGGAATACTGCCCGCCGTCAACACTTCCAGATTAGTGCCCTCAATCTTGTATACGCAATTTTCGAGCTTTACCATATCCAGCACCAGCATCGACAATCCAGGATGCGTGTTATCCAAACCAAGCGTTTTCGCAATGGAGGGGCGGCGCATATCCCCGTCTATCAGCAACACGCGTCTGGTCTGAGCATGCGCTAGTGCCAGATTGATCGCCAACGTTGATTTACCTTCCCCGGGCACCGAAGAAGTCACCACAAGCGTCTTTTTAGGGTGATCGATACCGGACAACAGAATCCCGGTTCGTATCGTTTTAACCGCTTCGGCAAACAAGGACTTGGGCACGTCGCGATAGTGCAGACCGGCAGCCTGACCTTTCGCAAGCTCGACGAGCGGCATGGCTGCCAGCAGCGGCAACCCGAGCTTGCGCTCGGCATCCTCGGCAGATCGCACACTGGTATCCAGGTGTTCCAGCAGGAACGCTATCGCCACACCCAGCAGCAGACTCAGCACAAAAGCCGAACCTATCACAATTTTCTTGTTGGGCTTGATCGGCGCATTACTGACTATGGCCGGATCAACCACGCGCGCCACCACGGTCTGCATATCGCTGACGGCTGCCGTCCCCTTCAACTGCCCCATGAACATGTCATACAGCTCACGGTTTGTCTTCACATCGCGTTCCAGCGCCGTCAGTTCGAATTCCTTGCGATTGGAACCCTGAATAGACTGCTTGGCTTCCGCCACCGCTCCCGCAAGCACGTTCTCATTCGCGCGAGCCGTCTCATATTCGCGCTCGAAGCCGCTGACCACATCGGCTACCTGCATACGCAGATTCTCCCTGGCCTGCTTCAATTCCGCCTGAGCCTGCAACAATTTTGGATGCTGGGGGCCGTAGCGGTTCGACAACTCGGATACCTTGCGCTCATGTTCGGAAACGGAACCCATCAAATTCGCCACCAGAGGATTACGCTGAACGATAGGCAAGGCTTCTTCATGCCCCCTGGCATTTCTCACCTGATCGAGATTGGTCTGAGCCTGCGCCCGCGCCAGACGCGCCGCAGTCAGGTTCCCGAGGGCTGAGCCGAGCTGACTGGTAGCCCCGCCCAATTCCAGACCTTTGGTGTCGATGATATTGTGCTGTTCGCGATAACGCTGCAAAGCGGCCTCGGACTTATCCAGATTATCCTTCAGCGCGACCAGACGCACGTTCATCCAGCTCGTCGCCTTCTGGTTCATCTTGAATTTCGCCTCAAGATCGAGGTCGATATAGGTGTCGGCGACCGAATTCGCGATGGCCGCAGCCATATCCCTGTCTGTTGATTCCACGGTTATCTTTATCATCTGACTCGTTCTGGATGGCTCTATGGTGACCATCCCGGCGAGTGTTTTTGCTATACCTTCACGAACTTTAAGCGCATCAGGGTTAGCCGGTTTGACAGCCACCATACCCAGACCGGACATCAACTTATCCGCCAGAGAAGGCTGGACGGGCGCATTGAACAGGGGATTCGTCGTCAGCTTGAGACGATCAACCACCGCCTCCATCAACACGCGCGACTTGAGCATTTCAACCTGCGTCTGATAATATGTCTGATCGGTTATAGTACTACCGTAGACAGCATCCATGGACGCCAGTTTCGACTTGTTCTGCTCGACCAGTATAGACACGGAAGAGCTGTAGACGGGGGTCATCATGTACACGATGACAGCCACCAGCAATGTGATGAAAACGGCCAGGCCAAAAATACCCCACAAACGTCGCTGTATGACGCGCCAGTAGCTCATCAGATTCAGCGCACCCTCCTCATCCCCGCCGTCGGAAACATCTGAAACATCCATCGCGTTGCTGAATTTTTGCATCAAAAGAAGCTTTCTTCGACGGTAATAGTATCTCCGGGGGAAACCGCTCCATCCAGACCAATTTTTGTTTGTGCGTGTTGATCATCATTTTCACGCTGTATGAAAATATTGCTCATCGAAGCACGTTCCTTGAACCCCCCCGCAATCGATACAGCCATACGCACCGTAAGACCCGGCTTATAAGGATATGCCCCGGGCTTATCAACCTGCCCGTTGATATAAAACGGGCGATATTCCTCCATACTTACCGATACACGCGGATTGACCAGATATCCCCCGCGCAGCCCGTCTGCCACCTTGTTTTCCAGCTCAACGAGAGACAAGCCTAATGCCCTGACCTCACCGAAAGGGAAGGTGATCACACCGGAATCGGGGAGGCGATATTTCTGACGGGACAGATCCTCCTCGCCGTAAACAGAGATATTGATCACATCCCCCGTACCCAACCGATACACCTTGCTCCCGTTCGCAGCAGGTTCTGTTTTAGCTGAAAAATCAGCAGCATGGCTTGCAGATACCCACGCCATCAGGCCGAACAAAAAAAATTGCAGGCAGCGTCGCAAATTCAACATAAGGGTACCATCAGTTACAGCAGACAAATTTATCCCCCACCAGGAGCCAATCAAAGTTACAAGCTGCCATCCAGAACAATCATCGCAATAGACTGTGTATAGTTGAAAGCAGCTACGTTCGCACTACGTTTCCAGTTCTGAAAATCAACGCCTGCATTCAGCCGGCGATT
>JAJXTL010000245.1 GCA_021783855.1 Pseudomonadota bacterium
GGAAGCCGGAGGATGAATAAGGTGAAATGAACTTTCTGATTTAGGATGCTTGGGGAATGTCGGTACATTCACCTGAAACATTGTTATATCCATGACGAAAAATAGCAACTTTCCGTAAAAGGTACAAATTACGGAAAGTTGTGGCTTGCCGAGAATCTGTATGTTGTTGTAATAGCCGCGTCAGCTTCCACCCATTTGTGGCGTTGATCTCTGGAGGGAATCCTGGAGTCAATCAAAAAAAAGGAAACGACAAAATGACGCTGCTTCAATACACTGAGAGCCTAGAGCAATCGGCAAAACAGGAGGCTTACATGTTAGCTCATAACGGAAAACGTCTTACCACCCGTATCACAAACCATGTGCAAGAAAAATTGAAGATGGCGGCAGATCTCGTGGGTGGAACGATAAATCAGTTTGTAGTGTGCGTATTCCACGCAACTTGGACACTCAGTCCACGGCAAACTGGACAGTCGGAGCGTAGCGACGCGGGGTGTGTTTTTTACTCCTGATCAGATCGTTTCGTCAAACTGATTTTTCTTTTCCTCATCGATTCGCCGTTGAGGGTGATTTGATGAGCATTGTGCACAAGCCTGTCCAGAATGGCATCCGCCAATGTCGAGTCGCCGATAGCATCATGCCAGTGTGCAAGCGGCAATTGACTGGTCACAATGGTTGATCGCGCCTCATGTCGATCATCCACGATCTCTAGCAGATCGCGACGGGCTGAATCGGTCAGCGCTGCCAGGCCCCAGTCGTCCATCAACAGCACATCTACCTTGGCGAGTTGCCCCATCAGCTTCACATAACGGCCATCGCCATGCGCGATGGTCAGTTCCTCGATCAAACGCGGCGCGCGCAGATACAGTGATGTGTATCCCTGGCGGCAGGCATGGTTGGCCAGTGCGCATGCCAGCCAGGTCTTGCCGACGCCGGTGGGGCCCGTGATCAACACATTCTGGTGTTGTGCGACCCAGTCGCCAGTCAGCAGTCGATTGAACAAGGTGCGATCCAGGCCGCGCGCTGTCCGATAGTCCACATCCTCCGGTGTCGCAGCATGTTTCAGCTTGGCACGACGCAAGCGTCCTGCCATCTGCGTGGCGGCACGCGTACTGATCTCGCGCTCGACCAGCAAGCCCAGGCGTTCCTCGAAGGTCATCCGCTCCACATCAGACAGGCGACTTTGTTCTTCCAGTGCATTCGCCATGCCGAACAGACGGAGTTGGTTCAAGTGTTGATAGGTGGGGTGGTTCAGCATCTGCATTTTCCTTTGTGGTGTTGAATGTGTTGTTGGACGGCCATTTCCGGATTGAGAGTCAGTGGTAATACTCCGGCCCGCGCACGTTGCTGTGCGTGAGTGGCAAGCTGGCCTGCCTGCCTGTTGCCTCGGTTGCTCGATCCAGCCCGTTCTTGAGGATGGAGCTGATACTGCGGTAGTTGGCCGCATTCAGTCGCAGGGCGCGCTCACAAGCTGCTTCCAGCCTGGTGTTGCCATAGGTCTTTGACATGCTTAACACCCCAAGACAAGCGCGATAGCTTTGCTGAGGATGTTTGCGACTGCTCAGAATGGCTTCCACGGTAGCGTGCGTTTGACATCCGATGCCCTGTGCCCAGTCGAGCAGGCGCTTTGCACTCCATCCTGCAACTTGCTGATGCGCAGGCGTCATGTGGTCGTCCACCGTGGTATGGCGACCCTTGTGGGTGCTGCGCGCATGCGCTGCAATGCGTTTGCCGCGATGGAAAGCTTCCACCGTCGTTTCGGTATAGCGCACGTCTACTTCCTGGCGGGCAAATCGGTAGGGAACCGAGTAATAATGCCCTGTCACTTCGATGTGGTAATCGATACCGACCCGCGCCAGCTTCCATTCGGCGTATTGGTAACGGTTCTCCGGCAATGGGTGCAGTGCCGGACGATCCATCTCAAGAAATGCGCTCAGGCGGCAACCTGGCAGCTTCTTGAAGGCGCGCGAATTGAGATCGACCAGCAAGTCCGCTATGGCACGGTTGAGCTCGGTAAGACTGAAGAAGCGCTGGTTTCGCAGCCGCGCCAGTATCCAGCGTTCGACGACCAGCACGCCCCCCTCGACCTTGGCTTTGTCTTTGGGTTTGCGGCTGCGCGCTGGTAGCACGGTAATGCCATAGTGCTCGGCCAGGTCGCGATAGGTCGGATTCAGTTCCGGGTCGTAATAGGACGGATGTTTGACACCGGACTTGAGGTTATCCGGGACGAGGATCTCGGTCACGCCGCCCATGAACTCGAAGCAGCGAACATGGGAACCAATCCAGTCCGGCAGCTGTTGCGACCAAGTCGCTTCGGCGAACGTGTAGTTGGAAGCCCCCAGCACGGCAACGAACAGTTGTGCCTGTCGTATCTCGCCGCTGCTGCCATCAATGACCGGCATGGTCTGCCCGGCATAATCAACGAACAGCTTCTCGCCCGGTGTATGGGTCTGACGCATGGAAACCGCAAGCTTGCCTGCCCACAGCCGGTAGTGTTCGCAGAACCAGCTATAGCGGTAGCCGTCCGGGTTATTGGATTTGTATTCCTGCCAGAGCAGTTCGAGGGTGACGCTCTTCTTGCGCAGTTCGTTGTGCACCAGCACCCAATCCGGCTCGGCACGCACGACATCAACGTGCACAGCGGGCGGAAACAAGCGCTGCTCGACAGCTGACTCATCCAATCCGGTGGGCAGCGGATAGCCTAGACCCGCCGCCTTGGCGCGGCGTAGGTACTCGCCAACTGTCGTGGGCGATGCGCCGATGGCGCGGGAGATTTCTCGTTGGGTGCGGCCGCATTCGTAATGCAGCCGCAGGGTTTCTGTGATCTTGCGCATGGATAACCTGTTGTTTGCCATGTGGCTCCTTGATAAAAAGCATCAAGGGTGCCACGGTTATCCCGCGTCTTGCTACGCCTGCCCGGCTTGCGCCGAAATTACTGTCCAGTTTGCTCTGGAATCAGTGTCCAGTTTGCTCTGGAATCAGTGTCCAGTTTGCCGTGGAATGCCTGTCCAGTTTGGTCTGGAATACGCATGTAGTGCAAGCAGCGCTGGAAAAGGCCGAGAAGATCATTGAAAGCGCATCGACAATCGTCCTTACACGTAGAGAATCGATGCGTTTGCTGGAACTGGTTGAAAATCCGCCACCCAGGAATGAAAAATTCCTTCAGGCTATGAGTCGATATCAGAGGATGAAAATCAATGATCTTTGAAAAACCACTGAACTTAAAAGGAGCGAGCAATGACAGCAGACTTGGAAAAAACAGCACCGCAGACATCTGAGTTTGTTCGGAGCGCTGTTGCTCGCATGCAGGCCGCTCCACACTTCTTCAATCAGGAAGAGTGGAATGCACTCGAGTCGTATAAAGGTCCGGTGGTTTCTGGCGATCCACAAGGTCGGGTTCCGGAAGATCTGGAAGCAGACGACAATTTGTAATATCTGACGCAACCCAACTCCAGTATCGAAGATGCTGGAGTTTTTTTACGTCAATCTTTTGTGTTCGTCAGGCACGCGAGTTGACTGACCGAAAAACCGCGCATGGTCATGGCGCAGGTGTTGCATGTTGAAATCGGTCTTGTAGTCCATGGCCTTGATGATGGCCTCATTGACAGCCCGGCCTCAATGAGGGAGGCGGCGAAGGTGGGAAATTGCACGCCAATGACCACAGATTG
>JAJXTL010000246.1 GCA_021783855.1 Pseudomonadota bacterium
GATTGTATAATTATAATCTCACAGTCCGATGAATCCGTTACGGGATCATACTTGTTCCGACCAGACAAGCAGCTCCCGGCGAAAAACTGCAGGACTGTCTGCTAGGAAAATCCCTGCCACCACCCGCAATTTGACTATGAACAATCATTATAATCTTATGGTTATGCCGCAAATAACCAGCTATACTCAAGACGCATAAACTTAATGTTGAAACTTGAGCGTGGGTTGCAAGCAGTTCGTACATGCGGCCATGAAAAGCCATGGTCAATGCAGAAAGGTGTTATGTGGCATCTGGCACACCTGCTTAAGCTTTGCACGTTTCATTGGCAATTTTCATCATTACCTCTGGAAGTGACTCATTTACAAGGACGAATGGCATTCAGCCGGCACGATGCTTCCACAGATATTTTTCACACAATATGCCATTTTCTGTCCTGTTTCAGTATTTTGATACTGAAACATACGTTATGCATGACCTGTTAGACAGGGCTTAGCTGCACAATGAATTGAAAAGCGCTGTATACCAGCACACTTACCGGCATTTTTTATGCGAGCGATTAGTATGACAGAAACTGGAATGTTGCTGCGACACCAGATGATCAACGGTGTAATGGCACAGCACACTGAAGTGGATGCTGCAATTGATTTATGGGGGCAAATGGCGACCCAAATCATCGCGCTCGTCGGTGAAGATGGTTTCAATTCACTTTACGCGCGCAGCGTATTTCTTACCCAGTCAGCATTTCCCTGGCTCGCGGCAAGCCCACTGTCACCTAAGTCTGATTGCCGATTCGCAAATTTAAAAACCAGCCTTGATGGACAAACTGCAGCACAGGCTGTCAAAGCGAGCAGTTTTCTGCTGCTCACTTTCACCGACATCCTGGCCTCATTGATCGGCGAGCAGCTAACGGCAAGTGTGTTGCGGACGGCATGGGGCGTCGAGGCGCTTTTTGACAAGCACGAACATAACGTTTCCGACAGCGATGAGAATATTTTATCTGGGCACCCGAAGGAATTCACAAATGAATGACAAGATAAGCATACGTCGCCTTCCAACCGGCGTACCCGGTTTGGACAGCCTGTTGGGCGGCGGCATTCCGGAATTTTCGTTTAACCTTATTGCAGGCACGCCGGGCGGCGGAAAAACAACGCTCGCTCACCAGATCATGTTCTCGCAGGCAAGCCCTAACAATCGGGCGCTATTCTTCACCGTACTCGGTGAACCGACTTTGAAGATGCTTCGTTATCAACAGCAATTCCCATTTTTTGATAGCAATAAAATCAATGAATCGATCCGCTACGTCAACCTGTCTGCAGACCTCGTGGAAGGAGATTTTGATCGCGTATTGTCGCGCATACTCGAAGAAGTGACCAACTATGCGCCCAGTCTGGTATTCGTTGACTCATTCAGATCGGTCGTGCAGTCAGCCAAGCAGATGAAAAAAGGGGCGTCTGAACTGCAGCATTTCTTGCAGCAACTCGGTATGCAAATGACGAGCTGGCATGCAACCACATTTTTAATCGGTGAATATTTGAGGCCGGAATCCGAGTCCAGCCCCGTCTTCACAGTGGCGGATGGCATACTGTGGCTCACGCAGAATTTGCAGCACAACTCGACGGTGCGCAAGATGCAGGTAGTCAAAATGCGCGGCCAGGCCCAGGTGCCCGGTCTGCATACATTCCGTATCAGCGATGAAGGTATTCAGGTTTTTCCGCGTGCCATTATCAAAGAACATGATGCAGCTGCCATGTCGACCTTCAAGGTAATCCCCGGGGAAGAACGTGTTCCGATGGGAATTGCCGGACTTGATGAAATGATGGGCGGCGGGTTGCCGGTCGGCTATTCGCTGCTCGTGGTCGGGCCATCCGGTTCCGGAAAAACCATATTGGCGACGGAATTCCTCGCCGAAGGGGTGCGCTGTGGCGAACCCGGTGTGATTGCAGCGTTTGAGAAGAGCCCCAGCCAACTGCTGAACAATAATAAGTTGCAAGCGCTGATCAAGACGGGACAAGTCGGAATGATCGATACGCGCTCCCTGGATCTGTCGATCGATGAGACCTTGCATGATTTGATCGAAATGATCAATCGAATGCAGGCCAAGCGCGTCGTCATCGATTCTTTGTCCGGATTTGAGCTGGCACTGGCGCCCGAATTCAGCGAGGATTTTCGCGGGTCGCTGTACAGACTGATTGCCGAACTGAGCGACATGGGCGTGACCATATTGATGACCTCGGAACTGGAAGATCGTTACACCGATCTGCGCTTCAGTCCCTTTGGCAACGCGTTTCTCGCTGATGCAATTATCGTGCAGCGCTATGTCGAAATCGAAGGCCAGTTCAAACGCGTCTTCTCGGTGGTGAAGGTCCGCGGCAGCAATCACAGCAAAGAAATTCGAATGTTTGACATCACGGACAAAGGCATCATCATCGGCGAAACCTTATCCGACTACGCCGGAATCATGTCGGGCAAGCCCACGGTCAGCCCGTAGCCAATCACGATCCAGTTAAGGAGATGCCGATGAGCAAGACTGCCGATGACTGCGATTCCAACAATCCGGTTCCTGCGGTTGATCAAAGCAGACCCCATATTGTCCGCAGCCATGACAGACGGCGCAAGTTAGCCATTAACGATGAAACGAACATTTCAATCTGCAATCAATCGGTGACACTAAGAGAAGATGCCGCGCATTTGCGCGAGGAGGCGGTCAGCTCGCGCGAGCGTGAAATTCGTGCCGTAGAAATAACACAGGCAGCATCAGATGATCATCTGATGCTGTTGCAGCAGGCGAACGCGCGCCTGGTCACTTCAGCCATTGAAGCACAAAAACTGGCAGCACAACTCCAAACCACCAAGGACAGGATGGAGTATTTAGCCCATCACGATGCTCTCACCAACTTACCTAACCGGATGCTCTTGCAAGATAGGCTTGAGCAGGCGATTGAGCTGGCCCGTCGTCAAGGCAGAGAGCTTGCGGTGATGTTTATAGATCTGGATCGATTCAAGCACATCAACGACTCTCTGGGACATGCGATTGGCGATCAACTGTTGCAGTCAGTCGCACAGCGTTTGGTAGCTTGTGTGCGTCACTCGGACACTGTCAGTCGCCAGGGTGGAGATGAATTCGTGCTATTGCTTCCCGTTATTGAACATGTAGAGGATGCGGCACTTTCTGCGCAAAAGTTACTCGCGTCAGTCATGCTGCCTCACCAAATTGGTCAGCAGGATCTGCATATCAGCGCGAGTATCGGCATCAGCATCTTCCCAGGCGACGGGCAGGATGCTGAAACCCTGATCAAGAGTGCGGATACCGCGATGTATTCTGCCAAAGAAAGCGGGCGCAACAATTTCAAATTTTTCGAGCAGAACATGAATGCTCGGGCCGTCCAGCGGCAATCCATTGAGGCCGGTTTGCGCCGCGCACTGGACCGGCAGGAATTTGTATTGCACTATCAGCCGAAAATAAATCTTCACAGCGGCACTATTGTTGGCGTCGAGGCGCTCATCCGCTGGCAGCATCCGGAGCTGGGACTGCTGCCGCCTGCAAAATTCGTCTCTATAGCCGAAGATTGCGGACTGATCGTGCCGATAGGCCGCTGGGTGCTGCTTGAGGCCTGCCGCCAGATCAATGCTTGGCAGACCG
>JAJXTL010000057.1 GCA_021783855.1 Pseudomonadota bacterium
TCTCACAAAGACCTTCGAGTTGCCGCTGAGATTCGACCAGCGCTCCCTCGCGCAACAACAACCGTCCGAATTTATCGTATACCGTCCATATCAATGGCCGACCGACCTGTATTTCGTTCAGCTTGACTGGCTGCAATTTATCCTTCATTGCCTGTTAGACCCTTCCCTCACACACGCACCGGCACGCGCGCAGCCAGAGCGCACATGAGTTCATAACTGATGGTGCCACAAGCATGAGCCACCTCCTCAATCGGCATACCCTCGCCCCACAACGTAACCATTGACCCCACCCCTGCCTGCGGCAGAGCTGTCAAATCCACGTACAGCATATCCATGGAGACGCGCCCCAGTAACCGTGTCTTTTGTCCGTCCACCAAAACCGGTGCCCCGCCATACCCGCCATACCGCAAGGGTATTCCCTCGGAGCTAGAGGCACTGAAGTGCCTGCTCCTGAATGAAGGGGTAGGCCGGTGGGTGTCCGGAGCCTCCGGCTCCACCCTTCCGCTCTGACGCGGATAGCCGTCTGCATAGCCGCATGCGACGACACCGACGCGCATCGCTCTGTCCGCGCGAAACAGCCCGCCGTAACCTATTTCATCGCCGCTGCGCAACTGCTGTATGGCGATGATGCGACTGGAGAGTGTCATCGCAGGTTTCAAGCCCAGTTGCTGCGCTGAAACATCAAAAAACGGCGACGCGCCATACAGCATGATGCCGGGACGCACCCAGTCGCCATGCGTTGCGGGATAGCGCAGCAACGCGGCGGAATTGGCCAGAGAGTGCGGCACACGCCAGCCTTGCACAATATCGTGATACAGGTCTGCCTGTTCCGACACGCCGCGCGCCTCATCGGCAGTGGCAAAATGACTCATCAGCGTGATCTCGCGCACCGCCGCATGACGACGCACCGCCTCCATTGCACCCGCTACCCCGTCAGGGGTAAATCCCAGTCTGTGCATGCCGCTGTTGATTTTTAACCAGACATCCAGCGTGCCACGCCCGGGGTACGCATCCAGCAACGCAATTTGCCAGTCGCTGTGTATGACAGAGGTCAGTTCATATTCGGCAATCTGCTCAAGATCTGCCGCATCAAAAAATCCTTCCAGCAATAAAATAGTCTGGCGGTATCCCGCCTCGCGCAAGCGGATTGCATCCTGAATATCCAGCAGCGCAAAGCCGTCCGCAGAGGCCAGCGCTTCTGCCACGCGCAGTAATCCATGCCCGTAACCATTTGCCTTGATGACGGCCATGATGCGCGCCGATGTATGGCTGCGCGCGACGTGCAGGTTATGCTCCAGCGCATCCTGATCGATGTAAGCTTGTATGGGACGCGGCATGTATCGTGAGTGTCGGAGGAGTTTCGATTATGTAATGATAGCAGGGGCAATACTTTCATGATATAAAACGCCCTGATAAAAAATACTCCCCCTTTGAATGAATCTCGGCTTCTACACCATCCTTGCAGCGCAGTTCCTCTCCGCGCTCGCCGACAATGCCCTGCTGTTTGCCGCCATCGCCCTGCTGAAGGGCATGCATGCACCCGCCTGGCACACGCCTGTCCTGCAGGAAGCCTTCATCTTTTCCTATATCGTGCTGGCGCCATTCGTCGGCGCATTCGCCGATTCGCTGCCCAAAGGGCGCGTGATGTTCGTCAGCAACAACATCAAAATCCTGGGTTGCCTCGCCATGCTGTTCGGCGTCAACCCGCTGATCGCCTACGGCCTAGTGGGACTGGGGGCTGCGGCCTATTCTCCGGCCAAATACGGCATTCTCACCGAATATCTGCCGCCTGAAAAACTGGTGCTGGCAAACAGCTGGATGGAAGGGCTGACCGTGCTGGCCATCATCCTGGGCGCCGTCATAGGCGGCATACTGCTCAGCCCGGATATCGCCTATCCCATGTTGCAGTGGTGGGACGTGCCTGTCATCAACACCGGCATCGACACCCCGCCTGAGCTGGCAATTGCCATCATCGTGGCGCTCTACCTTGCCGCCGCCGCGATCAATCTTTACATCCCGCGCGTGGAACTTGATCACAAGCCGTTGAGCAATAATCCGATTTTTCTGCTGGGCGAGTTCTGGCACAACTTCAAACTGTTATGGAAAGACCCGTTAGGTCAGGTCTCGCTGGCAGTGACCACGCTGTTCTGGGGAACAGGGGCGACACTGCGACTGCTCGTGCTGAGCTGGGCTGCCATCGCCCTGCACTATGACATGGCCAGCGCCGCCAAGCTGACCGCCTGGGTTGCCATCGGCATCGCGATCGGCGCAGTGCTGGCCGCGAAATTCGTCAAGCTGGAACACTCGGTCAGAGTGCTGCCTATCGGCATCGCGATGGGCCTGATGGTACTGATCATGATCCCGGTGACCAGCAGCACCATGGCCATCCTGCTGCTGGTCACCATCGGCGCGATGGGCGGCTATTTCGTGGTGCCGATGAATGCGCTGCTGCAACATCGCGGTCACTTGCTGATGGGTGCGGGCAGCTCTATCGCCGTGCAGAATTTCAACGAAAATCTGAGCATCTTTGCCATGCTGGCCCTGTACGCCCTGATGGAAAAAATGAGCCTGAACATCTATATCATCATCACCATCTTCGGCCTGATGCTCTCCGCCATCATGACCATGCTGTACAAACGGCACGGACACGACCAGGATTCCGGAAAAATTTAGGGCAATTCATGATAACCAGCGAGTTGGACATCGTTTTTTGATGCCTTAGTCGAATGGCCGGTTGTTTCGTCAATTGCCCCTACCGAAGCGTGCAAATACGCAGGGGAAATTCACGAATTGCCCCTCCATGAATCGCCCTACAACTACCCCGCATTCGGATGCAACGCATCCTCTTCCCAGCGACGTGGATTATCGGCGATGTATTTGGCAATTTCCCCGTAATCCGCCTCATTGCGAATGACGTGTTCGTAGTAATTGCGCTGCCAAACTGGAATACCCGCCAATGGGCGGATTCCGTTGATGCGTCTTGAGGTTAATATTTTGAATCGTCCGATGAATTTTGGCAGCGCCACCTGACGTCGTTGTTGCCGTATTGATTGGGGAATTTGTTGGGGCAATTCATGAATTGCCCGTACCAGCCAACAATTTCTCGAACTCTTCAACCGGCACGGGTTTACCAAACAGATACCCCTGGTAAGCCATGCAGCCATGCAGCTTGAGAAAATCGAGCTGATCCCCGGTTTCAACCCCTTCGGCAATCACGTTCAGACGGAAATTTTTCGCCATGTCGATGATGGACTGCACCATCACCGCATCGTTTGGATCGCTTGCAATATCCCGCACAAAACTCTGATCGATTTTAAGCTGATCAAGCGGCAGTAGCTTCAGATAAGCCAGCGATGAGTATCCCGTGCCGAAATCGTCCAGCGACAGCTTCACCCCCAGCGCCTTGAGCGCGTGCATTTTCGCCACCACATCGGCCACATCGGAAAGCACAACGCTCTCGGTCAACTCCAGCTTCAACAGCGATGCCACCACATCATGAGCGCGCAACAGGCCGGCTACCCTGTCGACAAAATCAGGCAATTTGAACTGTTGCGCACTGACATTGACTGCAATGCTCAAATTGCGGGTCTGCTCGCGACTGCGCCAGACGGACAGTTGCCGACAGGCCGTCTCAAGCACCCAGCCCCCAATCTCCAGAATCAGTGCGCTCTCCTCGGCCGCAGGAATAAACTGAGCGGGGGAAACCAGACCGCGCACCGGATGCATCCAGCGCACCAGCGCCTCCACACCCAGCACCCGACGTTCATTGTCCACCTGCATCTGATAATACAAACAAAGCTGCCCGCCCGGCACGGCATGCCGTAAATCCGCATCGAGTGCCGCTCGGGTTTCAACCGCCTGCTGCATGCCGGGATTGAAAAAGCGCACCGCATTTCTGCCCGACTCTTTGGCCTGATACATCGCCGTGTCCGCGTGTTTAAGCAGCACGTCGACCGACTTCTCAGCACCCCGATACAAGGTAGCACCTATGCTGGGCGAACTGTGATGTTCATGACCTGCAAGGATATAGGGGCTCGTGAGGCTTACGCGTATTTTCTCGGCGATCAGCGCCACTTTTTGCAAGGCTTCAGTCGATTTCTCATCGATATCTTCCAGCAGCACCACAAACTCGTCGCCACCCAGCCGCGCGACCGTATCCGCTTCGCGCACGCAAGTTTGCATGCGGCGCGCCACTTCAGCCAGCATCAGATCGCCATATTCATGCCCCAGCGTGTCGTTGAGCGTCTTGAACCTGTCCATATCGAGAAACAGCACCGCACCGTATTGCCGGCTGCGCTGCGACGTCGTCAGTGCCTGACGAAAACGATCCAGCAACAAACGACGGTTGGGCAGTCCGGTCAATACATCGTAGAACGCCAGATTGCGTATTTCCTCCTCGGCCTGTTTGCGCTGGGTGATGTCGCTGAAAATGGCGACGTATTCGGTGATTTTCCCTGCTCCGTCCCGCACCGCGGTAATGGTCAACCATTTAGGATACATCGTGTCGTCTTTGCGCCTGTCGCATATTTCGCCGGACCAGCTGTCAAACGCCGTCAACTGACGCCACATTTCTTCGTAGAACTCCCTGTCCTGCTTGCCGGAACTCAGGATGCGCGGATTTTTCCCCAACACCTCCTCCGCGCTATATCCGGTAATCTCGCAGAACGCCCGATTGACGCGGATGATATTCGCATTCGCATCGGTAATCATGATGCCTTCATGCGTTTCAAAAGCCACCGCCGCGACACGCAGATTGTCCTCGATCAGTTTTTGCCCGGTGATATCCTGCACAGCCCCCACCGAACGCAACGGTTTCCCGGACTCATCGAAATAATTGTTGCAATGTTCGCGCACCCACTTGATGCATCCATCACCCATGCACAGCCGGTGCTCCACATCGTAAGGCTGGTGAGTATCCAGCGATTGCCTGTAAGCCAGATTCACCTTATCCCTGTCTTCAGGATGCACCACATTCAGAAAATTCTCATAAGTGGGCGAAAACTGCGCCGGATCGAGTTCAAACATCCGGTATATCTCATCAGACCAGCGCAACTTGCCGCTTACCACATCCAGCTCCCAGCTGCCGATCCGCCCCAGCCGCTCCGCCTCGATGAGCAGTTCCTGATTGCGCTGCAACTCAGCCTGATTATCGCGCAAGGAAGCTTCGATATGTTCACGTTCGATAATTTCTTCCTGCAGTTGCCCGTTGGTAGCGTGCAGTTCGCGGGTGCGCTCCTCGATGCGATCTTCCAGCGTGCGATACACTCCCTGCAGATTGACCGCCATGCGATTGAATGCCCGCGCGAACATGCCCAACTCCCCGAAGGCGGACTCATCCGCGCGCTGATCCAGACTGCCCTGTGCCATTTCACCGGCAGTTCTCGCCAGCCCCACCAGCGGCGTGCTGATCTGTCTGGCAAAATAATAGGCCAGCAAGCCTGAAAAAAACAGCAAGGCCAACAGCGCCTCCCACATGACGATGCGTTGCCCCTGGATGGAGGAAAACACCTCGGCGCCATCCAGTTTGACCACCATTCCCCAATCTAGCTCCGGCAGATAACGCCATGCCGACACCACTTGCACACCGCGATAATCCATTTTCACATTCTCGCCGGACTTGCCGAATAGTGCGCCATACATCGGCAGAGTCTCATTATTTTTCAGGCTCAACCTGAGTACCTCCGTACCCCCCGGACGATACCTGAGCGGGGTGGTCATCAACATATATTTGCCGTCTTTCCTGGCAAATACGGCCTCTCCGCTCACCCCCAGGTCTGTCGGATCCGATGCCACCTTGTTGAACAGATCGTTGCTCAGTTGCGCCGCCAACACCCCCACATACTTTCCATCCGCCACAATAGGTGCCGCAATGAACATCGCAGGCGCTTTCGATGGAGGATAAAAATCCTGACGGGAAATCACCGGCTCCAGCGTCATGCTCGCATCACGAAACACTGCTGCCAGTGGCGTGTCGCGCCAGGGGCCGCTTTGCAGGTTGGTAGCAAAGTCGGCCTCGCGCCTCTGGGTATAGATGATCTCACCCTGCGGCGTGATCAGATAAAGGTCGTAGAACACCCCCGACTCTTCCACATAACGTTCAAAATACTGCCGCATCAGCGCATCCCGGCTGCTGGAGCGCTTGCCGTAGGCCTCCGACAGCGCCTCAAACCCTTGCATGACCGGCGGGCTTTTTGCCAGAAAGCGCACGTTGAGCTGCCGTTCCGTCAGATAGTTTCTGACCTGCATCACCTTTTTGTCCGCCAGAGTCGACACTCTGCCCAGCGCATCGATGCGCAACATCGCCTCGTCCTGCTGCAAATTGAAATAGCCGAACAGCGCCAGCGGCACCGTGGACACCAGCATAAACAGCAACAGCAGTCTGGTGAATATCTTCATGGCGCGCCTTTGGCTATCCTGGCACGTTCATCTGGAGAAATAAAGAACGGAAACGACGCCGGCGCAATACTGCCCCCGGATTGCCAGACAATATCGAATTGTCCGTCTGCGCGCGCGACCGATGCGCACCGTTTTCCACAGGTGCTGCGTGTCGCCATCAACTGCCACGATACCTTCCGGCGCATTCATGGTTTGCTGTTTCAGCTCGGCCTTCACTGCGGGCATGCCTTGCGTGTCCGCTTCACGTCTGGCGTTCACCCACAGACGCACGCCGATATAGGCCGCTTCCATCGGATCATCCAGCACCCGCGCCTGACCGAAGCGGCGCCGGAAGCGTTTAATAAAGGCGCGATTTTCATCGCTTGCCACGCTTTGAAAATAATTCCAGGCCGCATAATTCCCTGCCATCAATTCCGGCCCCATCGACGCTAACTCCGCCTCGGCAATGCTGGTGGAAAACACCGGAATATCATCGCTGCGTATACCCGTTTTTTTCAGTGCCTCAAAAAAATAACGGTTGCTGTCGCCATTGAGGGTGTTCACCACAAAGTCGGGATGTTGCCCGGCAATCTCGCGCGCGATCCCGTCCAGATTCTGCTCACCCATCGGCACGTAGCGCTCTGCTGTCAGTTGCCCGTCCTTTGCCGTCAGCAATTTTTTAATGATCTGATTGGCAACATGAGGAAATACATAATCCGAACCGATCAGATAGACGCGACGACCGCGCTGCTCCAGAGCCCAGGAAACCATCGGAATGATCTGCTGATTGGGCACTGCACCGGTATAAATGATGTCGGGCGAATGTTCAAATCCCTCGTACTGCACCGGATAAAACAACAAATGATGATGCCTTTCGACCACGGATTTAACTGCCTTGCGACAGGCAGAAGTCCAGCAGCCAAACAGTGCCTGCACCTTGTCCCGCGTAATCAGCTTCTCGGCCTGTTCCGCACAATAACCGGCGTCCGAGCGGCAATCGCTGACGATCATCTCGATCTGCGCACCATTTATGCCGCCCGACTGATTGGCTTCTTCCACCGCCAGCCGCACTGCATCCACCAGCGACGCTTCGCTCATCGCCATGGTGCCGGTGAGCGAATGCAATACGCCTATCCTGATGGCAGGTTTTGCGGTATGTTGACTGCCATACACCAGAATCAGAACCAGCAAAAGCAGAGGGGGCAGCAACCATTTTTTTCGAATCCAAAGCCGCATCACATTTATCCATAAAAACGATATACACCGATTTTTCGGCATGCCAAAGGGGTTCCCGGTTAATTCCCGCCGGACTGCGCTTCCTTCATCGTTGCGACAGCCAGACACATATCCTGCCATGCGCGGGCCTTTTCCAGCGGACTGCGCAGCAGATAGGCAGGATGAAAGCTGATTATCAGCGGAATACCCTGATAATCATGCACCCTGCCGCGCAGCGAGGCGATGGTCGCATCGGTGTTTAACAAAGCCGAGGCAGCTGTCTTGCCCAGCGCCACGATCAGCTTCGGTTTGACAAGGCCGATCTGGCGTTTCAGATACGGCAGACAGGCCGCGATCTCACCTACATGCGGATGTCTGTCGTCAGGCGGACGGCATTTGATGACGTTGGCAATGTACACCTTGCTGCGTTCAAGTTTAATCGCCAAAAGCATATTGTCGAGCAGCCTGCCCGCATGACCCACAAAGGGTTCGCCCGTCGCATCCTCGTCTGCGCCCGGTGCTTCGCCGACGAACAGCCAGTCGGCCTGCTCGTCACCCACACCAAAAACGGTCTGCGTGCATCCCGCGCGCAGATTGCACAGTGTGCAGTCGCGCACTTTTTCCCTGAGCTCTTGAAAAGAAAGAGCGCCCAGCAACCCGCCCGCATTTTTAAGCTGGAACTCGCGCAAACTATCCACACCGTCATCTTTAATCTCATACTCGCCTTGCAGGGGCAATTGATCAATTACCCCTGCGGGTGCATTTATCGACGATACGGACTCGTGAATTTGCGGGGCCGATGCGTGATAAGCAATGACTTGGCAACCGTCTTTTGGTTGCTTAGTGGGCTGGCTAGTTGTTTTACCGGTAGTTTCATCAATTGCCCCAAGCGGTGTATCTACGCCGGATTGCACAGGCGCATCGCGCCGCACCCACAAGGGATACAGATTCAACTCGCGCAGCATTGCCTCACGCCTGTCCAAGTGTGTTCTCCAGTGGCAAGTGCGGGAGAGATGAGCATGCCATCACCAGCGCATCCTCGCTGCCCGCAGCACGCCGGTAATAGCCGCGCCGCACGCCTATTTGCAAAAAACCGGCACGATGATACAAGGCAATCGCTGCCAGGTTAGACGCTCGCACTTCGAGCAACACGCGAGGCTGCCCCCGGTCGGCCGCCATTCCCAACAACTTTGAGAGCATCGCAGCGCCCAGCCCCTTGCGCTGATGCGCTGCCGCCACGCCGATATTGAGCAATTCCGCCTCTTCCACGCCCGACATCAACACCGCATAAGCGCACAACTCGCCCAGCATTTCTTCTACACAACACACATAGCCGCTGGTCAGCGCATCGCAGAAATTGCCGCGCGTCCAGGGATAAGCCTGCACCGCCTGCTCGATGGCCAGCACTTCATCCACGTCCGCTGTCGTCATCAGCCTCATTTGCTCAGCTTCTCGACAGCCAGTTGCTCACGCTCGGCAGTTTTGAGCGCCACCTTGTCGCGCAAATAAAAGGGCTGCGCCTGCGCCGCATCCATCCCCTGTCCGCTGGCAAACTGTAGCGCGCCCAACGCTGCGATATCGGCAGCCTGCGGCACGGCAGCCGCATCCACGCCGCTCAACTGCGTGGCGTAACGCGTTTGCAACTCAGTGCCGAACGCGGCAAACCCGCTGCCCGCACCAAACCAGTCGCCTCCAGCCACTTGCGGCGCGTCCTCAGGCTTGCAAAGACGGGGTTCACACACCGTCATCCAGTCACCATGTTGCTTTTCATACGCGGCACAATAAATCTCGCCCATGCGCGCATCCAGCGCTGCGATGACACGCGAGCGGCCCGATCCTTGCGCCAACGCCTGCAAGGTGCAGATGCCCGCAACCGGCAGCCCGGCGCCTAATGCAAGCCCCTGTGTCGTCCCGCATGCGATGCGCACGCCGGTAAACGAACCCGGCCCCGCACCGAACGCAATGCCATCACATTGCGCGAGTGTTACCCCTGTTTCAAGCAATAGCGTATCCAGCATCGCGATCAGCAGTTCGGAATGTTTCTGCCCGACCAACTCACTACGCTCGATGACAACGCCGTCCTGCCAGAGTGCTACCGAACAATATTCGGTGGAAGTTTCCAGTGCCAGTATTTTCATTGATCTGCAATCAGCAGCACGACCGCCTGCGCCGCAATGCCTTCGCCGCGCCCGGTATAGCCCAGGCTTTCGGTTGTGGTCGCCTTCACGTTAACCGCACTTTTTTCAAGATGCAGATCGGCTGCGATATGCTCGACCATCTGAAAAATGTGCGGCGCCATTTTCGGTGCCTGCGCGATGATGGTCGCATCCACGTTGCCGATCCGATAACCCTGCTCTCTGACCAGATGCAGCACTTCGCGCAACAGAATACGGCTGTCGATGCTCTTATACTTCGCATCGCTGTCGGAGAAATGTCGCCCGATATCGCCCAGCGCCACTGCACCCAGCAGCGCATCGCAGATCGCGTGCAGCAACACGTCCGCATCGGAATGCCCGAGCAGACCTTTTTCATATGGAATATCCACCCCGCCGATAATCAGCTTACGGCCTTCCACCAGCTGGTGAACGTCAAAACCCTGCCCTATTCTCATATTCTTCCCTTTAACAGCAACTCCGCCATCAGCAAATCCTGCGGATAGGTCACCTTGAAATTGCTGGCATCTCCCGCCACCAGTTTGGGATGCAGCCCCATCGCCTCGACTGCCGAAGCTTCGTCGGTCACAGCCCTGCATTGCTGCAATGCCTGCGCCAGGAGACCTGCACGGAACATCTGCGGCGTCTGCGCCTGCCAGAGGAGTTCGCGGTTTTCTGTTTTCAGTATGCGCTGCCCGTCATCGGAACGCTTCAACGTATCCGCCACCTTTACTGCCAGTATCCCGCCCACCGCATCATCGCGCAGCTCGGCTATCAGTTTATGCAAATGATCTCCCGTCAGACAGGGGCGCGCCGCATCATGCACCAGCACCCAGTCATCCGGCTCCAGTTCAGAAGCCAGCAGACCGTTCAACACCGTGTCGGCTCGTGTTTGCCCGCCGCAATACAGGGGTTGCAACTTGTCGCCGAACCGCGACCAGTCGTAACCGTGAAACAGCATATCGTCGGGAGAGAGCACCACGAATACCGTGGTAATTTCCGGGCAGGCACACAGCGTATTCAGCGCGTGATAAATCATCGGGCAGCCTGCCAGCGGCAGATATTGTTTAGGCAGTTCATGTCCCATGCGCGCGCCAAAACCAGCGGCGGGAACCAGGGCGTAAAATATAGTCATGGGCAAGATTGTAATGTAAAAAGCCGTTTTGGCGTTTTGATAAAACGATGGCTCGGTGTTTAACTTATAATGTGCGATCATATTATCCGCACTTCCCTTGCAATCCGCCATGCTGTTCACATCAAGCCATACCCGCCCCCGTTACACCCGACTGACAGGTTCTTCCGACGCACTGGCGCTGGCGCAACTCGCCGCAAAAAACGCGCCGCTGGTCGTGATCAGCTCCAGCGCACTCGCGGCACAGCGTCTGGTAGAGGAAATCCCCTACTTCGCACCCGAACTGCGCGTACATCTGCTGCCTGACTGGGAAACGCTCCCCTACGATCATTTTTCGCCGCATCAGGATCTGATTTCAGAACGGCTGGCGACGCTGCACCATGTGCGCAGTCACTCATGCGATGTGCTGGTGGTGCCGGTCACCACCGCCTTGTACCCGCTGGCGCCGCCCGAATATCTGGCCGCCTTCACGTTTTTTCTTAAAAAAGGTGAAAAACTCAATCTGCCTGCCCTGCGCGAGCAAATGACCTTCGCCGGATACAGCCATGTACAGCAGGTTCTCTCGCCCGGCGAATATTGCGTGCGCGGCGGTATCATCGACCTGTTCGCGATGGGCAGCGTACTGCCGTATCGCGTTGATTTATTTGATGATGAGATCGAGAGCATCGCAACCTTCGACGTGGACACCCAGCGCACGCTGTATCCGGTGCCGGAGATACGTCTGCTGCCCGCACGCGAATTCCCGCTGGATGAAAAAGGCCAGGCGCATTTCCGCCAGAGTTTTCGCGACCGCTTCGAGGGCGATCCGTCCAAATCCCGCATTTACAAGGAAGTAAGCAAAGGCAATGCGCCGGCAGGCATCGAATATTATTTGCCGCTGTTTTTCGACAAGACCGCAAGGCTGTTTGACTATCTGCCGAAGAACGCCACGCTGTGCCTGCACGGCAACGTTGATGAGGCAATAGGCCAGTTCGGCGTGGATGCGGCATCGCGCTACAATTTGCTCCGCGGCGATTCGCAACATCCGCTGCTGCCGCTCTCTGATCTGTTCATGAATTCCGAGGCGTTCTTCATCGCGACAAAAGCGTTCGCGCGACTGGACATCGCACCCTCTCCTGTCGCTCCCGCGCAGGCGGGAGCCCAGTCAATTGAAGAACTGGATCCCCGCTTCCCACTCGCTTTCGCGAGTGCGACCGGTGATGACGGAAACAAAAACCTCACCCCTTGTGCGACAGCCACCCTGCCCAACATCGCAGTAAACCGCCACGCCGACACACCCACTCAAGCCTTTGCGGATTTTCTGAAAGGCTTCGACGGGCGCACCCTGCTGCTGGCCGACAGCCTGGGGCGGCGCGAGATCATGGCAGGCTTCCTGCAGGAATACGGTCTCAAGGCGGATGCCTGCGAGGATTTTGCGAGTTTTTTGACAAGCACCAAGAAATTCATGCTCGGCACCGGTCCGCTGCAGAACGGCTTTTTGCTGCCGGACGAACATCTGGCTATCGTCACCGAGACCGAACTGTACGCCTCACTGCCGCGCAACCGGGCTGCCCGTATTGCCAAAAAGACCAACATCGAAGGCATGTTGCGCGACCTGTCCGAACTCAAGGTCGGCGATCCGGTGGTGCATGAACAGCACGGCATCGCGCGCTATCAGGGGCTGGTGAATCTGGATCTGGGCGAGGGAGAGGGCGAATTTCTGCTGCTGGAATATCAGGGCGGCGACAAACTTTACGTGCCTGTATCGCAGCTGCATGTCATCGGTCGCTACAGCGGCGGCGCACATGACACCGCGCCCCTGCACAAACTGGGCAGCGGCACGTGGGACAAGGCCAAACGCCGCGCCATGCAGCAGGTACGCGACACCGCCGCCGAACTGCTGAATATTTATGCGCAGCGCGCAACCCGCAAAGGCCACGCCTTCAAGTTGACGCTACGCGATTACGAAGAGTTTTCAGCAGGCTTCGGTTTCGAGGAAACACCCGATCAGGCGCAGGCGATCAGCGCCGTGATTGACGATCTGCAATCGGGCAAACCGATGGACAGGCTGATCTGCGGCGATGTAGGGTTCGGCAAGACCGAAGTGGCCCTGCGCGCCGCCTTCGTCGCGGTAATGGACGGCAAACAGGTCGCCGTGCTGGTGCCCACCACCTTGCTTGCCGAACAGCATTTCCAGAACTTCTCCAACCGTTTCGCCGACTGGCCGGTGCGTATCGCCGAACTGTCGCGTTTCCGTTCCGCGAAGGAGCAGACGCTGGCGTTGAAAGAGATGGCTGCGGGCAAACTCGACATCATCATCGGCACACACAAACTAATCCAGAAAGGAATTGAATTCAACAATCTTGGCCTGGTCATCATCGATGAGGAGCATCGCTTCGGCGTGCAGCAGAAGGAAAGGTTAAAAGCGCTGCGCGCCGAAGTGGATATTCTGACGCTCACCGCCACACCGATCCCGCGCACGCTGGCGATGTCGCTGGAAGGATTGCGCGATTTTTCCATCATCGCCACCGCCCCGCAACGGCGCTTATCCATCAAGACTTTCGTCAGCAGCTACAGCCAGGGCGTGATCCGGGAAGCCGTGCTGCGCGAATTGAAACGCGGCGGTCAGGTGTATTTCCTGCACAATGAGGTGGACACTATCGCCAACATGGCAGAAAAACTCGCAGAGCTCCTGCCTGAGGCACGCATCCGCGTGGCGCACGGGCAGATGGGCGAACGCGAACTGGAAGCCGTGATGCGCGACTTCTACCAGCAGCGTTTCAACATCCTGCTATGCACCACCATCATCGAAACCGGCATCGACATACCCACCGCCAACACCATTATCATGAACCGCGCCGACCGCTTCGGTCTGGCCCAGTTGCACCAACTGCGCGGACGTGTCGGACGCTCCCACCATCAGGCCTATGCCTATCTGCTGGTGGACAGCATGGATGGCTTGACCGTACAGGCCAAGAAGCGGCTGGAAGCGATTCAGGCGATGGAACAGCTGGGCTCCGGCTTTTATCTGGCGATGCACGATCTTGAGATACGCGGTGCGGGCGAAGTGCTGGGCGAATCGCAAAGCGGCGAGATGCAGGAGATCGGTTTCAGTCTATACACCGACATGCTCAATGCCGCCGTGGCGTCTTTAAGGCAGGGGCGCGAACCCGACATGGCGCACCCCTTGGGCATCACGACAGAAATCAACCTGCATAGTCCAGCGCTGTTGCCGAACGACTATTGTGGCGACATTCACCAGCGACTGGTGATCTACAAGCGGCTGGCTAATTGCGAAAATCAGGCTGATCTGGACGGCATGCACCAGGAACTGATAGACCGTTTCGGTCTGTTGCCGGAACCTGCGCAAACCTTGCTCGACAGCCACCGCCTGCGCATACTGGCCAAGCCGCTCGGCATCAGCAAGGTCGATGCATCGTCAGATGCGATTCAGATTCAGTTCGTAGCGAATCCGCCGATCGACCCGATGAAAATCATCACCCTGATTCAGAGTCGTCGCTATATCAAGATGGTGGGACAGGATAAATTGCGCATCGAACTGAAACACGAAGATTTAAAGCAGCGCGTGCTGGCGATTAAAAACTTTTTCAATGAACTCAGCTAAGCTCATGTTGCAATGCACACTACCTATTGCTGAAAATACTGGCGCTAAAGCATTTCATCTGTACGCCTTAGGGAAGCACTGATTTAATCCGTTCGTGGTTAAGTGATGACTTGCACTGGTTTATCGTGCTTAGTCAGAACTTAGTTGTTTCACCAGAGCTTGTCGAAACATGATCGGATTAAATCATGAATAATCAAATTACTATACCTTCCCATTGACAATCTCAGGGCGAACAGGTGATTTATTCAGTGCCTCCTTGGCAAACACTCTCTTCAATATCCGTTAAAATACCCGCACCGCCAGCCCCACAACGAACAGAACATGAACCTCATCCTCCAGGCCGCAAACGACATCCCTCAGCAACAAATTGAACATCTGGCCCTGAAATCAGGGGCTACACGCATAGACCAACTGGACACGCAAACCTATCGCATGTACGAAACCCGTCCGCATGCCGACATCGCGGCCTATTGTTTTGAACACCGCATAGATTACGGATTTGTACCGGAGGACAAGCAACTTGCCGATTTCGGACTGCTGGTGATGGACATGGATTCGACGCTGATTTCCATCGAGTGCATAGACGAAATCGCCGACATGCAGGGATTGAAACCACAGGTCGCGGCCATCACCGAGGAAGCAATGCGCGGCGAGATTGACTTTGCCGAGAGCCTGCGCCGCCGCGTGGCCCTGCTTGAAGGACTGGATGAAGGTGCATTGCAGCGGGTGTATGATGAGCGCCTGAAATTGAATCCCGGCGCGGAGATCATGCTCCAGCGATTAAAGTCACACGGCATCAAGACGCTGCTGGTGTCAGGCGGTTTTCTGTTCTTCACCGAACGACTCAAGCAGCGCCTGGGACTGGATTACACCCACGCCAACACGCTTGAGATTGTCGACGGAAAACTCACAGGCCGCGTGCTGGGCGACATACTCGACGCGCAGGGCAAGACGGACTGGCTGATAAAGACACGCGATATGCTTGGATTGAAAACTGATCAGGTAATCGCGATGGGCGATGGCGCTAACGATCTGAAGATGATGGCGCAGGCCGGCGTGAGCATCGCCTATCACGCCAAACCGGTGGTACGCGAACAGGCCAGCTACGCGTTAAATTTTGTCGGGCTGGATGGGCTGGTGAGGTTATTTGATAACTGATAAAAAACTGTCATTACCGCCTTCGCGGGAATGACGTTTGGGAGCACGAAGCATGACGCAAGAAATCAGTATCGAAGTGTTGCTGGAAAAGTATGCGGAAGCCGGCGAAAACAACGTTCAGGATGTAAGGCGCCGCGTCGCGCGAGGTCTCGCGCAGGCCGAAAAACCGGAGCAGCGCGCACATTGGGAAGAAGCGTTTTTTCTGGCGCAGGAAAACGGCTTCGTACCCGCCGGGCGCATCAACTCAGCGGCCGGCCTGTCCATTCAGGCGACACTGATCAACTGTTTCGTGCAACCGGTGGGCGACGCAATTTCAGGCATAACGGACGGCAAACCCGGCATCTATGACGCCTTGCAGCAGGCCGCCGAAACCATGCGGCGCGGCGGCGGGGTGGGTTATGATTTCTCGTCCATTCGTCCCGAAGGTGCTCTGGTAAAGGGGACCAACTCGCGTGCCAGCGGGCCGATCTCCTATATGCGCGTGTTCGATCG
>JAJXTL010000247.1 GCA_021783855.1 Pseudomonadota bacterium
CGGAGTTTCCATGCGTAAGATTATATCGCTGTTTTGCTTTTTATTGCCTGTCCTGGCTTTTGCCGGTCAACCTGATAACACTGCACAGATACGCAGCGACGCACCCGACCAATATACGGTTGTCAAAGGCGACACGCTTTGGGATATTTCAGGCAAGTTTTTCAAAGACCCCTGGAAATGGCCGCACATCTGGGGCATGAACAAAGATACGATCAAAAATCCTCACTGGATTTATCCAGGCCAGACCATTTTTCTGGATAGAGAGCATGGCACGCTGAGCATAGGCAAAAGCCTGAGTGACGGTGTGAATGCAGACAATGTAATCAGATTGTCCCCGGAAATCATTTCCGAAAAAGGCCGGCAGGATGCCATTCCCAGCATTGCCTCCAAAGTCATTGAGCCATTTTTAAGCGAGCCCCTGGTTATTTCGAATGAATCGTTGGCAGGCTCGCCCAAGCTGGTTGGCGTACCCGATGAAAGGGTGATCGTTGGTCCGGGCGACGTCGTATACGCCACCGGGCTATCCGAAAACCAGGGCAATGTATGGCAGGTCTTCAGTCCTGGCAAGACCTTTACCGATCCAGACACGAATGAGGTTCTGGGCCGCGAAGCGGTCTATCTGGGTTCAATTAAAGTCAACAAATTTGACCATGTCAGCACTGCCGTCGTGACTGATGCAAAACTGGAAATCAATGTGGGAGACCTGCTGGTGCCCCCTTCTGCCCCGACCCCTCTGACTTACCTTCCCCGTGCACCTGAAAGACAGATCAATGCCACCGTGATTTCCATTTATGGCGGCGTGACCCAGGCAGGGCAGGACAGCATCATCACGCTAAACAAGGGGGCAAGGGATGGCCTGCAAAATGGAAATGTACTGGCAATATACAGCAAAGGCCGCATTGTCAACGACGATGGCAAACCGCTTCAGCTTCCGGATGTGCGTTCCGGTTTGATATTCGTATTTCGCGTATTTGACAAGGTATCCTATGCGCTCGTGATGAACACACGCATGCCTGTGCAACTCATGGATCGGGCTTCTACACCCTGATGCTTTTATAAAAGCCGCGCCTCACGCCCGGGAACACCGTGAGGAATTTCCTCAATACTGCCCGGTTTTCACGCAGTGCATGCATATTGATGAATCGCTCAGATCATGGTTAATACTCAGCCTGATACACGGCCTGGGAAACGAGCACGCGCGCCGTCTGTTAAAGGAATTTGGTTCTCCCGAAACCGTCTTGGCGGCAACTGCAGACTCGCTAAAACCCTTCGTCAAGCCCGATATTGTTGCCGCGATCCGCAAGGGCGTCAGTGACGAAGCGCTTTCTCCTGCATTAGCCTGGCTGGAAGATGAACAAAATCATGTAATCACGCTGGGCGATGCGGATTATCCCAGGGCGCTGCTCAACATCGCCGATCCCCCTCTTTTGCTCTATGTCAAAGGAAATCTCGACTTATTGAATTCCACGGCCTTCGCCATTGTCGGCAGCCGACATGCCACGCCGCAGGGAATCAGCAATGCCGAGGAATTTTCAAGCGTATTGAGCCAGGCTGGATTGTGCATCATCAGCGGCATGGCGCATGGCATCGATGCTGCCGCCCATCGCGGCGCTTTGCGCGGTCAGGGCAGCAGCATCGCAGTAGTCGGCACCGGTCTTGACAGGGTTTATCCTGCCGCCAATCGTGACCTGGCTCATCAGCTTGCAAAACAGGGCGCGCTTGTCTCGGAATTTCCGCTGGGCACGCCGCCCACAGGCTCGAATTTCCCGCGCCGCAATCGTCTCATCAGCGGCATGAGCATAGGGTGTCTGGTTGTAGAAGCCTCGCAGCAGAGCGGTTCGCTGATCACCGCAAGACAGGCGATGGAGCAAGGTAGGGATGTGTTTGCCATTCCAGGCTCCATACATTCTCCGCAAAGCCGCGGCTGCCATAAGCTGATCAAGCAAGGAGCAAAGCTGGTCGAAACAGCGCAGGACATACTCGAGGAGTTGACAGGCCAGCTTCCAGAAATCAAACCAGAATCCGCTCAAGACGATTCAACGCAACACGAAAACCTGCCCGATATGATCGGCTTTGACCCGGTGAGCATGGATACGCTCCGTCTGCGCACTGGCTTGACGGTTAGCCAGCTATCCGCCATGCTATTAACGCTCGAGCTCGAAGGCCGGGTCGCTGCGCTTCCCGGCGGACTGTACCAACGCATACACTAAACAGACGCAAAATTATGTTTGAAATCCTCATGTATTTATTTGAAAGCTATATCGACGCAGGGAGTTACCCTGCACCTGACAAGCTGTCTCGCAAACTTTCTGCTGCCGGCTTTGAAGGCGAGGATATAGACGAAGCCTTGACCTGGCTTTCGGCCCTGCGTTTGCAGAACGCTGACAGCTATCCTGACATTCTGAATCATGCCGGGATGCGTTTATATGCTGAAATCGAGTTTGTCCGTCTCAGCGCGGAAGCAAGACAGTTTTTGCTCTTCGCCGAGCAACAGGGCATGATCACTGCCGTCGAACGCGAGATCATCATCGACCGGGCGCTGGCCCTTCAGCAAAAAGACCTGGGACTTGATAAGCTCAAACTTATCATGCTGATCGTGCTGTGGGATCGCCACCAGAATCTCAGCCCATTGTTGATCGAAGAATTGCTCGTCCCCCTACAATCCACCCAATTACATTGAATTGCATGGCAAATAATCTTTTGATCGTAGAGTCTCCGGCCAAAGCCAAAACCCTGAAAAAATATCTGGGTAGTGGTTATGAAGTGCTTGCTTCTTACGGGCATGTGCGCGATCTCGTTCCCAAGAGCGGTGCAGTAGATACCGAAAACGGTTTTGCGATGAACTATGAAACCATTGCGCGCAACAGCAAACACATGGATGCCATAGCCAAGGCTGCCGCAGCTGCCGACAACATCCTGCTGGCTCCCGATCCTGACCGCGAGGGTGAAGCCATCGCCTGGCATATCTCGGAGCTTCTCAAATCCAAGAGAGGCTTCAAGGGCAAGAACATGAAACGCGTGGTGTTCTACGAGATCACGCAGTCTGCAGTAAAGGAAGCGGTCGCCCACCCGAGAGAAATAGCCATGCCGCTGGTCAATGCTCAGCAGGCTCGGCGTGCGCTGGACTATCTTGTGGGTTTCAATTTGTCTCCTCTTTTATGGCGCAAGATTCGCCCCGGCCTGTCTGCCGGCAGGGTGCAAAGCCCGGCTTTGCGCCTGATTGTCGAGCGCGAACAAGAAATCGAAGCCTTTACCAGCCAGGAATACTGGACGGTGCATCTGGACAGCCACAAGGATCACCAGCCTTTTTCCGCGCGCCTTTTCCAGTATCAGGGCAAAAAACTTGAACAGCTCAGCATCAAGAGTCAGGCAGAATACGACGCCATCTTTGCAAAGCTTAACGACGCAAAGTTGCCGCCCAAAGTCGTGCGCATCGAGAAAAAAGCCAAACAGCGTTATGCCGCAGCGCCCTTTACCACTTCGACCCTGCAACAGGAAGCTGTACGCAAACTCGGCATGTCCACAGAACGGGCCATGCGCACTGCGCAGACACTGTATGAAGGCGTCGACATCGGCGGGCAAACAGTCGGCCTGATTTCCTACATGCGTACCGACTC
>JAJXTL010000248.1 GCA_021783855.1 Pseudomonadota bacterium
ATCGGTGTCCTGGGTTGCTTCAACTCTGCCGGGTTGATTTCTTCAAGGGCTTCATCGAGCGGCGTGTCCTTGAGGATGGAATACAAGCGCTGTATGGTGCTGATGCAGACCTGGCTATCGCGGGCGATGTAAGCGTTTTTAAGGCGCTGCACGTTGTACAGCTCGGTGAACTTGCGGTTATCATCGATCGGCACGTAGGACATCATTTCCTGCTCAGCCTGTTCGCCGAGATTTTTGGTATCCACCAGAAACAGAATGCGTTTTCCCTGCGCGAACTTGAGCAGGCGATAGATGGAGGTGATGGCGGTGTAAGTTTTGCCGGCTCCGGTCGCCATCTGGATCAGCGCGCGCGGCCTGTCCGCCATGAATGATTCCTCCAGATTGGCAATCGCAATCTCCTGGCAATCGCGCAGGCGCAATTCTTTGGCGGGCAGATGGTTCGGGTTCAGTGGCGGGATGTGGTGCAGGCGCTCGCGCAGGCTGGCGCTTTGGGATAGCCACTCCTTGAGCGTTTCCGGCCGATGGAAGCTGAACACTTCGCGCGAACGCGGCTTGGGATCACGCCCATCGGTGAAACGGGTGATGATGCCGGTACTCTCATACAGAAAAGGCAATGGGTCTTTATTGTTGACCCATTTCAGTTTTGCCGAGGCATAGCCTTCGGTCTGGGATTCCACTTCGGTAATTTTGTGACCCAGATCCTCGCGCTTGGCCTCGATCACGCCTACCGCATTTTTATCCACGAACAGCACGTAGTCCGCCGGGCCGACATCCGTCTGATATTCGCGCACGGCCTGACCCAGCCCGGCATTCAGGTCGATCTTCCTGGCCGATTGCACAACCCAGCCCGCCTGTATAAGCAGCGCATCGATCTTATCGCGGGCTTTCTGTTCGGGGTTCTGGTTTTCGGTCACGATCTGTTTTATATCCCTCGCTGGAAGCGATATACGGCGGTGCTGCCAAACAGATTGGGCAGCAGGCCCACTTCGCGCCCGCCTGTCATCACGCGGCGTTCGAGGATATGCACGCGATGTCCCTCGCAAAATTGTTCGAAGTCGTGCAATGTACACAGGTGCACATTGGGCGTGTCGTACCACTGATAGGGCAACTCGGAGGACACCGGCATGTTGCCCCGCAGCACATCGAGACGGCTACGCCAAAAACCGAAATTCGGGAAGCTCACGATACCCTCACGCCCCACGCGCAGCATCTCCTGTATCAAAGGCTCGGTGTGGCGGGTTGCCTGCAGGGTCTGCGACAGAATCACGAAATCAAACGAACCGTCCTCGAAATCGGAAAGCCCCGCATCCAGATCGTTCTGGATCACGTTCACGCCGTTGGCGATGCATGACACGATATCGCGATCGCTGATCTCCACGCCATAACCGCGCACCGCCCGGGCATCCTGCAGGTAACGCAACAGGCTGCCATCGCCGCAGCCCAGGTCGAGCACCGATGCGGCCTTGGGTATCCAGGCCGCGATGGCCGCAAAATCCGCCCTATCGGTCGCACTCATCGGCTCACCTCGCTGTTCACGTTATCAAGATAGGCGCGCACCACGTCGAAGTAATGTGGGTGTTCCATCAGAAAAGAGTCGTGCCCGTGCGTGGAAGTGATCTCTGCATAGCTCACGTTGCGCCCGTTGTGCAACAGCGGCCGGACGATCTCGCGGGAGCGCTGCGGCGAGAAGCGCCAGTCTGTGGTGAAAGAGATCACCAGAAAATCGGCGCGCACCTTTGCAAACGCATGGTTAAGATCGCCGCCGTTGGCGGGATCGAAATAGTCCAGCGCCTTGGTCATCAACAGATAGGTGTTCGCATCGAAATAGGCGGCAAACTTGTCTCCCTGGTAGCGCAGGTAGGATTCGATCTGGAACTCCACCTCATAGCCGTAATTGTATTGCCCGCTTTTAAGTTCGCGCCCGAACTTGTCCGCCATCGCATCGTCGGAAAGATAGGTGATATGGCCCAGCATGCGCGCGAGCCTAAGCCCTCGCGTCGGCACAACATTGTGCTGGTAATAATCGCCGCCGTGGAAATCGGGGTCGGTCAGAATCGCGTTGCGCGCCACGTCGTTGAAGGCGATGTTCTGCGCAGTCAGGCGCGGCGCACTCGCGATCGCCAGCACATGGCGCACCCGGTCAGGATAGGCCAGAGACCACTGCATGGCCTGCATGCCGCCCAGACTTCCGCCGATCACGGCGGCAAAACATTCGATACCCAGGTAATCGGCAAGCCTCGCCTGCGACTCAACCCAATCCTCGACCGTGATCACCGGAAAACTCGAACCATAGGATTTGCCTGTTTCGGGATTGACCGAGGAAGGCCCGGTAGAGCCGTGACAGCCGCCCAGGTTGTTCATGCCCACCACGAAAAACTTGTCCGTATCGATCGGCTTGCCGGGCCCTACCATGTTGTCCCACCAGCCCGTATTTTTGGGCGCATCCGAGTAAAATCCTGCGACATGGTGATGTCCGGACAGCGCATGGCAGATCAGGATCGCGTTGGCCCTGTCGCTGTTCAACGCGCCGTATGTCTCATACGCGATCTCGTAACGCGGCAGCACCGCGCCGCTCTTAAACTCCAGCGGGGTTTCGAACGTTGCGCGCTGCGCTGTAACAATACCTACAGAATGATTCAAATCGACTCCAAAAGAAAAACCCGTCAAGCCTAAGCCAAAACGGGTTAACTCGCTTTAGCTGGTATGTTTGAGCGCATGATGCATGCGCCTGTGCCCCGCAAGCTGATGTCAAATCGGCACGGACATAAGTGTGTGCGTTTTATTCCGGCATGTCAATTTTCAACCAGCAGTCCTGCCTGCGGTAGAATGGTGGTCATCAGAACTCTCGCCACATCATCATGACCATGCTCGCCCCCGACTACATCGAGTCGCATCAGCTTGCTGACAACTTGAAGGCCCGGGGTTATGGCGTGCTGAGCCCTGAAGAGCTGACTTCATTCATCGGGCATCCCCTCGCTGAACTGGAAGCGCTCAAGGCTGACTGGAACGACCTTCCGCTCGACAATTTTCTCAAGGACGGTGGGCGTTATCGTCGCAGGCGTCACTCATGTTTCATTGTGAATCATCAGTCTCTGACCAGGGTATCCCACCGCGCGCATTACCAGCCTCTGGCCTACAACGCGCTGCACGGCGGCATGCACCGTTTGTTCGAGCCGATAGCACAATACACGGTGCAACAGCCCGTATGGCAGGCATTGATACTCGCCATCGCCGGCATCTGTTCTGCCACCAGGGGCGAGCAACCCTGGTATGTAGAGGCGCATCAGTTCCGCATAGACACCAGCAGTGGCATAGGGCGACCCACACCGGAAGGCGCGCATCGCGACGGCGTGGATTTTGTCGCCATCCTGCTGGTGTCGCGCAATCATGTCAGCGGTGGCGAGAGCCGGATTTTCGGGGCGGAAGGGCCGAATGGACAGCGCTTCACTTTGAGTCGGCCCTGGACGCTGCTGTTGCTTGACGATCAACGCGTCATCCACGAGTCAACCCCCATCCAGCCCACTGCCGAAAATGCGCACCGCGACACATTGGTGCTGACATTTCGGGCAGGCGCTTTTCTGGAA
>JAJXTL010000249.1 GCA_021783855.1 Pseudomonadota bacterium
TTGCTGAAGGGAATCCCCTTCAAGGACGGTGAACAGGTCGTGGACGATCAACCTGTTCAGCAGAAACTCGCCGCCTGACGCATCATGCTACAGACCGGCCATACACCACTTTTGACTTTATCTCACTGTTTTTCCGATAAAACAATTGCGCCATAGGGGGCTGATTTATTTTATGATGCCTCCATAGTGAATATATTCTCATTTCACCTGCAACTCTCACGCGCCGATTATGTTAGCCCCAAGTAGTAATGTCCGGTTTCTCCCAAATAGAAATGTCCGCTTTTGATTAAACTCACTGCTGATAAAAACAGTGGCGGATATTTTGAAAATAGACAACCTTATAAGTCAGGAAGAAGTAAAACGTGCCCAGGGTACTGGATATGCTGAAAGCGCATAAAATCAGCCAGCAAGATGCATCGCAAAGGCTGGGCATCACGACCCGCCAGGTGCGTCGTCTTGCCAAGCGTTATCAGGCGGCAGGCCTGGCTGGATTGGTCAACAAGAAGCGCGGCAGGGTGTCGAATCGGTGCACGGATGAAGCCACCTATGCTGCGGCCATCCACCTCATTGGCACACACTACCGGGACTTTGGGTCCAAGCTGGCTTGCGAGAAACTGGCCGAGTTGCATGGCGTGCGACATTTTATTTCGCACTCAATTAAACGCGCCAATCATAATTTCAGCCGGTTGTATCCTGAAAAAAAATGGGTAGCACGGGATCCCACATACCCACTTCCACTCGTTACTGAATTTAAAAGCTCTCCACACCAGCGCCCTAAAGGGCTTGGGTTCTACGCTGCGACCTAATGTGCGTATTCCACGGCATTCTGCCACTCAGTCCACGGTGATTCTGCCACCTGCTCCATGAGCATTCTGCATAGTCAGTCGGAGCGAAGCGACGCAAGAATTTCAGGTTAAGGTGTTGTGCTGTCAGTTGTCAATTTTTCTCTTTCTTTCCGCATCGAATTTCCGCTTATATTGATCTTGTAGGAGTTATGTACAACACGATCCAGGATCGCATCTGCCAGCGTCGGATCGCCTACCGCCTCATGCCAGTGCGCAATCGGCAATTGACTGGTAATGATCGTCGCGCGCAAGTTGTAACGGTCGTCCAGTATTTCCAGTAAATCACGCCGATGCTGATCGCTGAGTACCGCCAGTCCCCAGTCATCCATCACCAGCACATCGGCCTTGGCCAGTTGGCGCATCATCTTGGCATAACGGCCATCAGCCCGACCGATATCCAAATCCTGAAACAGGCGCGACAGCCTGACGTAATACGAGCTGTATCCTTCACGGCAGGCTTTGTTTGCCAGGGCGCAGGCCAGCCAGGTCTTACCGACGCCTGTCGCACCGGTAACCAGCACGTTCAGGTGACTCGCCACCCATTCACAGTCTGCCAGCTTCAGAATCAACGAACGATCCAAGCCGCGCGTACTTTTGAAGTCGATATCTTCCATCGCTGCGCCATGCTTTAGTTTTGCTGCTCGCAGTCGTGTCTGCATACGGCGGTTGCTCCTTTCGGTCAGCTCGCGATCGACCATTAAGCCCAGCCGTTCTTCGAACGGCATGGCACGGACATCCGCAATGGATTCCTGCTCTTGCAGGGCGTGCAGCATGCCGGTTAGTTTCAGTTGTTGCAGTTTCTCTAAGGTTGGGTGATACATCATGTGTTTATGCTCCTGTCAGTGGTTGTATTGTGTGTTTTTATGAATGATTTTTTGTTATGAGTCTCAGTGGTAGTACTCCGGGCCGCGCACGTTGTCGTGGAACAATGGCAGGCTGCTTGGCTTTGTATCCTGCGGCAGTGGCAGCTCATCCAGGCGATGTTTCAGGATGGAATCAACAGAGGAGTAACTGATGGCGTTTGTGCTATAAGCCCTGCGGCAAGCGGCTTCGACGCGATCGTTTCCATACCGCTTGCCCAGGCGGATGATGCCCGCCGCCGCCCGGAATGCCTGCTGCGGATGTTGCTTGCGCTCGATCAGGGCATCGATCAGTTTGCTGGTATGGACACCGACGGAGGCCGCCCAACGCACGATGCGCTCGGGCGTCCACTCGGCCATTTCGCGGTGCCCCTTGGGCATGTGTTCGGACTGCGTCGAGTAACGCTTGCCGTTACCCTTCAGTCTGGCGTGACTGGCAACACGCTGCCCGCGATACAGTATTTCAACAACGTATTCGCTGTAGTTCACATCCAGTTGTTTACCAATCAGCGTGTGAGGTGCCGAGTAGTAACGCCCCTCGATTTCAACGTGGTAGTCCAAGCCCATACGCACCTTCTTCCATTCGCTGAAGACATGACGCGCCACCGGCAGGGCACGCATGACCGGATAGTCCACAGAACGGAACAGTGTCTCCCGGCATCCCGCCAGTTTCTTGAATGGACGCTGGTTCAAACGCAGAAGAAGTTCGCTGATTGCTGCATTCAGTTCCGCCAAACTGAAGAAGGCACGGTTGCGCAGGCAGGCCAGTATCCAGCGTTCAACCACCAGCACACCACCTTAGACCTTGGCTTTGTCTCGCGGTTTGCGGCTGCGCGCCGGGATTACGGCGATGCCGTAATGGTTGGCGAAGTCGTGATAGCTCGGGTTGGTATCCGGCTCGTAGCGGCAGGTCTTGCTGACACCGCTCTTGAGATTGTCCGGTACAAGGATTTCCGGGGCTGCGCCGAAGTGTTCGAGCATACGGATGTGGCTGCCGATCCAGTCGGGCAGAGTTTGGCTCAAGGTCGCTTCGGCATAGGTGTAGTTGGAGGCACCCATGACGCCGACGAAGATTTGCGCCTGCTGAATTTCGCCGGTGTCACGGTCGGTGATGGGCATCGTTGGCCCGCAATAGTCCACGAAGCATTTCTCGCCAGCCAGATGTTCCTGGCGCATGACAGCATCGAGCTTGCCCGTCCATTCCCGATAGCGCACACAGAACCAGCTATAGAGAAAGCCGTCCGGCTGGCCTTCCTTGTATTCCTGTCACAGCAGAAACAGGGTAACGCCTTTGCGGCGCATTTCCCGATTCACCCGCGCCCAGTCTGGTACTGAGCGCAGGGCATCCGGCAGTGACGGTTTGGGCGGAAATAGCCGCGCATCAATATCCGCATCGGCAAGCTCTATCGGCAGTGGCCACGACAGGCCGGACATTGCAAAACGGCGCAGATAGTCGGTGACCGTGGGTCGGGATACCAGTGTGCTCATGGAGATCTGCCGTACCGACAGATCGAGTTCAAACTTCAGACGTAGTACTTCTCTGATTTTACGCATCGACAACTTCTCCATATCCGTCCCTTGCTCCGAAAAAAGGACGAATGGTAGGTGAATATTATCTTGCGGCGCTCCCTGACAGGGGTGGCAGAATCATCGTGGAATCAGTGGCAGAATGGTCATGGAATACGCAACCTAATGGCACGCTTTGCTCGAAATAGAAAAACGCACAACTAATTGTATGGAATGGTATGCGGTATAACCTATGATTTATTTTTCCTTCATTTTCTGTTCACGGTACGATCGGCAACCATCGTGACAAACATCACTACTGCACAAATAATGTA
>JAJXTL010000058.1 GCA_021783855.1 Pseudomonadota bacterium
CGCAAAATCACCGCAAACGGATTAAGACTGCTGAACCTGTCTGCCGGGAAAGGCATTGTCACACCATGATGCAACAGCAGATCAACCAGTTCGTCCACATCATGCGTTCTGCGAAACACGATACCGAGATACTCGGCAACAGCCTTGAGACATTTTTCCACTGCCTGCTGCGCAAAAAATCCTGGCGCTGAAACATCCACTTCAGGATGCGTAGCCAGCGCCCGGAATGACGTTATGTCGCGCTGAGCCAACGTTAGTAATCGTTGCGCAACGTCAAGCGGCGGAGTCATATAACACCTTGCCTTCGCGTAATGCCCAATATATCGCAGTGGAACAGGATGCCTGCTGCTGAACAATGTCTGCCTGCGAGCAAACCAGCACATCGGCAGGCACGCGAAGTGGACGCAGAACCTGCCTCAAACGCACCATTTCGTGAAATTTATCTGGCAACGTCGGTTCAACTACCAGAAAATCAAGATCTGAACTCTCCTCCGCATCGCCACGCGCATAAGAACCGAACAAAATCACTCTGGCAGGTTTTGCTGCTTCGCCCAATAGCTGGGCAGCATGAACTATGGTTTGTGCTGAAATCATAAAGGATGTATCTCCACTGTAAGTGGATTTAAAGTAAATCGAATAATGCTAATATTAAGACGGTTAAATGTTTGTTCAACATCAGGCGGAATCACTTCTCTAGCTGGCAAAACGACGAACTGCTTAACATTCTGGCAAGTCCCTGAATGCACGAGCAACTGTCCTATCGCTGTGTATAGCGTCTGACGCGATGTATCAGTTTTAACCTCATAGATTTCCGTCATGACTCCATTTAACGATACATACAAATCAATCAGCTTAGTGTTTGGAACAACTTCGCTAGACTTCTTTTGCTTTAAGCGGTGTTCTCGCAATGCGTGAACCACGTCACCATGACGACTTACGTAATCGACAATCTCAGTTCGCTTCCCCTTTTTTCGACCAGAGTGTTCGCGGTTGTAAAAGTCATTGTCTTTGACCGTTTGCTTATACTCGTCAGACTGAACGTAATCAGATGCTGCTCTCTTGAAGCCTGACACTTTTTGAATGAAACGTCTTACTGCATCCGCAGTTTCATCTGTACCTATTGGAGCGACGAGAATGCCATCTCTTTGAGTGCCGTCTGAGGCGTAGATGGTTTTCGGTTCCTCAGCGCACCATGCCAAAAATGTGTTTTTACCTACACCTTTTGCACCTCCGCCAACTTTACCGCTGTGCATGAGGAAAAGATCACCTGTTTTATCATCTTTAGCGAAAAATCCCCCCACTCTCTTTGTATCATTCTCAGTAGGAATATTGATTTCAACTGTTATGTTTAGATTACCCTCTGCTTTGTAAAAGCCAAAGGAGTTCCAATAACGCGGAAGTGACTGATTTTGTTGCGGAGCGACGGGCACAAACCAAAATTCTCCATCATGAACGATATCAAGAGTTTTGCTGCTTGGTCGCCACGTGATAGTTCTATTTTCCTTTTTAATCCAAACTTTTTTCAACTGATCTGAAAATTCTTTTTGTGCCGCTATCTTTTCCGCTTTTGTGTTCAGCAATACCAGCATCGTAGGCCCCCAACTCTCACGCTATTTTGATTCAAATTTGAAGCGAACTCTTTTGATCACAGACTGAATGCGCTTTTCATCACCGCACGCCATCACGCCTACAAAGGCACAGAATCGTCATACAGCGTTTCGGGCGCGATGTCGATTTCACCCGGCCAGATTACCGTTTGCCACTTGCCAGTGTATCCTGCTATTTATACTGTTTCGAGTACGCACAATTCATGCAAGCGCTGTGGCGATAATTCCAACCCGTTCGGCCAGCTTAGCGCACCGGCTTCAATAAAAAATCGTTTGAAATAGGCCTCATCTTTCAGTGCTTGCAGCAAGCTGCCTGTACGGTCTTTCAAATAAACAGACCCGTTAAAACGTCCTGAACTACCGTCTGAAAATTGCAATGCTAAGGTAAAATTCCCGTCATAACTGGCATTGAGTATTTTAATCACGATCTGCTCCCTGAATTCTTTCGAGTGGCTCAAATCGTTGAGCCAGCAGCCAGTTATTTTGCAGCTCCTGCTGATGAACCAAACACCACTCTTGCACGATAGCCGCCACCTTGCGCGGCAATTCACCGACACTTACCATGCCGCTTGCAATATTCACGAGCGCTCCAAAACCTTGATATTCAACGTGAATATGCGGCGGCGGATGGTCATCGTGCCACATACGAATGATGATACCGAAAAAAGTCGAAAGTGTAGGCATGACAGCTGTTTACCTCAGTGCTAAATATACAAGGGGAAATCTCTCCAAACTGCAATATCTTCCCACACTTCGGAGGGCAAAAGACAGAGGGAAAAGGCCAGAAATCAGTCATCAACTTTAAACCATCAACTGTTTTTTCTTTTACCACTCACCACTTGCCACTCACCACTTCCCACTCAGTCCTTCACTCAGAAACAGGAGCTTTAGGGAACCGCTGATTTAATCCGTTCGTGGTGAGCCTGTCGAACCATGGCCGGATTAAATCATTAATAATCATATTATTAGATCAACCCTTCGACATGCTCAGGGCGAACGGGTGATTTTTTCAGCGGTTCCTTAGCTCCGTGGTTTCGTGGGAATGCCCTTGCGGCATCAATCCTGCCTTTAATGTCTGAAATGCCTGAATCCGGTGTAGACCATCGCGATGCCGTGCTCATCCGCTGCCGCGATCACTTCCGCGTCGCGCATCGAGCCGCCCGGCTGAATCACGGCTTTTGCACCCGCCTCGGCCAGCACATCCAGCCCGTCGCGGAACGGGAAGAACGCATCCGACGCGACAACCGACCCCAGCAGGCTCAGGCCCGCGTTCTGCGCCTTGATCGCGGCGATGCGCGTGCTGTCCACACGGCTCATCTGCCCGGCACCCACGCCCAGCGTCTGACCATTTTTGCAGAACACGATCGCGTTGGATTTGACATATTTCGCAACGCGCCAGGCAAACAGCAGATCCTGAAGTTGCGCGGCATCCGGCTGAACCTTGCTCACCACTTTCAGTTGCGCAGCCTGCACGTTAAGTATGTCAGGCGTTTGCACCAGCAGACCGCCGCCTACGCGCTTGAAATCATACTGGTTATGCGTATCCGACAACGGCACGACGAGTACGCGCACGTTCGGCTTGGCGGCGAACACCTGCAAGGCCGCCTCGCTGTATTCCGGCGCAATCACCACTTCGACGAATTGCTGAGCGACTGCCTCTGCGGCCGCCGCATCCACGGTACGGTTAAACGCGATGATGCCGCCAAACGCGGAAGTCGGATCCGTGGCAAACGCCAACTTATAGGCGGACAACGCGGTGTCGGCAATCGCCACACCACAGGGGTTGGCATGCTTGACGATCACACAGGCGCATTCATCGAAGGTCTTCACCAGTTCCCAGGTCGCATCCGCATCGCCGATGTTATTGTAGGAAAGCTCCTTGCCCTGCACCTGAGTGTAGTTCGCAATAGTACCAGCAACCGTTGCAAGCTCACGGTAAAACGCCGCGTTCTGGTGCGGGTTTTCGCCGTAGCGCATATCCTGCACCTTGGCGAAGTTAAAGTTGATTTGTGCGGGAAACGCGTCGCGTGTACCGTCGCTGTTCACCGTGGTCAGGTAATTGCTGATTGCACTATCGTAAGCTGCCGTGTGCGAGAAGGCTTTTTTTGCAAGATCGAAACGGGTCGCATCGCTTACCGCGCACTCATTGGTCTGCATCTCGGCCAGCACCGAACTGTAATCTTCCGGGTCCGTCACGATGGCCACGTGGCCGTGATTTTTCGCCGCCGCGCGCACCATGGTAGGCCCCCCGATGTCGATGTTCTCGATGGCGTCTTCCAGCGAACAACCAGGCTTTGCGATGGTTGCCGCAAAGGGATACAGATTCACCACTACCAGATCGATAGTGGGAATGCCGTGAGCCGCCAGCGTGGCTACGTGTTCCGGCAGGTCGCGACGCGCCAGTATGCCCGCGTGAACCTTGGGTTGCAGCGTCTTGACCCGCCCGTCGAGCATTTCCGGGAAACCGGTGTAATCCGCAACTTCGGTGACCGGAATGCCATTGTCGGCGAACAGTTTGGCCGTCCCCCCGGTTGAAAGTATCTTGACGCCGAGTTCGTTTAAACCCCTTGCGAATTCGAGTACGCCGGACTTGTCCGAAACGCTGATGAGTGCCTGTTTGATGGTCGCCATGATGATCCCAGTTAATATTAAATTCGGTGTAGGTCGGGCTCTGCCCGACGCGTTATTCGATGCCGTGCTGCATCATTTTTTTGCGCAGGGTGTTGCGATTGATGCCCAGCATTTCCGCCGCTCGGGACTGATTGCCGCCCGCCTGTGCCAGCACCATCTCGACCAGCGGTTTCTCTACGCAGTTCATCACCATGTTGTACAAATCACAGCCCGGCGCTTCCCCGTCGAGATCACTGAAGTATTCGCCCAGCGCACGGCGCACATAGCGCGCCATTTCATTTTCGCCTATTGCACAATCACTCATCAATATGTCCTCATGCTGCCAAACCTTCCAGATAATGCAGCTGTAACCCGCGCTGCGCCTGTTCTGCAAAAAACTCGTCCACCGCCGACAACTGCTCGGTTATGCTTTCCAGCTGATTCATCTGATGGCGGAAGTGCGCCGAACCTGCCAGCCCCTTCGTGTACCACGAGATATGCTTGCGCGCGATGCGCAAGCCGCTATGCTCGCCATAAAAGTCATATAATTCAATCACATGCGCCAGCATAACGCGGTGGATTTCAGCTACTTCGGGCGGCGGAAGATGGCAGCCCGTCTGCAAAAAGTATTCTATTTCGCGGAACAGCCAGGGACGCCCCTGCGCCGCACGGCCTATCATCACTGCGTCTGCGCCGGAATACTGCAACACATAGCGAGCCTTTTCCGGCGTGGTGATGTCGCCATTGGCGATGATGGGGATGCTCACACTGTCCTTCACAGCCGCAATGGTATCGTACTCGGCATCGCCGGTGTAGGCGCAGGCGCGGGTGCGTCCATGTATCGCAAGGGCTTGTATGCCCGCCGATTCGGCTATTTGTGCGATGCGAACCGCATTGCGGTTGTGCGTATCCCAGCCGGTGCGTATTTTGAGCGTCACCGGCGCATTCACCGCACTCACCACCGCCTCCAGCAACTGCCCGACCAGGGGCTCGTTTTGCAGCAGGGCGGAACCCGCCATCACGTTGCAGATTTTTTTTGCCGGGCATCCCATGTTGATGTCGATGATCTGTGCGCCGCGATCCACGTTGTATTTCGCCGCTTCAGCCAGCATTTTCGGGTCCGCTCCGACGATCTGCACCGAAATCGGATCGACCTCGCCCGCGTGATCGGCGCGGCGACGGGTCTTCTCGGAGCCATACAGCAGCGAATTGGACGCCACCATCTCGCTCACCGCCATGCCGGCGCCCATGCGTTTGCACAACATGCGGAAAGGCCTGTCGGTCACACCGGCCATGGGGGCAACGATGAGGTTGTTTTTTAGTTCGTAAGGGCCGATGCGCATGGACAGCTTTTCATAAGAGGATTGCGGATTATAAAGCATGCGGACAGCCATGGAAAATATCGCTATCATGAGCGCCATGAAATCTTCAATGCAATACGATGTGGTGATTGTCGGCGGCGGTCTGGTGGGCGCCAGCTTGGCTGCCGCCATGAAGGACAGTGGACTGTCTCTGGCGCTGGTGGATGCGGGTGTTCCAGCCGTTCTCGCTGACCCGGTCAGCCACTGGGACAGCCGCATTTATGCGATCAGCCCGGGCAGCCGCCGCTTTCTCGAACGATCCGGTGCATGGTCGCAACTTGACGCAAACCGCATCGCCCGGGTCGAAGAAATGCGCGTATTTGGCGATAGCGGCCCTTCGGCTCAACTCAGGACAGGCGCAAAACTGGAATTTTCCGCCTATCAGATGGGTGTCGCTGAGCTTGCCTGCATAGTGGAAAACCGCGCTTTGCAACACGCACTGTGGCAGGTATTGCAGCAACAGGACGAGCTTGATCTGATCAATCCGGCACGCTGTTCTTCGCTCTCCTTCACCGCAGAAGCTGCGGAACTCACACTGGAAGACGGGCGCTGTTTAAGCGCAAAATTGATCGTCGGGGCCGATGGGCGCGACTCCTGGGTACGCAATCAGGCGGGCATTTCGGCAGCTCCGGTGGACTACCGGCAATACGGCGTGGTCGCCAATTTCAGTTGCGAACTGCCGCATCGCGGCATTGCCCACCAATGGTTTCAGCCGGATGGCATCCTCGCCCTGCTGCCGTTGCCGGGCAACAGAGTTTCCATGGTGTGGTCGATCAGCCCCGACAAGGCACAGGCGTTGCTTGCACTGTCTCCTGAGGAGTTATGCTCGCAGGTGGCTGGCGCCGCCAGGTATACGCTGGGTGAATTACAACCCATCACTCCCCCTGCCGCATTCCCGTTGCGCATGTTGACGCTACCGCGCATCAGCGCGCAACGGGTGGCGCTGATCGGGGATGCCGCGCACAATATGCACCCGCTGGCCGGACAAGGCGTAAATACCGGCTTTCGCGATGCGCGCCAACTGGCCCATCTGCTGACAGATCGCGGCGCCTGCCAAGACTGCGGCGATGCCCAACTGCTGCGCCGATATGAACGAAAACGCAAGGAAGATATCTACACCATGCAGTCCACCACGTATGCCCTGAAAAATCTGTTCTGCAACGACGATCCCCTGTTGCGCAAATTGCGCAATGTGGGTTTAAATGTCACCGATTACCTTGTTCCGTTGAAAAAAATGCTGATGCAGCACGCCCTTAACTAACTCAAAAGATAGATTATGCAAAAAATATTCGCGCTTCTGCTGCTCGTAACTTTTTCCACCGCACAGGCAGGAGAAGCTGAGATTCGCCAGTCCCTGCAAAACAAATTTCCCAACATCGGCAAACTTGAGCATATCGTCAAGACACCTTATGCCGGACTCTACGAAGTCGTGGTTGGCGACCAGCTGATGTACAGCGATGAGCTCGGCAAATATCTGTTCGATGGCAACATCATCGACACCAAAACCCGTACCGACCTGACCGAGCAGCGCCGCCACCAGTTGTTTGCCATCGATTTCGACAAGCTGCCGCTGGAGCTGGCGTTGAAAAAGGTCAAAGGCAATGGTCAGCGCAAGATGGCCATCTTTGCCGATCCGAACTGCGTTTTTTGCAAGAAGCTGGAAAAGGAGCTGACCAAGGTCAACAACGTCACGCTCTATTTGTTCATGTACCCGATTTTCCCGGGCTCGGAAGAAATCGTACATAACATCAGCTGCGCCAAGGATCCGCTCAAAACCTGGGAAGACAAGATGCTCAAAGATATTATGCCACCCAGTGCCTCATGTAAGGCATCCAGCGACAAGATCATCGCACTGGCCAAAAAACTCAGGGTAAACGGCACGCCCAATCTGATCTTTGCCGATGGTACCCAGGTTCCCGGCTATCTGCCTGCGGAAGATCTGGAAAAACATCTTGATGAGGCGAGTAAGAAATAACGGTTCTATATGAAATGCAGTGGGTAATGTGAAAACGTCAAAGTAAATAGTACGATGGAATTATGTACGTTCCATATCACCCTCAGCCCCTGTCCGCCGCCGAAGATAGTCACAAGCAAGCGGTGATGTAAGGCGAGCACTGTTTGAGTTCCGCAGCGGGGGAGCGTGGTGTGCGACCCGCCAGGGCGAGTTGCGCAGCCCCGTTTGCTTGTGACTATCAAGGGTACGCCGATGGCGCGGCAAACCGGGGTCGCCTTCTTTTTGGTGACTTCTTCTTGGCGACGCAAGAAAAAGTCACCAGCTGCCGGTCTGCCACCGGCAATAACTCGGCAACTCAAAATAGTCGGTTCAGCGCCGGGTTAGGCTGCGATTTCGAGGTATTCAACGATGCTTACCGGTTGCGGGATAGGCAAGCCGTCTTCAATGAGCGCCTCAATGTGAAATTCGATTGCTTCACGAATTTCACGTTCGGTTTCTTCGACGGTGAAACCCGTAGCGACGCAGCCAGGTAAATCTGGTACGTAGGCTGAATAATTGTTGGCTGCTTTTTCGACAACGATTGCGTAACGCATGGTATTAGCCCTTTAACTGTGCCTGTTTAAGTATCCTGTTCAATGTGCCGTGCGCTAAATCATCGCTTGGTTTGTCGGGCACTGTAACTCGTCCACTTTTGATGAGATGCTTGCATACTCAGCAAACGCAAGGAGTCCGTCCTTTACTTTATCGTTTTTTCCCTGGCCTGACCGATTTTTCAAAAAAACAGTCTGCCGGCGGCACTCAAACCCGTCAGTTCAGCGCGGGTTCTGCGCCTTTTGGGAAAAATACCCACATCTGCCCGCGCTGTTTCATGCGGCCCGCCAGCATCCCAGCCTGATCGCCGAAACCCCAGAAAAAATCCGCCCGCACCGCGCCGCGTATCGCGCCGCCGGTATCCTGCGCCATCATCAGGCGGTTCAGCGGCTCGTCCGTATTTGGATAGCTGGTAGAGAGAAACACCGGCGCGCCTAACGGAATGGTGCGCGGATCAATCGCGATGCTGTATGCGTCGGTCAGCGGCACGCCGAGCGCGCCTAACGGCGCAGGCAAGCTGTCCGGCAACTCGCGGAAAAACACGTAGCTGGGATTCTGCTCCAGCAGCGCGGCCAGTTTCGCCGGGTTTTGCTCCGCCCAATGCTTGATACCTTGCATCGAAGCCTGATCGGCAGCGAGCTCTCCCGCATCGATCAGCTTCCTGCCGATGGAAACATAGGGGTGACCATTCTGGTCGGCATAGCCGACCTTGATCAGCCGCCCGTCCGGCAATTCAATGCGTCCCGAACCCTGAATCTGCAAAAAGAACAGGTCGACCTGATTGTCCACCCAGAACAGCACGCGTTGCCCGCCACGGCCTTCGTCGATCTCGGCACGACTGTAATAAGGCACAACATGATGGCCTTGCAGCCGCCCGCGCAGACGCAGGTTTTTTAATTGCGGATAAACATCAGCAAGGTCTATCGTCAGCAGATCGTCAGGTGCAGCATACAGCGGGTATTTGAAACGCGCGGTTTTGACCAGACTGCCTGTCAAACGGGGTTCGTAGTAACCGGTAATCAGACCCTGCGATGAACCGTCCGGATTAAACACCTGATAGGGCGTGAAGGATTCTTCAAAGAACGACCTCACTGTTTCATTGTCGGGCTGAGCCATCGCGCTGGCTCTTGTGCAAACATCCTGCCAATCGGGCTTGCGCTTCAAGGCGTGACAGCTTTGCAGAAAAGCCGCAAAGCTTGGCTGCAAGTCGGTTTTTTGCCAGTCCGGCAGCATTTCCCAGTGGCTGACTGCAAATGTCGGGGCGGGCACCTCAACCACAGGCGGAACGACGAGTATTTTTGGCGTTGGCGTAACGGTGCAGGCCGTCAGCAACACCAGCGGCAGCAGTAATAACCTGGCAGCTGATGTTACACAAACATGCTTTAAAGTTGAGAATAACTGATGACATGAATCAATGCGTTTTTTGTAAGCCGCACCTGACCTATCGGCCACACCCCCCTGTGCGCCGCATCGTTCATGTGCAATCAGACGGCGTTGCAGGCGAGCACTGTTTGAGTTCCGCAGCGGTGCGCGTATCGTGCACACCGCCAGGGCGAGTTGCGCAGCCCCGTCTGATCGCGCATGAACGATGGAACCCCGCAGGGGCGGCAAACCGGGGTCGCCTTCTTTTTGGTTACTTTTTCTGGGCGACACAAGAAAAAGTAACCAGCCGCCGGGCTGCCCCCGGCAAGGCCGAGGCAATATTTTTGTCTCTGATTTCATTATTAAGCACGCCTTGTGCATGACATCGGCCAGGACGCAACGCTAAAAAACTGATTAATGCAATACACGCGGCACGCTTAACACAAATTCCGGAATTTCGACCTCGAAATCCGCGCCGTCATCGCCGCGCATCTGGTAACTGCCGCGCATCGTACCGACCTGGGTCGCCAGCACCGTACCGCTGGTATATTCAAAACTCTGGTTAGGCTGCAACATCGGCTGTTCGCCCACCACACCCTGACCGCGCACTTCCTGAACGTGGTTATAGGCATCGGTGATGATCCAGTGGCGGCTGATGAGCCTAGCCGCCTGTTTGCCCAGATTGGCGATGCTGATCGTATAAGAAAATACAAAACGATCAGCCGACTCATCGGACTGATCGGGCAGGTATTTCACCTGAGTTTGTATGATGATGCCGTGTGAATTATCCATGCGCAGCATTTGAACCGATTTCACCCTGTATCGCAAGAGATAATGCATGCACTCAACATAAAATTTGCGCAGCGATTCGTTTGTCTGGCTTCGCCCCCTCGCTGCGCTCTCCCCTGTGGGAGATAACCAGCGACTCGGCTGCCGTCTTCTGGCAGCTTAGTCGAATGGCTAGACGTTTCATCAGGATTGAGGTGCACCCGTAAAGGGCAGGCCGTGGTTGTAAAGCCGACAAGTCGGCAACAACCACGCTCAGGGAGACGGGCATATAGAAGTAAATTTTTGGCAATCATTTCATGCCCGTTATGCTAATCTCCATGCCTGAAAGGCTGGTAAACATGAATGAATATTTGAAACGCATCCTCAACGCCCGCGTCTATGACGTGGCAATCGAGTCCCCGCTGGAAATTGCGCCGAGCTTATCGGCACGCACCGGCAATACCATCCTGCTCAAACGGGAAGACATGCAACCGGTGTTTTCCTTCAAGTTGCGCGGCGCCTATAACAAGATGGCACAGCTAAGCCCTGAGCAACTGGAGCGCGGCGTGATCACCGCATCGGCCGGCAATCATGCTCAGGGGGTGGCGCTTTCCGCACACAAGCTGGGCTGCCGCGCCATCATCGTGATGCCGACCACCACGCCCGCCGTCAAGATCGAAGCGGTGAAGCACTTCGGCCAGCGTTCCGTTGAAATCGTGTTGCACGGCGACAGCTACAGCGACGCCTACGATCACGCGCTGGAACTGGAGAAGAAAAATCAGCTGACCTTCGTGCATCCGTTCGACGATCCCGAAGTGATCGCAGGCCAGGGCACCATCGGCATGGAAATATTGCGCCAGCGCACCCAACCGATACATGCGATTTTCTGCGCGATTGGCGGCGGCGGGCTGATTGCAGGGGTCGCGGCCTACGTCAAGCAGCTGCGTCCCGACGTTAAAATAATAGGAGTGCAATCGGTCGATTCGGATGCCATGAATCAGTCCATGCAGGCAGGCGAACGCGTGCAACTCACCGATGTCGGCCTGTTCGCCGATGGCACGGCGGTCAAGCTGGCGGGCGAAGAGACGCTGCGCATCTGCCAGAAATATGTGGATGAAATCCTGCTGGTGGATACCGACGCCATCTGCGCAGCGATCAAGGATGTATTTCAGGACACCCGTTCCATCCTCGAACCGTCCGGCGCGCTGTCCATTGCGGGCGCCAAACTCTACGCCAAACGCGAAGGCATAAAGGGCAAGACACTGGTCACCGTTTGCAGCGGCGCCAATATGAATTTCGACCGGCTGCGTTTTGTCGCAGAGCGCGCCGATATCGGCGAGAAGCGCGAATCCATCCTGGCAGTGACGATACCCGAGACGCCGGGCAGTTTTCGCAAGTTCTGCACGCTGCTGGGTCGTCGCAACATCACCGAATTCAACTACCGCTTTGCCGATCCTAAATCCGCGCGCGTGTTTGTCGGCATACAGGTAAAGAATGCGGACGAAGCCACTGAGCTGGTGGAAAAATTGCAAAGTCACAAGCTGCCCACGTTGGATCTTTCCGACAACGAAATGGCCAAGCTGCACCTGCGTCATCTGGTCGGCGGCCATGCACCGGACGCCCGTGACGAAATTCTGTTCCGCTTCGAATTTCCCGAACGCCCGGGGGCGCTGATGCAGTTTTTGAACAGCATGAGTCACAACTGGAATATCAGCCTGTTTCACTATCGCAACCACGGTGCGGATTACGGCCGTGTGCTGGTCGGCATGCAGGTTCCGGATCACGACAAACAGGCGTTCAGCGAGTTTCTCAACACCTTGGGTTACCGCTATTGGGATGAGACCGACAACCCCGCGTACAAGTTGTTTCTTGGCTAATGTTCGCAAAATTCAATCTCTATCAAGTAGATAGCAAATGATCTCGAAAAACGGCCCAGCCATAGGTGACCCATCCTTCGAGGAATTGAAACAGTCCAATGAGCACGATGCCGAATACTGGAGCGCTCGCGACTTGCAACCATTACTGGGCTATTCTCAATGGCGGCGCTTTGAAGATGCCATCAAGCGCGCGATAACCTCCTGTGAGCAATCAGGAAATAATCCGGTGCATCACTTTGCCGGCGCCGGCAAACCGATCGTTGGAGGCAAGGGGGCAGTGCAAACGGTTGATGACTACCAATTGTCCCGTTTCGCATGCTACTTGATTGCCCAGAACGGCGACCCGCGCAAACCGGAAATTGCCCACGCGCAAAAGTATTTTGCTATTCAGGCACGCAAACAAGAGCTCAGCGAACAGCTCGCCGCCGATCAGGAGCGGCTGGAACTGCGGAAACACACATCTGAAGAATTCAAGATGCTTTCCGGCGCAGCCCGGCAAGCTGGCGTCCAGGACAAAATGTTTGGCGTATTTCACGATGCAGGTTACAAAGGCTTGTATGGCGGACTGGGTGGCGATGCCATCAAAGCCAGAAAGAATCTTCCGGTCAAGGAACAATTGCTGGATCGCATGAATTCCACAGAACTGGCTGCCAATCAATTCCGCATGACTCAAACCCGAGATAAACTGGCACGCGATAACATCAACAGCCAGCAGCAAGCTATCCGCACCCATGAACAAGTCGGCAAGGAAGTACGCGCCGCCATCGAGCGTATTGGCGGCACTCTCCCTGAACGGATTCCACCCGCCGAACACATCAAGGAAGTCGAAAAGCGCATCAAAAATGCCGTTCCCAAAATGGAGCTGGATGAGAAGGATGCGGGTGGGCTGCTCGGTGAAGTAAACAATACCACCAAAGAAAAATAAACTGATGATTTCCAAAGACACACTGCCGCAATTACTTACGCAACCTGGCTTCAAAAAACAGGGCGCAATCTACGGAAAGACTATTGATTCTTCCATCTTAAAAGTCGCCATGATTACTGCTGCACCCGCCATGAAGCAGGCCATCATGCAGCGGTATTTGTAATGGGGAGGCAAATGAATGCTGACAAACCAGGCTCTACGCTGCATTATCCCGCCCTGCTGAGCGACATCAAGCATCGCATCCGACAGGCGCAAACTCGGGCGATCCTGGCTGTCAATCGTGAATTAATGGCATTGTATTGGGATATCGGCCGTCTGATTGACGGGCGGCAAAAGCAAGAGGGCTGGGGAGCCGCCGTTATCCCGAGACTGGTAAAAGACTTATACAACGAACTGCCGGAAGAAAAGGGTTTTTCCGAACGCAACATCAAGCTGATGCTGCCATTTTTTCGCGAGTATCCAACGCTCTTTATCATGGATGAAATTGGGCAACCACTGGTTGCCCAATTGCCAGGAGATGCACCATCTACTGAAATAGGGCAACAGGCGGTTGCCCAAATTCCGTGGGCGCACAATGTGTTGCTCATGCAACGTGTGAAAGACCGTGCAACCCGCATCTGGTATGCGGAAGCAACCTTCACCAACGGATGGAGCCGCAATATTTTGGCGATGCAGATTGAAACTGCCGCACACAAGAGGCTAGGCAACGCCACCAGCAATTTTTCTGCGCGTTTGCCAAACCCTCAATCCGATCTTGTCCAACATGCACTGAAAGATCCCTATCTGTTTGACTTTTTGACACTGACAGAACCTTTTCATGAGCGCGAATTGGAGACTGGATTGATTCAACATCTGGAAAAATTCTTGTTGGAGTTGGGGCAAGGTTTTGCATTTGTCGGTCGCCAGCATCGCATTGAAGTAGGTGATCAGGATTTTTATATCGACCTGCTTTTTTATCATTTAAAATTGTGCTGTTTTGTGGTCATCGAGTTAAAACGCGGCGCATTCAAGCCCGAGTACGCAGGGAAAATGAATTTTTATTGCAGCATGGTAGATGATGTGCTGAAGCATCAAACCGATACGCCTACTATCGGGCTGATACTTTGCCAGGAGCAAAACAAGGTGTTGGCCGAATATGCCTTGCGAGGGATGGATAAACCGATAGGCATTTCTACCTTTGATCTGACCCGTGCGTTGCCAACCGAACTGGAATCGAGCTTGCCAAGCATCGAGCAGATTGAGCGCGAGCTGGGAGATGAGGCGATATGAACCGCGACGCCATTGTGCACACCCTGCAAGCGCGCGTACCTGGCCTTCTGGCGATTTACGCTTTCGGCAGCCGCGTGCATGGCACCGATGATCGTGAGAGCGATCTTGATCTGGCGGTGCTGGTAGCAGGCTATGCCGAGCCGGTTGCTTTATGGAGATTGAGCGGCGAGCTGGCTGACCTGTCAGGTTGTCCGGTAGACTTGCTCGACCTGAGAACCGCATCAACGGTGATGCAATACCAGATTCTTACAAGCGGCGAACGTTGGTGGGCGAAGGATGCGCAGGTATCATTGTTCGAGTCTGCCATGTTGAGCGAGAAGACCGAGCTTGATACTTCACGCGTAGGATTGCTCGACGACATTCAAAAAGAGGGAGAATTTATGGCTGATGATGTTCTTATCACCAGAGCTGCCACCCTCAAGCGTGGTGTGGCGCGAGCCCGGGAAGAATACGAACGCGATCCTGCTACTTTTGCGGCCAGTTACACCCGGCAGGATGCGGCCATTCTGAACATACAGCGCACCTGCGAAGCCGCATTGGACATGGGGCAGCACCTGATCCGCCGCGAAAAACTGGGCGTACCGCAAAGCGCACGCGATGTATTTGCGCTGCTGGCGCAAGGCGGATGGATCACCGCAACACTGGCCGAGAGCCTGAAGCGCATGGTGGGCTTTCGCAATATAGCGGTACACGATTATCAGACTTTGCAACTGCCGATCACCGTGAGCATCATTCAAAATAATCTCGATGAGTTTCTGCAATACAGCCAGACCTTGTTGCTGCACGATGCGAATCAGTCCAAAAATTGAGCATGCCGCACCAAACACCGACAAAGCAGCAAATCAGGCAAAGCATCCTGTCGTTGCGTGAGCAACTTCGACCGGATGAGCGCACCGCCCATAACGCGGCGATCACCGCACGGCTGTTGCAAATGTCGGAATACCAGCGTGCCGAAACAGTGCTGGGCTATATGAATTTCGGCAGCGAGTTTGCCAGCGAGCTGTGGGCAAACCGCGTGCTGGCCGATGGCAAGCGTCTGGCGCTGCCCCGTGTCAATCGCCATACCAATATGCTTGACCTGTACTGGGTGGACGACCCTGAAACCCAGTTGGAAGCAGGTTTATGGGGGATACGCGAACCCGTCGTTGAACGCTGCAAACGGCTAAATGCAATAAATGAGGTAGAATTCGCCCTGTTGCCCGGAATTGCGTTCAGCCGGAATGGCGCGAGACTGGGTTACGGTGGCGGATTTTACGACAAACTGCTGGCTCCTCAAGGCGCCCGCAGTTTTTTGTATCGCCCTGCGCTGGCTGTCGCTGCTTACAGTTTGCAAATCGTGTCACAGCTTCCA
>JAJXTL010000059.1 GCA_021783855.1 Pseudomonadota bacterium
GAAGGCATCACGCATTCCATCTGTACGCTGGAATTCGAGGATCACCGTCCGCTCTACGACTGGGTGCTGGACAACATCACCATTCCTTGTCATCCGCGCCAGTACGAGTTTTCGCGTCTCGAATTGCATTACACGATCACCAGCAAGCGCAAATTGCTGCAACTGGTGAATGAACAGAAGGTTTCCGGCTGGGACGACCCGCGCATGCCCACCATACAAGGCATGCGTCGCAGGGGTTATACCGCGGCGGGCCTGCGCGAATTCGCCAAGCGCATCGGCGTATCCAGAAGCGAGAACAGCGTGGACATGGCGATCATGGAAGGCGCGGTGCGGGAAGACCTGGAAGCGCGCGCGCCGCGCGTGGTGGCGGTCATCAATCCGTTGAAAGTCACCCTCACCAACTTTGAGGGGGCGCAGGCACGCGAGGCGGATTTTCACCCCAACCATCCCGAATTCGGCAAGCGCATCGTGCCTGTCAGTGCATCGCTGTATATCGAAGCCGACGATTTTGCAGAAGCGCCGCCGCCAGGCTGGAAACGCCTGACACTGGGCGGCGAGGTGCGGCTGCGTCACAGCTACGTGATGCGCTGCGACGAAGCAGTCAAGGACGCTGACGGCCAGGTGATCGAGCTTTTATGCAGCATAGACCACGCGACGCTGGGCAAGAATCCGGAAGGGCGCAAGGTCAAGGGCGTGATCCATTTCCTGTCCTGCGAACACGCGCTGCCTGCCGAGATACGACTTTACGACCGGCTGTTTACGGTGGCAGCCCCGGATGCGGACAGGGAAATCGACTTTAGCGACTATCTCAACCCAGATTCATTGAAAGTGGTGCAGGGCTGGGTGGAGGCATCCGTGCAGAACGCGCCGCCCGAGACGCATTACCAGTTCGAGCGACTCGGCTACTTCTGCACCGATAGACGCGACCACCAACCGGTCGACAAACTGGTGTTCAATCGCACCGTGACGCTGAAAGATTCATGGACTAAGGAGCAAGGTTGAGTTTGGACAACGTTCTTTCCAATAAAAGCGAGCATGTAATGAAGCAAGACATACGCTGGAAGCAGCGCTTCAATAATTACCTCAAGGCGCTCCAGACGCTGGATGAGGCGGCCGCTTTGGCGCAAACACGCGCATTATCCAGGCTGGAACAGCAAGGTTTGATTCAAAGCTTTGAGTTCACCCATGAGTTGGCCTGGAATGTGTTGAAAGATTTCTTGTCGGATAAGGGCATTGCGGGGCTGATCGGCTCCAGGGATGCGACCCGCAGCGCGTTCAAAAACGGACTGATCGAACAGGGGGAGGACTGGATGGCCATGATTGCGGATCGCAATTTAACCTCGCACACCTACGATCAGGAGACAGCGGAGGCCATTGCCACACACATTCTGCAACGTTACTACCCCGCCTTCAAAAGCATGGCCGCAACGTTTTCATTACTGTACCAGCAGCCCGACACAGACTGATGAATGACGGTTTGCCGCCAGCGGCCATCGCCCGCATTCGAGAAGTGTTTGCGCGCTTCCCCAAAGTGAGTAAAGCCGTTTTGTATGGCTCGCGTGCGATGGGGACGTATAAAACCGGATCGGACATCGACCTTACCTTGCAGGGCGACGCCTTGACGATGCAAAATCTCGCAGCCATCGCTTCCGAACTGGATGATTTGCTGTTGCCCTATGCTATCGACCTCTCGATTTATTCCATGTTAAACAACGCCGACTTACGTGAACATATAGAACGGGTGGGTGCGGTGTTTTATGAACGCGATACAACCGAAAACTTTGCGAAAAAAATATGTTAAAAATCTATAACACCCTCGCCCGCGACAAGCAGGAATTTATCCCCATCACGCCCAACACCGTGCGCATGTATGTGTGCGGCATGACGGTGTACGACTATTGCCATCTGGGTCATGCGCGCGTGATGGTGGTGTTCGATATGGTGTATCGCTGGTTCAAGGCTTCCGGTTTTGATGTGACTTACGTGCGCAACATTACCGACATCGACGACAAGATCATCCGCCGCGCTTCTGAAAATAATGAATCTATTCATGTGCTTACGCAAAGATTTATCGACGCGATGCACGAGGATGCGGATGCGCTGGGCATTGCGCGTCCCGATCATGAGCCGCGCGCCACGCAGTATGTGCCGGAGATGCTGGAAATCATCGCTAAGCTGGAGGCGAACGGACTGGCCTATCAGGCTGCGGATGGCGATGTGAATTTCGCGGTGCGCAAGTTCGAAGGTTACGGCAAGTTGTCGGGAAAGTCGCTGGAAGACTTGCGTGCAGGTGAGCGCGTCGAGGTGGCGGAGGGTAAAAACGATCCGCTCGACTTCGTGCTGTGGAAGCATGCCAGGGATGCGGAAGCTGAGGAAGTGAAGTGGGATTCGCCGTGGGGTCGCGGGCGTCCCGGCTGGCACATCGAATGCTCGGCGATGGCCTCGAAATTGCTGGGAGATCATTTCGATATTCACGGCGGCGGGGCGGACTTGCAGTTCCCGCATCACGAGAACGAGATCGCGCAGTCTGAAGGCGCGCACCAGTGCCAGTTCGTGAACTACTGGATGCACAACGGTTTCGTGCGGGTGGACAACGAGAAGATGTCCAAGAGTCTGGGCAATTTTTTCACCATCCGCGAGGTGCTGAAGCAATACGACCCTGAAGCGGTGCGATTTTTCATCCTGCGCGCCCATTACCGCAGCCCGCTGAATTATTCCGACGCGCATCTGGACGATGCGAAGAAAGCGCTGGACAGGCTGTATACGGCGTTAAAGAACGTTCCCTCACCTCTGGCCCCGCTCCCGGAGGGAGAGGGGTTTAGCCCTTCTCACCTTGGGAGAAGGGTGGGGGATGAGGGAGTGAAATGGAGCTCGCCCTATGCCGGTCGTTTCAAGGCTGCGATGGACGACGACTTCAATACGCCGGAAGCCATTGCGGTGCTGTTCGATCTGGCCAACGAAGTGAACCGCAGTCAGTCAATTGAGTCTGCCGCAGAACTCAAAGCACTGGGCGCCGTGCTGGGGCTGTTGCAGCGCGACCCGACTGCGTTTTTGCAAGGAGGCTCTGTTGCACAAGGTTCTGATGATGCGCTGATCGCCGCGCAAATCGTCGCACGTAACGACGCGAAGCTGGCCAAAAATTACGCCGAGGCCGACCGCATCAGAAAAGCGCTGCTGGCTGATGGCATCGTGCTGGAGGACAGCGCAGCAGGCACCAATTGGCGACGGGTATAGTACGTTATTGCAAATGATAAGCCCGCGTTAGCGGGCTTATGCTGGCAAACGGAAAAGCGGTTTTTACAGCAGTTTGCAGACAGTGTAAGTATTTGGATCTATGTAAGTTGTCGGTGCAGCAACAACGGGCGTGGTGTTGCTGCCTCCGAGTGCCGCACGCACGCTGCCGGCATTTGGAACGCCGTCGTCGAAGGCGATGTCTACCGATTCCGCCGCCTTGGCGGGCAGATTGCCAAAGCACAGGTTCAGGCCGATGCCTAAAGCGGTACTGCCCGTGTCGGTATTATAATAGACGCGGATCACCCCGCCATAGGCATTGATCGGGTCGGCTGTGTTGGGCGCACCGGTAATCAGCCCGGCGAGGCGCAGATCCTGCATGAACAGGCAGTTTTCGTCAGAGTTGGTGGTATAGGAAGCGCAGGAGCTCACCCAGGCTGAGGCTACGATAATGCCGTTGCCGGTACCGGCAACGGCGGCTGACCAGCGGGTATGCGCATTGATATCGTCGCCGGGCAGGGCATTATAGCGATCCCGGTAGGCGTAATAGGCAGCGGTCATGCCTTGCATGTCATTCTTTACATTCTTGATCTTGCCGTTTTCGATCATCTCCTGCCCCTTCAGCACGCCACCCAGCAGTAGGCCGATGATGACCAGCACGATGGCCAGTTCAACCAGCGTAAAGCCTTTGCTGTATTTCCACATGATATTCTCCTTTGCAAGCATGAAGTAACGCAGTGCATGGCGCAATGTAAGCGCCGCGCAGCCTTGCGGGAAGTAAAAAAGTTTTACACCTGCGCGGGAAATTCAAAAAAAGTCTGCCGTAGCGGACTAGGGGCGAATTTACTTGTACCCTGTGGGTATTCGCCCGATCAGTTAGAGTTTCATGCAAATGGTATGTGTTTCGTCCATTGTTGCAGGCGCTTGTACTCCTGATGTTGTTCCGTATACGAGCTGTGTTGTTGTTTGTGTGACGGCATTTGCGCTGGTAGTGCTACCCGCTCTCACATTGCCAGTATCGCTGTTGCCATCGTCCATGATGATGTCGACGGCCTGGGCGATTTTCCAGGGGATGTTGCCGGAGCAAACCACGTTGCCGATCATGCCATAGACATTCGCTGTTCCCCCCTCGACTCCAAGATGGCCTCCCAATGCATTGATACCCACTGGTGCTGTGCTGGCTGTGGCAGTGCCCGTCAAGAAACCCGCCATGCGGGTATGTTGCCAGAAAAGACCACTTTCAGTAGCAACATCAGAGTCATTGTAACTGCCCGTAATGACACCATCTCCATTTCCAGAGACGGCAGTCTGCCCCAAATGGGCGGTAGCGGCTGCATCGTCGCCGGGTATTGCCTTGTAGCGATCCTGGTAGGCGTAATACGCGGTGGAAACGCCCCGCAGATCATTGACCACGTTTTTGACCTTGGCGTTATTCATCATTTCCTGGCCCTTCAGTACGGCGGCCAGGATCAGGCCAATGATCACCAGCACGATGGCCAGTTCGACCAGCGTGAAACCCGGCTGGCGGCTGGTTAATCTGCCTGTGCCGTGCTCCTCACGGCAGACAGCTTTGTTGTATTCAAACATGATGTTCTCCTTTGTTCAATTGGTTGACGTGAAGGTAGTACGGTCGACACTGTATGTTTTGCAAGGCTGCGGGTGAAGTAAAAAAGTTTTACACTCGTGCAGGATTAGCAGGTGCGTTCGGCAGGCTCAGGCTGAAACAGATGTCCTCACCGCATAATTCTGCGGTCATCTCGCCCCCTGCCTCCTTCAGGCTTTTGCGAGCCTGATACAGCCCCAATCCCAGGCCGCCGGGGCGACCGCTTGAGAACGGCTCGAACAGTTTTTCAGGGTGAGCGGTTTGGGCAAGGCGTGGCATCCTGATTTGGACACAGACCTTGCATGCTTCGGGCAGGATCGAAACAGCAATCACACGGTCGGGGTGCGTGCGCAGCAGCGGGGCGGCATTGGTGAACAGGTTGTCCAGCGTGCGGTCCAGAAGATCGCGGCGCAGCAGGACGCGCGCATCACGGTCTATCGTGACGCCGATACCCGCGTGTTCGGCTGCCTGATGAATAGCATCGGCCAGTGCGATGGCTGCAGGCAGCGGCGGCGAACGGGTATGGCAGGTCGCATCCAGTATGCGTCTTGCGCGTGCTGCGGCATGGTGCGCGCTGGTGTGCAGGTGCTGTGCCGTGCCAAGCAGGTCGGCATCGCTGCGGGCGATGGAAAAATCTGCCGCGACCCATTCCACCCACTGTGCGAGGTTGCGCAGATCGTGTTGCAGATAGAGCGACAGTCTGGCCTGTTCAGTCAGCGCGACTGACAGTGCCTGCATTTTTCCGTGCACGGCGGTTTCCAGCAACAGGCGAAATACCTCCGCCAGATTCTCGGTGAACAGGCGCGCTTCGCCGCGATTGGCTTTTGCGTAGAGCTCAAATTCGAGATGCACATCATCATGGGCGGCGATTGTGAAGCAGAACGGCTTGCCGCCGGCATGCGTTTCGCCAAACTCCCCCTGCACAGATTGGCCAAACCAGTTGCCTGAAAAATACAGTCTTATGATACCGCCTCCGGCAAGGGTGGGCCAGGAAGCGGCTGGCAGCTGCAGCGGGTCGAGGTTTATTTTTGCAAGTTTCAGCAAGGCGCCAAGTGAGCGCCGGTGCCGTCTGACCAGTCTTGCAAGATAGGCAATCGTGGCCAGCAAGGCCATCCCCGCCGCGACGAGGACGATGGGCAGATCAGTGTAGGGTTCCATGATGAAATTTTTAAAGCTGTTTTGGTTGTTGAACGTGGATAAAGCCAGTTTAGGATGTGCCGAGGCACAAAGCGCATCATTCTGGAGTTGGGACAAAAATTTTTCATACAGCGATGCGGTTCCTTTACGAAAAACTCTTGCTCCGGCACCAGTGCCACCACATCCTTCAAGTTACATTCGGTTCGGCTGGATGCCGTATTTTTTCAGGTAGTAATAAAGGTTCTCGCGCACCAGTCCCAGGCGGCGGGCAGCTTCCGTGACATTGCCATTGGTGTCGGCCAGCGTGCCACGGACGATCTGCTCCTCGACGGCATCGGCGCCCTCCTTTGGTCCGTCGGCGAGCCTCACGGTGATGTGCACGCGCGCCTCCCCTGTTTCGGACAAGTGCTCTTCGTGGTGCAGGAACAGACTGGCGCGCCTGATTGCGGCCTTGATGTCGGGCATTGCGGAGGGTTTGCATAAAAAATCGAACGCACCCCGTCGCACTGCCTCGAAAGCCGCAGATTCCTCGTCCTGGCCGGTGATGACGATGATCTTGCAGCGTGGTTCGCGGGCCAGCAGCGCGTCAATCAGAAACAGGCCTTCGCTGGTGAAGTTTTCCGCCGGAGGTAAACCCAGATCCACCAGCGCCAGCAGGGGTTGCGGCCGGACAGCCAGCGCCTCGGCGCGGGAGTGCGCGCAGAACACGCGATAACCTTCTACTTTCATGCTGTCGGCAAGATAGCAGGCGAGCGCCTCATCGTCTTCGACGATGAGCAATCCATGCAGGTCGACCGGATGCAGCGAGTCACTCAGATGGCCGCTCATGGCAGTTTCCCCGCCTGAACCAAGCGGTTGAATAATATATAGGGGGAAAGCCAGATGACCTGGTCGTCAAAATAACCGTTTGAATATTCAGCAGGAGTGGGGGTGTGATAGACAAAGACACGGTCATTGTCCGCACTGTTTGGATTGGGGTTTTCCGCTTCGTCAGTGCTAGTGCCGCCGTATGTCCCGTTTTTTCCGTTTGAGTAGATAACCATTGGCACGCCATTGGAAGCAAGAGATGTGCCGCTGGCACAACTTGGCGGAGTGCCGGCAATACCTGCGGCGGTTGAGCACACCTGTAAATCTGGTGTAAGGCTTGAGATTCCGGTGCTATTCATTCCTCCGATTGTAGTAAAAGCATTTCCGTTTGAAGATGTGACAGAATAACGTATAGGATTGCTCCAGGCGTCGATGGCATAACCTTGGCTGTTTATTGGTGTGAATCCTAATGTTACTGCGGGCAAAAAACCGTTATAAGAATTTGTACAAGCTCCACCTCCAACCGGGCTTTCCACTCCGTTTGAGGTGGCTGAAGCAGGACAAGGCAGTCGCCCGTTGGCAAGAGCATAGCCAATCAGTGCTTCATTCGCATTGCTAAGCCGTGTATTAGTATCATTAATGCGCTGCTGATCCTGTTGTGTGGAATATAGCGTCAGCCCGGTGCCCAACACCAGCGCAATGATGGCCAGTACGATGGCCATTTCGACGAGTGTAAAACCATTTTGTATTTGATGATGTTCGATGTGGCGCATTATTGGAACTCCAACGTGTCGTTGAAAGTAGTCGAAGGCGACATTTGAGTGAAGGTATAACCTCCGCTTTGGTCAACATTTTGGTTGCCACCTTCTAAATAATAAAATGCACTGCTTTTATTTGAGTTGCGGTTTGTTTGGTTAGGATTGTTAAGCGTTTTTCCGGCAACAATCACAACAAATCTTGCAGGAATGTTTGATCTGTTGATGTTCAAACAGTTACCTGCGCTTGCACAAGTTGAAGGGAAGCCGGGGGCACTTGAATCTCTTGGTTTGAAATTTTTTGCTACCCCATAGAAAACCATTTCTTTCCAGTTGAGCCACCACCTTGAAGGAGTGTTGTTTGTATCAGTATTGCAGCTACCCCAATGAACGCTCATATGGTAGTCGCTGTCATTTTGTGTGTTGCCAAGATAATCTGGAATGCGCCCAAAATACGTATCAGTATTATCGTTGTAAATGCTGCTCAGGTCAGTGATTGGCGCGGCCCATGGGTATCGGTTGTTGTTGTGGAGTGCATAATCATTCAGACAATTCTTGACTTCTCCTGCGACGCGCTTTTGGATAGGCTTCATGATCTCTTCTTGCGTGATGATCAGCAACTGGTCGTTGAGAATTGTTTTTCCGTTGCTGTCTTTGATTATGCCTTGAATGAATCCATTGGTTGATGAGCTATCTGCGAAATTGGCGTTATCTTTGCCAAGCGCGATGTCTAGATAATTCTGCGGATCGTTGATACCTGTATTGCTGCGATCTTGAGGAGAAGATTTGTCGGAGCGTGTCAGAATATTGCCTGGTGCAATGATGACAGCTACGGCTCCTGTATTTCCACCACCATCACTCAGGATCGTTCCATTGGCTGCAAAGATACTGATAGTGCCTACTGTGTCGCTGTTTAGACATCCAGGTTGACCCGCTGATGAACAACTGGTTCGTGTGTTGTATTTGAAATTGTTTGAAACGGCATACCAAAGTCTTTCCCCACTGCCGTCACGCAAATCCGGTAAACCTAATGTTTTCCAAGGTAGTCGTCCAATTCTCAATGATTGTCCAGTGCTTCCAGATGCATTACCACAAGAGGTTTCCGTTATGCCATCATTGTTTGTATCAGGGCATGGGAGGTCACCTGGGCGACGACTACTGGAACTGAGGTCGACGGAGCTGGCATAGCCGATCAGTGCATCTTTTGCCTGTGCCAGAGCCGCCGAAGTAATTTTTTCGCGTGCGATCTGGTAATTCTGGCTGGCGTTGTTCAGCGCCTTGACAGTGACGGACGCAGCGGCCGTTGCCATGACAAGGATAAATATCAGCAGCGCAATACCATGTTGTTTAATAATTGATTTCATTGCTTTACCTGCACGGCTTTTTCAGGCAGGCGCAAGATGCGCTGTCCGGAGATGATGTCCAGCGATTCGCCTACCTTGATGGCTTTGCCTTCAATCAGCACATGGTCGCGGGTGATAACCAGCGTCGGGATGGCTGCATCTTGCGGTACTTCGTTGACGGCTCGACCATTGATCCATGCGATGCTTTTGCCTGCGCTGCGATAGGTGATGCCTGTGAGGGTGTAGATGGCAGTTTGCGCGATACCGCTGCGCGCAGCGACCAGGGCTGCGCGTTCGGTCGGTGAATAAAACAGCGTGCCGATAGGATAGGCGAGCGCGGAACCGCTGAACAGTGCCAGGCTGATAAAACAAAATAATTTGATGTTCATGGTATATCTCCCGTGGGATGGGCAACGCACACCATGTCGGGCATAGCCCGACTTACAACTGGATTCCCGCCTTGCGAGCAGCCGCTTCTCGACTTGCCTGCTTACCCCTCTGCGCGGGAATGACGCGCTGCTACTTTCCACTTACTACTTCACCTTCTCGGGCAATGAATACAGTTGTACCGTGCATCTGATTTGCAGGCCGGTTATCACTTCCGCATCGCGCGAAATCTGGCAAGTCTCCACCCGGTACGGGGTTTTCCAGTCGCGGGCAAGCTTCGCCATGAAATCGAGAAATTCTCCATCGTGTATGCCGGACAATTCAAGGGATAGATCATGGTATGAAATGTTGTTCAGATACGCTGTCGGCGCGTCGGCCGGGGCAGCTTGCGGGTTTAGCAACTGCGGCGGCGCCAGCGTGTAACGGAAGGTGGGCGGCAGGCGTGTGTCGCGGTAAATGGCTTCCAGACGTGCAACCCAGCTATCCCGATCCGTTCCGCCGATCAATCCCAGTTGGTTCAGTTTTTTGTACTTCTCGGCCAGTTTGTTGATGCTATTCAGATCAAAAGTGAGTTTGTTGATGTTTTCTCGGGTGGCGGCCAACTGCTGCTCTGTTTGCAGGATGGACTGCTGTTTTCCCGTGCGATAGTGCGCCAGACCGATAACGACAATAAATGCTGCCGCGACCGACAGCGCGAACAGGATCAGGGCAACTTTGGCCGGTTTGAGCACGACTCCATAGGCGTTCATGGCAGCTCCTTAACAGAGACGGTTTTCCAGGGGATGCTCATGCACCAGAGATTCTCTGTGCTGCTGGTGTCCATGCCAACTCCGCCCCTGATGGTGTTGATGAGCGAAAAAGCGGCAGGATCCTGCATCAGCTGGACGTCTTTGTCCGCCTTGATGACGGCTGAAATCCGTTTGCGAACTTCGGCTTGTGCAGCAGGTGTCAGATTGTCAGTCAGCAGAATCGAAAATTGCAATTCGGCATAGCGCAGCGGCGTGTCGGTTTCTGGCGGCTTGTTGCCGGCATTCAGCGGCAGATCGATTCTCCGGTTGAGCAGCGGCACGTCGATGACGGTTTGGCCCTGACAGTAACGCTCGCCGGATTTCGGAAGCTTGAAAGTCAGGCTCCTGATGCGCACCTGAGGCAAGTCGGCAATGGTGCCGGCAACAAATCGAAGCAAGGATTCAGGGGTGGGCGCAGCCTCCATTTCCAGTGCCGCAAATTTGGTGGCCTGGCGTACCAGTGCAGGATCGGTGCCGGTAGCGCTGATGTTTCCTGCCAGCCGTTCCTGTTCGCGGTTGGCCTGTTGCAGGTCTGCATTCAGGATTTTTTCCCGTTCATGCAGGCTGATCAGTGCGCGAAAATCTTCCTGTCCGAACAGGATGGCAGCGAACAGACTGACAACGCAACCTGCATGCGCCGCCCGGCGTACGCTCTCGGCCAGATGACGGGCACGCAATTGCAGGGGGGCCAGTTGCCCGTTGGGTGACGAGATGACCTGCTCGAACAGCGGATGCAGATAGGCTGCCTCTCCCCTGGGGGAAAACGCATCGGGCAGTGGCAACAATCCGCTCAGGTGTTCGGCAGTCGAATCGCCCAGATAGAGCAGGGGCGGAATAGCTTCGTGTTCGAAAATGTGGCGGTTTTCGAGGTGCTGGCGGGTGCGCTGGATTTCATTACTGTCGTGTTCCTTGTCGTCGCTGTAGCGATGTATGCAACGCGTGATGACCGGAATGCCCTCCTTGAGAACCAGAATGCGCAGGTAATGCGCGCTGGGCATGACCAGCATGACGTTATTGATGGCAAGGCGCCGGGCCATCAGAGTCAGCAGCATGGAGATGCCCCAGACACCCGCGATGGAAATGTCAGGTTTGCTCAGTTCGCGGGTTACGACTTCCGCCGTGGTCAATCCGGTGAGCACGGCGGTGCCGGGTTTGAGCAGGTTACCCGAAACAATGGCCGCGGCGCGGTATTGACTGTGCGGAAAAGCGGTGGACAGATGCCGTTCCAGAAAATGGCTGCGGTCACGACCGAACAGCAGCGGTAACTGGAAGGGCTCCAGCGTTTCCTCGGGAACATTGGCAATCACCCAGAGCTTGTCACGGACATCCGGTTTGTCGATGTGCTGCCACAGGCCCTGCTCGCGCCTGAAATAGCGCGTACTGGTGGAGTCGATGAACAGGACGGTTTTCATGTCAGTTTAAGTTTGCTGATCGTGTCGTAGATGGGACCCAGTACGGCCAGCATGATCCAGCCCAGGATGATGCCCAGCACGATGGTGAGTGTAGGTTCGATAAGTGCTTGTACGCGGGCGATGGAATCGTTGATGTCCCGGTTGTAGAAATAGGAGATGTTTTTCAGCGAGCCTGCCAGGTCACCCGTTTCCTCGCCCACCCTGATCATGCGGATGACCAGCGAGGGAAACAGCTTTTGAGCGGCAAAGGCATGGCTGATGGGCGTGCCGTTGGCGATGTCGGTGCGCGCCAGGTCTATGGCTTTCTTCACGAGGATGTTGCCGGTGATGTTGCTGCAATAGACCAGCCCGTCCAGCACCGGGATGCCGGTGCGATAGGTCAGACCCAGGGTGTCGCTCACGCGCGCGAGTATGATTTTCTTGATGATGGTGCCGACGTAGGGGAGGCGCAACTGACCGGCATGCATCTTGCGTTTGACGCGATAGTTGGTCTTTGCCACCAGTAGCAGCAACAGCAGCAAAACAATGGGAGCGGGAATAATGATCCACCAGTAGTTGACGAACGCGCTCGACACCCAGATCAGCAGTCTGGTTTGCAGCGGGATCTTGCCGCCCATGTTGGTGACAAAGCCGATGATCTGTGGCACGAGGAAGGTCATCAGGAAAACCACCACGGAGCCTACCACAACCGTCACGAAGGCCGGGTAGGTCAACAATTGGCGGGTCTTGTACACCAGTTCGTCCTGCCATTTCAACGACTCCACGATTTCCTTCAGGACATCCGGCAATTGACCTGTCGCCTCTCCGGCGCGTATCAGATTGACTACCAGCTCGGGAAATATGCCGGGGTTGGCGGCAAATGCTTCCGAAATGGTCGAGCCGGAATCAATTTTTTCGTACAGAGTGGCGCACAGTGTCTTGATTTGCTGGGTCTCTGCCGAATCGCGCAGATCGGCCAGGATGGCCTGGATCGGCACACCCGCGCGGAGCAGCATTTCCAGCTGAAACAAAAATTGAATCAGGTCGCGCCGCGCCAGTTTGCGGAGGGTGTGTGCCCTGTCTTTCAGGGGGGAGGCGCGTATCAGATCGAAGCCGTTTTTTTTGAGTTGCGCGTCCAGATCCTGTTCGTTGAGCGCATCAATCTCACCCTTGGCAATCTTGCCTGCGGCGTCAACAGCGCGGTAGCGATAGAGGGGCATTATTCACCCATCCTTTCGCTGAAATCGACGACGCGACGCACTTCAGTCAGGGAAGTCTGCCCTTCCTTTACGCGCCTGATGCCGTCTTCAATGAGCGGGATGAAATGGTGTGACATCGCATAGTCGGTCAACTCCTTCAGACCGGCTCGGCGTGTTACCAGCTCGATCAGACCGTGGTCGAAGCGCAGCAGTTCCATGATGGCAAGGCGGCCCTTGTAGCCCTGATGGTCGCAGTCCGGGCAGCCTGTCGGGCGAAAAATTGTGCTTCCTGTGTTAATACCCATGATCCTGCGTTCAGTGGCATCCGGCGCATAGCCGACTTTGCAGAGCGGGCAGAGTTTGCGCACCAGTCGTTGGGCGATCACGCCGATCAGGTTGTAGGCAAACATGTCGTCTATGATGCCAAGATCGTGGAGTCTGGCGATCGAGTCCAGGGCGGAATTGGTGTGTAAGGTGGAAAACACCTGATGTCCTGTCATCGCGGCGCGCAGCGCCATTTCTGCGGTGTCGTGGTCGCGGATTTCACCCACCAGGATGATGTCGGGATCCTGGCGCATCAGCGAGCGTATGCCGTTGGAAAAGTCGAGCTTGATCGTTTCGGCGATGGAGGTCTGACGGGTGAGCGGCAGGGGGTACTCTACCGGGTCTTCCAGCGTCATGATGTTCACGGAGTCGTTGTTCAGATGGCTGAGTATCGAATACAGCGTGGTGGTTTTGCCCGATCCCGTAGGCCCGGTCACCAGCAGGATGCCCTCGGGTCTTTTTAACATTCGTTCGAGCAGGACAAGCTGTGCATCGGTCAGGCCGAGCTTATCCAGACTGACGATGCCCGCTTTACGGTCGAGTATTCGCAACACGAAATTTTCGCCATGTATGGTCGGGTGGGAAGCAGCGCGAAAGTCGATCTGGCGGCCGAACAGCGAGAGCGAAACACGACCGTCCTGAGGGGCGCGCGTTTCGGAGATGTTCATGCCCGACAACACTTTAAGGCGCACCAGTATCGCCATCCAGTTTGATTTTGCCAGCGAGCGTACCGGCCGCAACACGCCGTCTATGCGGTAACGGATGCGTAAAAATTGTTCTTCCGGCTCGAAATGGATGTCTGAAGCGTTGCGGCTGACCGCATCGGAGAGCAGGGCATCGGTCAGGCGCACAATGGGGTGGCTGTAGGAAACACCGGTCTGGGTCAGCGCGTTAAGGTCGAGTTCGCCTCCTTCCAGTTCAAAAAGGATGCCCTCGATGGAAAGTTCATGGTCGTAAAACTTGTCGATCGCGGCGAGGACTTCGGCGCTGGGTGCGATGCGCCATTCGGATGCGATGTGCTGGTCGGCTATCTGATTTGCGTGAGCCAGAAAGGGGGCAATCGCATCGCGCGCCAGTATGTCGTCCGGGTTCGCTGCGACGATCACCAGATTCCCGGCTTGCGGATCAAAGCTGATCGGGAACAGGGTGTATTTGACGGCGACCGGCTTGGGGATCAGCGCCAGGGCTGCGGCATTGGCCACGAAGCCTGTCAGGTCGATGGCTTTGTAGCCGGCCGCTTCAGATACGGCCTCGCGCATGGCTTGTTCGTCGATGAAGTGCAGGTCGAGCAATTCTTCGCCCAGCGGTTTGTTGTCGTTTTTTTGTCGCTGCAAGGCGATATGCAACTGATCGTCATTGATCTGGCCGCGTGAAATCAGTACCTCGCCGATACGCTGGTGAACGACTTGTGGAGTTAGAGTATTCATTTCGTTTGCATACTGCTCACATAATTTGAAGGAATAGCATTTCCCCATGAAGCGCTAAGGTGGGCTTTGCCCTGAGTTTATCGAAGTGGTCCGGCAGAGCCCGAGCTGCCGCTAACGACTGCTTTTAAGTTCCTCTATTCGTTTGGCGATGGCGTTCAAATCAAGCGTCGGAGTGTCTGTTTTCGACAGGCTGGAAGCCTTCTCGTAATAAGAGAGTGCGGCAGTCGGCTGGCGCAGGCGATCGAGGGATACAGCCAGGTTATATGCGTAGAGTGCGTCGTCAGGCTTCAGGCTGTAAGCGCGATAGAACGACTCTTGTGCCTCACCCCAGCGCAGTTGGCGTGCCAGCACGCCGCCTAATGCGTAGTGGAGTTCAGGCGCGGCAGGCTTGATGTCGAGCAATTCCCGCAGCTGACTTTCGGCTGCCACCGGATCTGCCTGTGCCGACAGACTGACGAGGCCTGCCGCAGCGGCGGCGTTGCCCATGTCTTCACGCAGCACCTGACGGTAAAGGTCGGTAGCGCGATCCGTTTGCAGCTTGCGCTGGGCAATCACCGCCAGCCCCAGCAGTGCGTCTTTTTCATGAGGACGAAGATCCAGTATCGCAAGGTATTTTTGTTCCGCCAGATCAAGCTGGCCCCGGGATAACGCCAGGTAAGCTTCCTTGAGTGGATCGCCTGCGGCCTGCGTGGTTTTCCCGGGCGGTTGGCGTTTGTGATTTTTTTTTGCGGCAGCAGGGTGAGTCCTTGCCTTACCGGCAGGGGGATCGCCCCCGCTTGCCGTGGCAGGCAGGGCTGTTTGCGCGGATGCAGCTTGCGGTATAGTCGGGGCAGATGCGGCAAGCTGTTGTGTCATGGCAGGCGTTGCAGGCTGCCGGGTCGCTATTGGAGTATATTGATTTTGTTGATAAATAAACCATGAAAAGCCGCCGGTCAGCAGAATCAGCACCGCTGCCGCGTAAGGCAGCAGGTTGACCTTCGGCCTGCTGGCGGCCTGTGATTCCGTTGAGACTTCAGGCTTGTCGCCCTGGGCGCGTTTTAACGCGTTGAACAGGAGGCTCATGGTTTCACCTCTGCTTGTTGGGTAGCCTTTTGCCATTCGGCGCTGGCGGTGGGGCTTTTGAACTGGCGCACCACATCGTACTGGCTTTCCTGATTAAGTATGACGGGGCGCAGGAAAATGACCAGTTCAGTTTTTCCATTGGTATCGTTGCGCGCCTTGAATAACTCGCCAAGACCCGGCACGCTGCCCAGACCCGGTATTTGCCCGGTCGG
>JAJXTL010000250.1 GCA_021783855.1 Pseudomonadota bacterium
GGTTCCTGCGGTTGATCAAAGCAGACCCCATATTGTCCGCAGCCATGACAGACGGCGCAAGTTAGCCATTAACGATGAAACGAACATTTCAATCCGCAATCAATCGGTCACGCTAAGAGAAGATGCCGCGCATTTGCGCGAGGAGGCGGTCAGCTCGCGCGAGCGTGAAATTCGTGCCGTAGAAATAACACAGGCAGCAGCAGATGATCATCTGCTGCTGTTGCAACAGGCGAACGCGCGCCTGGTCACTTCAGCCATTGAAGCACAAAAACTGGCAGCACAACTCCAAACCGCCAAGGACAGGATGGAGCATTTGGCCCATCACGATGCTCTCACCGACTTACCTAACCGGGTGCTCTTGCAAGACAGACTTGAGCAGGCGATTGAGCTGGCCCGCCGTCAAGGCAGAGAGCTTGCAGTGATGTTTATGGATCTTGACCGATTCAAACACATCAACGATTCCCTGGGACATGCGATTGGCGATCAACTGTTGCAGTCAGTCGCACAGCGTTTGGTAGCTTGTGTGCGTCACTCGGACACTGTCAGTCGTCAGGGCGGAGATGAATTCGTGCTACTGCTTCCCGTTATTGAACATGTAGAGGACGCGGCACTTTCCGCGCAAAAGTTACTCGCGTCAGTCATGCTGCCTCACCGCATTGGTCAGCAGGATCTGCATATCAGCGCGAGTATCGGCATCAGCATCTTCCCAGGCGACGGGCAGGATGCTGAAACCCTGGTCAAGAGTGCGGATACCGCGATGTATTCTGCCAAGGAAAACGGGCGCAATAATTTCAAATTTTTCGAGCAGAACATGAATGTTCGGGCCGTCCAGCGGCAATCCATTGAGGCCGGCCTGCGCCGCGCGCTGGACCGGCAGGAATTTGTATTGCACTACCAGCCGAAAATAAATCTTCACAGCGGCACTATTGTCGGCGCCGAGGCGCTCATCCGCTGGCAGCATCCGGAGCTGGGACTGCTGCCGCCCGCAAAATTCGTGCCAATAGCCGAAGATTGCGGGCTGATCGTACCGATAGGCCGCTGGGTGCTGCTTGAAGCCTGCCGCCAGATCAAGGCCTGGCAGACGGCGGGCCTCGCGCCGATCACCGTCGCAGTCAACACCTCAGCACTTGAATTACATGCCAAGGATTTTTTGGAAAACATGCGCACGACCCTCGATGATACCGGTCTCGCACCGCATTATCTGGAACTCGAGCTGACAGAAAGCGTCCTCATGCCCGATGCCGAGTCTACCTGTTTATTGCTGCATGCGCTCACAGACCTGGGCGTAAAGCTTGCGATAGATGACTTCGGTACCGGTTATTCCAGCCTGAGTTATCTGAGACGTTTTCCGATCGACACCCTGAAGATCGACCAGTCATTCGTGAAACACATAACCAGCAATCCGGACGAAGCCGCAATCGTCAATGCCGTGATCAGCATGGGCAAAAGTCTCAAGCAGCGGGTCATTGCCGAGGGCGTGGAAACAGAAGAACAATTTGCATTTCTTCTGTCCCAGAATTGCGACGAGGGACAGGGCTTTTACTTCAGCAAAGCCATTAATGCCAAGGCATTCGCCGATCTGCTTGGCGCCAGACCCTGCGCCAACGGCTGAAGGCTGACTTCTATTTGGTTTCCCCCTGTGCGTCCTGGGGGCCCGACACGAATAGCAATGGGATGATACGGCAGCACTCCCCCAAGAACAGGAACTTCACCACTATTACACAACAGAAGATCGATACGACAATGTAGCGATTGAACAGCAGACCGAGAAAACGGCTTGGATACCAGACACCCAGTCGGGTATTCTTCAATCCATCAGGCATTGCCCTTTAAGGATTCAAGCCGGGTTCAATCTGGGATGCGTTTCCTCGCCGAAAATCCAGAGCAGGCCGCCCGAGATGAACATCGATATCGCGACGAACCAGAATGCGGCGTCCAGCGTGCCGCTGAAATGCGCGGTAATGCCCAGGCCCAGCGCACCGATACCATACCCCAAATCCCGCCAGAAATGATATATACCGATTGCCGATCCGCGCATGACGGAAACGCCAGCCATCACCAGAGCAGCGGAATCAATCCCAGCGCTGCCAGACCCAGCAACAGAAAAAGGCTCTGCACGCCCACCCTGCGCGATGACAGCGCATAGGCATAGACGCCTTTGATCACATTGTTGCTGGCTGCTGCAATCAGAATGCTGGATGACGCCACATGCAACGGCGTCAGCATGGGTGCGGACTGGGTGAGCCCCATGATGAAGGGATCCACATCGGTCACGCCCATGACGGCCGCCAGCGTATAGACGCCCTTCTCCCCCAGATAAGTCACGGCCAGATGCGTTGCCACGAGCATGCCGACAAACAGCAATGCGAAGAGCAGCGCCGCGCGAATTTCAAGCGGGTTCTTCGGCTCCGAATCACCCAATGCCTGCACCGCACTTCTATCCGACTGCCTGGACCAGAGCCAGCCAGCAATCATCGCAATGCACGCCAGCGCGACAAACGGGACGGCCAGCCTGCCCATCAGCGCGCGATTGAACAGCGCCAGCAGAATCGCAAGCCGCAGATACATCACCCCCGATGCGATCAGTATTCCGCCGGCAAACAAATGAGGCTGCTCATCGCCCTTTGCGCGCCTGGCAAGTGCGACAGTAGCCACCGTGGATGAATAGGCGCCGCCAAGCAGTGCAGCCAGGATGACGCCGCCCTTCTCACGGGTCAGGCGCTGCAGCACATAGCTGCCATAGGATACCGCGCTGACTGCCACCACGACCAGCCAGGTCTTGAAAGGATTGATCTGGAACGGGCTATATGGCGTATCCGGCAACAGAGGCAGTATCACCGCGGAGAGGAAAAGAAATTTGGCAAAAGTCAGGATATCCGTGCTTTCGATGCGCCTAGCCAGGTTCTCCAGCCCTTCCTTGAGTTCGAGCAGCAGGAGACTGGAGACCGTCAGCGCGGTGGCGATCCAGAACATCTCGTGATAAACAAACGCGCCCACCAGGTAAGTGGCCAGTCCCGACATTTCCGAGGTCACGCCGGAACTGGCAGAAGTGGTGAGTTTGTGCCAGTAGGAAATCATCAGGAACCCCCCCACCACGGCAAAGCCGATCGCCTGCGGCAGAAGCTCCCCGCCTGACAACTGGCTCATCGAATAGCCGATCAGCCCGATCAGCGGGAAAGTGCGCACGCCGCCGAATGAGTAGTGTCCATCCTTGTCCTTGCGCTCTTCGCGTTCCAGCCCGATCAGAAAGGACAGGAAAAGCACGAACAGCACATGCGCCCATTCGGGCGGCATCAATCCGATAAGATTCATGGCATTTATCAAAAAAACATCGCAAGACAGAAACGCATTGTATTCCCCTCTTCACTTTATCGCACCCGCCTGATTCCTGGAGAGGCTGATGATGAGCACCCCGCTCATCACCAGCATGGCTCCTGCGATCTGCAACAGCGTAACCGGCTCATTCAGGAAAAGATACGCCAGATAGATCGTGCTGACAGGGCCTATCGATCCGATC
>JAJXTL010000060.1 GCA_021783855.1 Pseudomonadota bacterium
AGCCCGTTTATGCGAGGCTGGATTGAGGAGATATTTGCATAGTGTTTGTGAGCCTGAGCCGGGCTCGTCCAACAAACGGTTCAGGTCGTGGCTCGCTCCGCGATCACGACCTAACCTTAATCGTTAGATTTATCGCCTTGCTCGAAATGACAATAATTCAGCGGTTTCCTAAAGAATTTTTCTAAGTGACATTATCCTACAGGCGTTATTTGCCGAGCAATAATTCGCAACGATGGGCAAGATTGCGCCCGGAGCCGTTTGTTACTCGAGTGAGTGCGCCCATCATTACTGAGTCTGATTTTCCGGCACTTCTGCTTATATGCCGGGGGTTGAATATATGGTTCAATCAGTCAGTATCATGTTTACGCTGACAGACCAGGAGCCGTTGATGAATCAATTAGTTTTCGAAAATTTGCATGTTGTTAAAAGTGCTGACTGGCAGATCAGCTCACTATATGCGTAACAGAGATAATTCATCCGGGCTTGCTGGGCGCAGCTATGATTTTGATCCGACTTACGGCATGGATCTGGCGCAACTCCTGGCCATTGAACCGCCGAAACCGCCGGCCGATTTCGCCGCCTTCTGGGAACGTCGCTATGCAACAGCGCTGACAGTGGAGTCAACACCGCATATTCAGCTCAGCGAGCTGATGCAAAAGGGTTACATCGTGCACGACCTGCACTATTTTTCGACAAGAGGGGTAAAGATCGGCGGCTGGCTACTGACGCCCGCAAACGGAAAAATCAATCGAGGACTGATCATCGGGCATGGCTACGCCGGCCGTGAGGCTCCGGATATACCTTTTGCTGTTGAGGATACAGTGCTGCTATTTCCCTGTTTTCGGGGGCTGGGCTGCAGCCCTGTGGTGAATGTTTCACAAAATCCGTATTACCACGTTTTACACGACATTCAAGATCGGGAGCGCTATATTCTGGGCGCTTGCGTGGAAGATTTGTGGCTGGCGGTGTCGGCCTTGCTTGAGTTATTCCCGCAAGTTACGGGCCGGATCGGCTACTCTGGGAGCAGTTTTGGAGGTGGTATAGGTGCGCTGGCATCGCCGTGGGACAGCCGTATAAAGCGACTGCACCTTGAAGTGCCCACCTTCGGCCATCAGGCGCTGCGCCTGACGCTCCCCTGTATTGGCAGTGGTGAGTCAGTACGCGCTTTCAGCCGCCAACACGACTTTAACATAATGGAAACACTGGCCTACTATGATGCTGCGTCAGCCGTGCAATACCTGCACATCCCTGTTTTTGTAGCAGCGGCCCGGTTCGACCCGGTCGTACCACCGCCCGGTCAGTTCGCCATTTATAACGCGATTCCGGAAAAGCTGCGGCGTTTGTTTGTCCTCGAAGCCGGCCATGTCGACTATCCGGATAAACAGCAGCAGATACGGGAAATGAACCGGGAGTTGGTTAACTTTTTCATGGGATAGCTGGAGACATTCACAATGCATCGGGAATACTACCGCTGGTTCAGTCATCGTCTGCACCGCGACATGGAATTGCTGGTGTTCGGCCACGCCGGCGCCAAGGTGCTCGTTTTCCCCACTCGCGACGGCAGATTTTACGAATATGAGGACCTGCGCATCGTTAATAGTCTGACGGAAAAAATTAATGCCGGGCAATTGCAGCTGTGGTGCCTGGACAACATCGCATCGGAGACTTTTTACTGTTTCTGGCGTCATCCGGCGGATCGCATCCGGCGACACGTCCAGTATGAGGAATATATCCTCCATGAAGTGATGCCGCTGATGAACCGGATGAACCCTCATCCCTGCACGATCGCTCACGGGTGCAGTCTGGGAGCTTTTCTGGCAGGGAATATGGCCTTCCGTTACCCGCATCTGTTCCAGAAACTCGCCGCTTTTTCAGGACGCTATGACCTGACCATGAATGTGGAATGCTTTGGGAACTTGTTCGACGGCTATTATGACGAGAACGTATACTTTCATACACCCAGCCATTTCATGCCTAACCTGAATTGCGACTGGCACCTTGATCAATTGCGCCGTATGGATATCGTCATGGTGGTCGGTGACGACGATCCGTTCTTGCACAACAACCGCCAGTTGAGTGACATATTGCACGCCAAGGGTATCATTCACAAGTTGCACATATGGGAAGGACGCGCGCATCGTGGACAGTACTGGAGGCGTATGGCACCGCTCTACATTTAGTTCACGCACTCTTTCGTTCAGGGGTCTCTAACACAAATGCCATATAGAAAGCGTGAGGAGAAAAGTCAGGCGGGTTCGCAGAAAAGCGGCTTGATACCATTCAAAAACTGGCATACCTAACCGAAGGTAGCGGAGTCGATTTTATTTCAGCTTTGCTACTACTTTCAACACAATTCGACTCCGGTACCTTTGATTTAGTTACTTCCTGCACTAGGCTCTGCAATATGCAGAATATTTACTTCAGATGAAGTATAATTATGCGACTGATTTAATTGATTTAAATGATTGTCGCCCCATGGTGGCTTAGGAATACGTCCGTTAATTCGCAGGTCGTAGATTCGAAGCCCACTCGGGGAGACCGGCATAGCAAGCAATCAGGCCATCCTTTGAGGTGGCTTTTTTTTCGAGCTGATCAGTCTCTGACCGCCGGCGACGATGCGTTCAAGAACGACCCGGACGCAAGTATGTTCGCTTCGACGCGGTTTTGGCAGTCCAGGAGTCCAGCGGGTGACCCCTTCAGCGAGGAGCGATCCCAACTAATATAAGGAGCAATACCAGTGACCAACGCACAACGCAAAGCACTCAGCCGCATGGCTGAAATGAATTCATCAAGTAACAACAGCAAGCCTGAGCCAACGCTCAGCAGCGCGTTCTGCCCGCATGAGGCAGGCGCGTATTATCTTGCGACGGTGGGGACTGTAGGCAAGATCATCAAGCTATTCGCCAGGGAAATCGAGCCGCCCGTTTACACCTACACCATCACCACCATTCATTTTGAACAGGATTCCGATACCGGCAAATGGTTCTGGTTTGATGGTAAGGAGAAGCTATCGCCGCGCAAAAACCAGGATGACTGGCGGCTTGGCAGCAAGAAGTTATATGACACACGCGAAGGCGCAGAGGCCGAGCTTCAGCGCGTGATGGTCAAAAACGGTGACCGGGTGACCGAGGTTCATGACCTGCCAGACTGTATGACTAAACTGAAAAAGATCCGTAGTGCCCATCATCCGGACCGCAATAACCCCGATTCCAACCATGATCTGTATCAGGCGGTTATCGAGAAAATTGACAGGATGCGTGCGGTGAGCATGTGAACCACAGCCTGACCGAGTAACCCACCTTTGCCCGGTGGGTTTTTTTCATGGCGAAACATCGCACCGCTTCACCTTCTTTGAATTGCTTTTGGTGTTGTTACATTTTCCGATATTCGTTCTGGATCTAAGGAACTGAGCCAAAATGATTTTATAGAAATCCACCCCCGGCAGTTCGATGGTAACTGTTCAGATGAAGCGGACGGCAGGCCATACCGACACCATTTTCATACAAAAATTAAGCAGCTTGCAAGCCATGCCGCTCCTTATGTTTAATTTAAATAGGCCGGAATACATCTGTTCCGCGCAATTAAAGATATTTAACTGGCTCCCGCCTGCGCGGGAACGACAAAACCGAATAAATTAACGGCTCCCCAGCGGAAAATTAACGTGCAATGCGTGTCAAACAGCATGCAAAGGCGCTATTTTCTTAACGTTAATGTTAAAAACCTTGTAATATTAAGGTCGAATATTACCTGCCGGAAATGACCATGCGAAATATCGTTCTATACGGAACAGAAGAACACAAATTCGTTTTACTCAATGAAAGCGAACCGGGCGAAGAAGACGGCATCAGATCCAATCAGTATCTGGTTGTGCACGGCGACAGCGGTGTATTACTGGATCCGGGTGGCTTCGGAGTCATGCCGCGCGTGCTAGCCGAGATGCTGCGCTATATTTCACCAGACAAACTCAAAGGAATCGTGCTGTCCCATCAGGATCCCGATATCGTTGGCGGCATTTCGACCTGGCTTGAGATATCAGATGCGGCGGTCTACGTTTCGCGTATCTGGACCCGCTTTTTGCCGCATTACGGCATACGCGGCATGCATCGTTTTATCGGCGTCCCTGATGAAGGCATGCTGTATCAGGTGGATGAAGATTTTAAGTTGCAGCTGGTTCCCGCTCATTTTCTGCATTCCGAAGGGCAGATCAATGTTTATGATCCAATCTCGAAGATTCTTTTCAGCGGTGACATCGGTGCTGCCATGCTGCCCGTAGAACAGGATTATGCTTTCGTGGACAATTTCGACGAGCATTTACCCTATATCGAAGAATTTCACCGTCGTTACATGTGCTCAAACAAAGCTGCCAGAATCTGGGTGGATGCCGTCTCGAAGCTCGACATCATATGTATCGCACCACAGCATGGACCCGTTTACCGGGGCCGGGCCGTGCAGGATTTTTTATCCTGGTTCAGGGAGTTGCAATGCGGTGTCGATTTGATGACGGGCAGCGGTCGTTTCGATATGGTGAGATAGGATGAACACGGTTCTGTCGGCAGCACCCAAGGGAATTGAAGAGCTGCGCTATCAGGGTTTGGTGCGTTTTGCCGAATTACTGGAAAGCCAGACGCGCACCCGGCTCTCTTCCGAGAATGTAAACAGCCTGGTATGCGCCGTCAACTCTGAGATTCAGGCGACATTGCAGGATTGTGTGCATCAATTGCAAGGCCAATCCAATCATGAACAGGTGATCTTGCGCCTGCAAAGTTCGAATGCACGCTCAATCCGGCTAAACAGCACGCTGGCATTATTGTTCTCGGAACATGAACGACAATGGAACAAGAATGAAGGCCATCTGAAACATCTGATGCTCGACTTTGGTTCGACCGTCGAAAACCTGGCCGGCACCCTTATCGAGAAGGAACTTCTCGAACGGCAAAGCAACGTGCTGCAGAACATTATCATCTCGCACGAAAAAGTCACCCAATGGAAATTGTTTGTACAGGAGATTCTTTCAGGATTCCATACCGTTTTTCCATTCAACTTCTTTTTCATCGCGTTTGCCGAGGAACACGGTCTTTCCCTGTACCTCTATTTTCTGGGTGATTACACCGACGAAATTAAATCGCTGGTACGCAAGAAGCTGGCGCATGACATGCTGTCGCAACTCGGTTTACCCGATGATGCGCTTCTGGATATTGAAGAATTTCACATTCCTACCCCTAATACATCAGGAGCCATTGACGAGATCAAGCTGATCACCGTATCCGTTCCGGATCTGGATAAGCTCAATCTTGCCGGACTGCTGGGGGTTGCCTACGGCTCAGTACAAAAACTCTCCACTCAGGAAGCAAGTGTCATTCGCTCCATCCTGGCGGTAATGGTGATGGTAGTGGGTTCGAGCAAGGCATTGAGCCGCACCATGGCTGAACTTGAATATTATTCGAGCCATGACCCCCTGACCGGTCTCCATAACCGCCGTTATTTCAACGACATGCTGGAATATGAAATCGGCCGCTCGGAGCGTCATAAACACGAGTTTTCCATACTGATGCTTGATCTGGATGATTTCAAGGACATCAATGACACGTATGGACATCCCTGCGGTGATGCGGTATTGGTCGGCGTGGCAGACGCCATGCGTGCCGCGATGCGCAAGGGAGATCTCGCCACGCGTATCGGCGGCGATGAGTTTGCTATCATCCTGACGGAAACGGGAAAAGATGGCGGGATGAATGTAGCCAACAAGTTAAGGTCTGATTTGCGGGATTTTGTTTTCAATGCGCCTGATGGCAAGGCATTTCATATCACCACTTCGATCGGACTGGTGACTTATCCGGGTGACGCACAGAGTCAATCCGATCTGATGTCCGTCGTCGATCTTGGCTTGTATCGCGCCAAACTGCTGGGCAAGGACACCGTTTGCAGCGTTGAGACCGCAGTAGAAAAAATCCAGGAATCGCGGACTATCCGCGATCAGGCCGAAATATTACGCAGCGCCTTGCATGAAGGCCGTATCGTGCCATTCTATCAGCCCATTATTGATTGCCGCACCGGTGAGATATTCGCCTATGAGACGCTGGCACGCCTTTGTCAGCCGAATGGGGAAACGGTTTCGGCAGGCATGTTCATCGAAACGCTGGAAAAGTATGGTCTGGGCCGTGAACTTGACAGGGTTATCATCAACACGTCACTGCGTGCCCTGAAGGAGCGGATCGACCGGGGCGATCACACCACTAAACTGTTCGTCAATCTGTCTGCTCAGGAAATTCAGGGACGCGGCGTACTCGGATTTGCAGAAAAACTTTGTCAGGAGATAGGCATACCGCCGAGCCATCTGGTATTTGAAATTCTTGAGCGCGATGCCATCGGCGATATGACGCACATGAGAAAGTTTCTCACTGAATTGCGAAAAAAAGGATTTTCATTTGCGCTGGATGATTTTGGCAGCGGCTACAACTCCTTCCACTATCTGCGGGAGTTGCAATTCGACTTCGTCAAACTGGACGGTGCTTTCGTACGAAATATTCTGAATTCAAAGATTGATTATGCGCTGGTGAAGAACCTGAGCCATCTGTGCCAGGACCTGGACATCCTGATGGTTGCCGAATTCATTGAATCCAAAGAGATTATGGAAGCGATTCAGTCCATGGGTATCGAATATGCACAAGGCTTTCATCTTGGCATGCCAAAACCGAGGATGGAATAGCTGGCTGAAAACAGGGAGCGTCACAAGTAATAAAGCTGGGCGCTGCAAGGCGCCCGGGCTGGAGAACTTTTCGCATTATCGATGGTCGGATTGGCATGGTTAATATATTGCGAAAAATCATGTTGAGTGCCGCCGTTATTTCGGCATGCGCCGCCGCGCCTGTCGTGTGGTGCGGTGAAAACGCGGGCATCGATGTTCAGCCCAACCCGCAAACTGTGCACCCGCTCAACCGCAAGGCCGTGCAGCATATCGTTGAGCAAAAGCCGCATCATGCGGTTCAGTCGGGAGAGCGCAATAAAAACGCTCCCGTTGCCACAGCAAACATCCGGCACCAGCCCGGGAAACCGGTAAAACAGGCGCAAACGCTGCAAAGAAACACTGCGATACGGATGATACAAACAGGCAGCCTGCTGACAGAACCCGTAAACAGCGATCCGGTGAAAATAAACCTTCAGCAAAGCGCTCCCGCGAAGACAGAAGAGAAAACGGGGAGCCCTGCAGATGCCGACGGATTCGGTCTCGATATCGGGAATGGTCTTCCCTTGCCCACCCCGGATAGCATCTTGATTGCTCCGCAGGACAGGCCTGCAGGATTTCATGTCGGCGTGGATTACCGTCTGGATCAAAAATGGGCATTAACAGGGATGGCAGGCGTGATGACGACCGGAGGCATCGTTACAAGCCCTGTGAAACCTTCCGTCAACCAGGTCGGAGTCCGGGCCAGTTACCGGTTTTAAGGCGCCTTGCAAGAGCGGTTGGCCAAGAAAATGCGGCAGGCGGGTCTGAACCGCTCCCCTTGATTTATTTATCAAATATCCATGAAAAAATGCTTACCCAATGTTCGTTACCGCACGGACCGGCGGCAACATTCAGCTCAATCTTTAACTTCAGCTGGGATAACCTGCCAACTTAAATAAAGGAGTATGAAAATGGACAAAGATCAAGTCAAAGAAGTTTTAAAAGACGCAGTTGATTTACCGCAAATCCGTAGCGCCGTCAGGGGAACTAAAGACGCTGGGGAGTTGGCTGCCGCTGGTGAATTGTCTGCCGCGGGTGAGTTGGCTGCCGAACAGGTCGATATAAAAAAGCTCGGCAAGCTTGTAGAGGGATCTTTCGGGGCGATTGCAAATGCAACGGGACTTTCTGTGAAAGAGGTGCTCCACGTTCTCGAAGGTATCCATGTGGATATGCTTAAGGATGTGCTTAAGGATGATCCCCATGCAGATGAGCTCAGGAAGGCCATTCAAGAAGCGATCAAAAATATTTCGCTTGCAACCGCTCTTGATACGCAACAAATTACCGCTATATTTACAGAAAAGAAGGATACCGACCTTGATGACATCGTTATTCGGCTTCATCACAGCAGCCAAGCTAGCCGAGGGATGTTGGCAGCCGTGTAAATCTGCGTAACTATGGCGCAGCTTGAGGATTTTGACTGCTGACCGCTGACAGAACCCGTAAACGGCGATCCGGTTAAAATAAATCTTCAGCAAAGCGCTCTTGCGAAGACAGAAGAAAAGCCAGGGAGTCCAGAAGATGCCGACGGCTTCGGTCCCGATATCGGAAATGGACTGTCCCTGCGCACTGCGGCAGGATTCGCCGTGCCGCACTTAATGAGCGCTGTGTGAAATACAGAAGGCAGGCGGTACATACCGGGCTGATGAGGCTATAACGGCCCTCAACTTGTGGCGCACCCGACAGGCAGAGAACGGGGATACAATCTGGTATTCTCTTCCCAATTGGTTTCCAGAGCCACCATGAAATTTTTTGAATGGATGCCCCCTGAGTGGGCGCACGTGCTTTTCGTGTTGTTCCTGTCTTTTCTGATCGGACTGGAGCGGGAAGAACGCAAGGACAAGGAAGACCATTACTCATTTGGAGGGGTGCGCACTTTCCCGCTGATCGGGCTGATCGGCTATTCCATGAGCCAGCTATCCGGCGGACAACTCTTGCCGCAGGCGATAGGCTTTGCCGTAGTGGCGGGATTTCTGATGATTTCCTACTGGCATAAGCTCACTTCATCCGTCTATTCCGGTGTCACCTCCGAGATGTCAGGACTGACCACTTATCTGGTGGGTGCTTTTATTTATCACGAGATGTTCTGGATTGCCACTGCGCTTACCGTCTCCAGCCTCCTGTTGCTCGAACTCAAGGAAGGTCTGGAAAATCTGGCGAAGCGTATCGAAAGTACGGATATTCTCACCTTTGCCAAATTCCTGCTGCTGTCTGCGGTGATACTGCCTTTGCTGCCCGACGCGCCGTACAGTCAGTTCCAGATCAATCCTTTCAAAACCTGGCTCGTTGTTGTGGCGGTCAGTGCAGTCTCGTATGGCAGTTACGTTCTTCAGCGATTGGCCAGGGACAAAGGCGGCGTCATTCTGGCGGCCTTCCTGGGTGGAGCCTATTCCTCTACGGTGACGACGGTAGCACTTGCCAGACGTGCGAAAAGTGAGGAGCAACCCCATTTGTTCTCAGGCGGGATATTGATTGCCTCGGGAATGATGTATCTGCGCCTGGCGATCCTGTTGGCGCTGTTCAATCGCGCGCTGATGTCAAGGTTGGCGCTCCCTTTCATTGTGCTGGCAAGCCTTGCGATTATTACGGGATGGCTGTGGTCCGGACGCTCGGACGCGGGCGTGCGGAAGCCATCCGGAGGTTCCGAACCCAAAAATCCGCTCGAAATAAGTGCGGCACTTCTGTTTGCCTCGCTTTTTGTGAGTATGCTTGTGGCGACTCACTTGACCATCGAGTACCTGGGAAAGGCAGGCGTCTACACGCTCGCCGCCGTTATGGGCGTTACCGATGTAGATCCCTTTATCATGGGATTAACCCAGGCTGCGCCGATAACTACGCCGCTAGATGTAGCGTCTGCCGGCATCCTGATTGCCGCGTCCAGCAACAATGTTGTCAAGGGTATTTATGCCTACGCTCTTTCCTCGCGTCAAACGGGAATACAGAGCTTATGTTTCTTGCTGGGTTTGGCTGTGCTTGGTCTGATGCCATTGTTTTTGTAACGCTCGCGGCAGGTGCGGTATTACACTGAGTTCCGCCACTGATTACACTCTGCATCGCCTGGTGAATGTTGCTGCAGGGCAGCGAGTGATCTGCTGGATTTATCACATTCAAAACGTCAATGCTTATGACAGCCGCCTCAAACAATGAATGGTGAAATTTCATGGCGTTGCAACGCGATGTCTTAACAGCTATTTGGCTGGCATCGCCTGCTCGACCAACTTGGCCGACGAAGCAACCTCAGGTCTTAAGGAATGCCAGCAGGTCCGAGTTGAGCTGGTTTTTGTGCGTGTCTATAAGACCGTGGGGTGCGCCCGGGTAAATCTTCAGCGTCGCGTTCCTGACCAGCTTCGCTGCATGGAGAGCGGCAGCGCCGATTGGCACGATCTGGTCGTCATCGCCGTGAATGATCAGCGTCGGCACGTCGAATTTTTTGAGGTCTTCGGTGAAATCCGTTTCGGAGAATGCCTTGATGCAATCGAATGTGTTCTTGTGGCCGGCCATTACGCCCTGATGCCAGAATGTGTCGATCATGCCTTGCGAAACCTTGGCGCCGGACCTGTTGGCCCCGAAGAACGGGCCGCCGGCGAGATCCTTGTAGAACTGCGAACGGTCGGCGAGGCAAGCGGCGCGAATTTCATCGAACTTCTCCATCGGCAAACCGCCGGGATTGGCGACCGTTTTCAGCATCAGCGGCGGAACAGCGGAGATCAGCGCGGCCTTGGCCAATCGTTGCGTACCATGACGACCGATATAGCGGGCAACTTCGCCACCGCCCATGGAAAAGCCGATCAGGACGACCTCCTTCAGGGCAAGCGTTTCGATGAGTTCCGAAAGGTCGTCGGCAAAGGTATCCATATCATTGCCATTCCAGGGCTGGCTCGACCGCCCATGACCGCGCCGGTCATGAGCGATGCAGCGATAGCCGCTGCCGGCCAGAAACAGCATCTGCGTTTCCCAGCTATCCGCATTGAGAGGCCAGCCGTGGCTGAACACCACAGGCTGTCCTGTACCCCAATCCTTGTAATAAATCTGCGTACCGTCTTTCGTCGTAATCGTGCTCATTTGTTTGCTTCCTTTTTATCGGCGAGGTTCGTCAATTGCTGCAATCGTGGTTTGGTCTCTTTGAAGTTTTCTTGAACATTTTTATTTAAATTACAGCAACGATCACATTGATTCTGTACGTTAACGCACAGTGCCGCCGGGCATTCAAGTGTGATACTGGTCACTCATTCTCACGGGAAGAAGATAATGAAACACGTTTACGATTATATGATTGTGGGCGGCGGGCTGGCGGGCGCATCAGCAGTGGAAGGCATTCGTGAGCTTGATGCGGCGGGCAGCATTCTTCTGATCGGTGAAGAAAGTCACTTGCCCTATGATCGTCCGCCGCTGTCCAAGAAGCTGTGGTTCGGTAAACAGCAAGTGGAGGACATCTTTCTCCATGACCAAAAGTTCTACGATACCCATGCCGTTACCCTGGCGCTGGGGACAACAGCGGCTCATCTCGATTCCGGCAAAAAAACCATAACCACCGCCAATGACGAGACTTACGGCTATGGAAAACTGCTGCTGGCAACAGGCTGCAAGGCGCGGACGCTGGACATCCCCGGTAGCGATCTCGAAGGCATCTGTTACTTCCGCAACCTGGACGATTATCTGCACACACGGGGCGTCGCCGCAGAGGGGAAATCCGCCGTGGTTATCGGCGGCGGGTTCATCGGCTCGGAGCTAGCCGCTGCGCTCAATATCAACAAGCTGCATGTCACCATGATTTTTCCCGGCGCACTCCTCTGCGACCGCGTCTTGCCGGACTATCTGGGGCAGGCCGTGCAGCAACATTACCAGGAGAAGGGCGTCAGGATCCTGGCAGCAGACAAGCCCGTTTCTTTCAGCAGGAACAGCACTCAATTCATCACCCGCACCGGGAAGGGTGAGACGATAGCATCGGATATTGTAATCGTCGGCGTAGGCGTTATTCCGGATATGATGTTGGCCAAGAGCGGAGGCTTGGCGGTAGGCGATGGAATTGTGGTGAACGAATACCTTGAGACCTCCCGTCCGGATATTTACGCAGCAGGCGACAACGCCTTTTTTCCTTACCGGGCGCTGGGTAAAGCAATGCGTCTCGAACACTGGGACAACGCCCTCAACCAGGGGAAATCAGCGGGCCGGAATATGGCCGGCGCGCATGAACCCTTTACCTATCAGCCGTATTTTTTCTCGGATCTGTTCGAATTCGGCTACGAGGCGACCGGCGAGGTTGATTCGCGACTGGAAACTTTTGCCGACTGGCAGAAGGAAAATGATACCGGGGTCATCTACTACCTGCGCGACAAAAAGGTTAGAGGCGTGATGATGTGCAACGTATGGGACAAGGTTGAGACGGCGCGTGAACTCATCAAAAAAGGGGAAAAGATGACGCCGGAAAAATTACGCGGACTGATTGTATAGAGTTCGTCAATTCCAAAAAAAGCAGTCATTTTTTCTCCATTCATACATGTGCAACGTATTGATGCACAACGGGTCGAGTTGCGTTGCAAATGTCATGGCTGGTTTTTGTTCGGATTTGTGTTCCGGGTCAGCGACGTGCTTTTAGAGGCAAGGCAGGCCATCAGGTCGTGCCAGGATTTTGCAAAAGACTCAGTACCCGCGCGCTGGAGCTCAGCGGCAAGCGTCTCATCATCGATGCCCTCGCGAGTAAATTCCGCGATTATCGCTTCCACCATTTCTGCATGCCGCTCATCTGACGGCAATACATTGTTGATTTTGCCGTGCTGGGCAAAAGCGAGCAGTGTCTTTTCCGGGATGGTGTTGATCGTATCTGGCGCAGCGAGCGCTTCAACGTAAAGCGTTTCTGAGGCAGAAGGATCCTTGGTGCCGGTGCTGGCCCACAACAGGCGTTGCGGCAGGACGCCTGCGGCGGCCAATTTCTGCCAACGCGGGGACGCCAGCAAATCACGGTAGGCTGTGTAGGTGCGCATGGCGATGGCGATGCCAAGGCGGTTGTTGCGAAACTCGCCTTGAACGTTATTTTTTACGGCAACGTCCCAGCGACTGATAAAAAGGGAAGCCACGGAAGCGACCTTGGTATCCAGACCGGCAGCAATGCGCCGCTCAATGCCGCGCATATACGCCTCTGCTGCAGCGATGTAGTGCTCGCGGGAAAATAGCAATGTGACATTCACCGGCACACCGGCGAAAATCGCCTCCTCAATCGCCGGAATTCCAGCGCCCGTGCCCGGAATTTTGATGAAGAGATTAGGGCGTTGCGCACGTGCATGCAGCTGCCTGGCAGCTTCTATCGTGCCGGCGGTATCGTCTACAAGCAAGGGCGATACCTCCAGTGACACCCAGCCGTCGACGCCCTTGGTGGCATCGTGGACCGGACGCAGAAGATCGGCCGCCTGTATCAAATCTTCCAGCGCAAGTTCGAAGAACAACGCCTCGCCCACCTTGCCATCCAGTGTTTTTTGGCGGATCGCATCATCGTAGAAATCACCATCCTGAATGGCGTGATCGAAGATGGTGGGGTTGGAGGTGAGTCCGGTCACGGACAGCTCGCTGATATAACGGGCCAGTGTGCCACTTGTCAGCAGTTCGCGCGTGATGTTGTCCAGCCAGAGACTCTGACCCAGATCGTGCAATTGTTGGGTGGCTTTCATTTTTCTCCTTCTCCAGTATCGGGTTGTGCCAGCTCCCCTCTGCTGCAATGAGTGTTAGCTTGGTGCGGCCCTGCAATGCCTTTTAAAACTCCTTTGACTTGATCGCTGTTCATTTTTATATCCCTTCATTTGTATTGAGAGGTTACCCCTGCAATATCTAAAGGATGAGTTTATTGTTGCCTTCGGTCGGTTCGCTAACGCACAGTGCCAAGGCGTTGTTGCTACGTGAGAAGATGAAGTTACCCCCTACTCCAGATGGTCTAGCAGCCATTTGCAAACGGCAGATGGAATGGGGCCGTCCAGCGCTCATCATGCGGTTTAAAACAGCAGCAGCCGACATGGGGCACCGGCAGGCCAGCCAATGAGCCACGAAATCAGTAGATACAGGATGCTGACGTTGTTCCGCTTAACGGAGGAAATACTCAGCAGGGCGCTATCGCGAGTTCTGCTGTGATCCTGTGCGGTCGGTGACCCTGAGCATGCCAGGTTTGGGGTGTAATACTAGGGGACACCGCGCAGCTAACTTGAGACGCTCTCATAAAAAATCAAATAATTGAGCGACTTGACCGCCCAATGGAATAGTGTTACAAAATGCCCTATGAGTAATTCATCGACATTCTGCCGCTTGTCCGCGTCATCGAAACAGAAGGTTTCGTGGGTGGTTTTGTTTGCGCTGCTGTTCATCCAGGTCAAAGTGGCTGTGGCCGGCTGCCTGATTTCTGATGTATTGCCGCCTCCTCAGCCGGCAGAACAGCTTATGCAAATGACCGGCGGCGATGCCTGCACGGAACACAGCTCGCCAGGCCGGCAGCTATGCTCTGAGCACTGCGCGCAAAATTCAGATGCACCGAAATTCACTTTTGACCTGCCGATTTTCGCACCCGCCATTCTTTCATCCAATGTGCCGCTGTTCTTCGTGGCGGAGGCTGCCAGCTCGGAAATATCGGAGCACCCCATCGCCACTGCCGGCCCCCCTCCCTACCTGCGCTTTCTTCGGCTGCTGAATTAGCCGTTTTTCCTAAAAAACTAACTGTTCGCGCCTGCTGCAATGCAGTGGTGCGCGCCTGAGTTCGAGTTTTGTTCAGAAGAGCATCATGAGGCGCTACGCGGCTACCGCCGCAGTCTTTGCCTCCTGTCGCCCGGACAAGCTGACTCAATCAGCTCATTTTAAATTTTAAGGAATCATTGCTATGCAAAAAAATACATTTGTTGTTTCTCTAACCGACATGGCGCAAGCTCCACCCCTGAACATGCAATGTTTTTCGCAGGGATATTGCCCTTGGGCAATAACTCGCAAAGTGCTTGCGCCGGTCGGTTCCCTCACCCAAACCCTCTCCCGGAGGGAGAGGATACAAACGAATCGCTACGCGAGTTTCACGTTGATGGCTGTCGCGGCGCTGTCAGCCGGCGGTGCGATGCTCATTGCGCAATCAGCCGATGCCGCCGCGTTCAAGCCGATTTTTATGGCAGATACCGGCATGAACATGAATGGCATGGATATGAAAAGCATGAAAATGGAAGCGGCACAGGTCACTCATCGAGGCACCGGTACCGTCAGGAAGATTGACGCCGTCAAGGGAACGGTGACTTTGTCGCATGGGCCGATTGCATCCCTCAACTGGTCTGCCATGACCATGCGCTTTAAGTTGAAGGATGCGTCGTTGGCAAAAGGGATCAAGATCGGCGATATCGTCGACTTCGAGCTTGTTCAATCGGGCAGCAATTATATGGTCACGCGCCTGTCCGGCAAATAAGTCCGCAGGGGTTCAGCGGTTATCGCTAACCCCGGATTTGTCAAACCATCCCCGCAACAGCATGCGGGCAACGGCAGTTCTTTCGCCGTCTGGAGGTTTTATGCATACCCCTTTATTTAATTTTGTGAGGGCTGCGCTGGCTCGTGCCGGTGGATTCAGCTTCTCAATCGCTATACTTGGAGCAGCCCTCGCCTTCCCGCTGTCTGCGGCCGCCCAGGACATACTGACGCTGACCGATGCGCAACGACTGGCCGTCGAGCGCTCACGGCAACTGGCCGGACAAGATGCTGCCGTGGCTGCGGATCGAAATCTGGCGGTCTCGGCCGCGCAAAATCCCGACCCCGTTTTAAGTATCGGTATCGACAATCTGCCGGTTACCGGTGCGGATCAGTTAAGCGTCGGAAA
>JAJXTL010000251.1 GCA_021783855.1 Pseudomonadota bacterium
TTCCGATCTCCGAAATACTGGTCCAGCGGCTGCGCGATCGCGTCACGGTGCGCTGGGGTGTCCGCCCAGATGGCAAGCTGCATAACGCGCTCCTGCCGCCTTGTTTCCATCGCCAGCGTGCCGTTGATGCCAACCCTTGCCGCCGTGATATTGGCCGCGGCTGGCAGCGTTATGACAGCGCCAGAGCTGGTCGCGCCTAGGATCAGTGCCGATAGGGCGGTCGCGATGCTGGACAATGTGTCCGTGGCTTGCACGGCATAGGCATAATCAACGCCTGATGCGCCGATCATCACGTTCTGCGGCGATGATACTGTTCCGCCAACCGTCACCGTCTGCCCGCTGATCGTCATGGTCAGCGTCGCGGCATTGACGCTGACTTGCTGCCAAGTCCTCGGCATGCGGCTCGTGTTGCGCTCGATCTGCAACGGGTAGACCGTCACATGGCAAGTCCCGGTAGCAAGGTCGGCATCCAGCGTTGCGGCATCGGGCCAGCCTGGGTATATCCGGATCGGCGTGTTCGCAACGCTTGGATTGGCTGTGCCGGATGGATACAGGACCGCAGCAGCGGCTGCAACCAGCTGGTTGCTGACGTCAGATATATCGCTCATGTGGTTGCCTGCATTGCGGTGATGCGCCAGCCCAGATCGGTAAGCTCGGGGCTTGAAATCACGCTGCGCCTGCCAAGATTGTCGATGATGATGTCGCCGCTTTTCAGCGTCACGCCAGGGAAAGCGGGCACCAGAATCAACCACCATGGCGATCGCACATCGCCAGGAAGCTGCACCTCGTTTTTTTCGCCTTTCGTGCCCTGCAGCATCGATGCTGGCCACGCGGTCATCAGCGGCGTTTCCGATGCGACCGTGTTTCCGCCATAGCCCTGCGCGCCGACCCCCGTTTCCTGATGTGGCCGGTAGATGCTGATCGTGGTATTGCATGCCACCATGAAGATCGGCAGAAGCTGCTGCAGCGCGGCGACAAACAGGGTTCCCTCGATGCCGACGATGTAATCACCGACCGCCATCTGGGCGCCATCCATGATGCCGTACCACGTCGCCTTGCCGTATACATTCGGGCGCGCATACGTCGGATCGTCGGCGTTCAGCGAAACCGGAAGATCCTGCATCTGCGTGCTGACGCTGATCGGATTGCTGGCGCTGTTGGGCCGGTAGTGGTGATACGTCGTGCCAATCACGCGCGCTGCCTTGGCGTAGCCCGCATACAGCTTGGACTGGATTGTGGGGCCGTCCATCAGGCGTCCTCAAGTTGCCGCATCCCGACGGCGAACAGTAGATGGCCCTCGGCGGCCGGATTGGCGGATGCACCGAACAGCCCGATGGGCAGCGGCTTCTCGCCGTTATGGATTACCCACGCCATCGAGACGACCTCGCCATATTCGCCGCGCTCAATGCGGTCGGCCATGTTGCGCAGTTGCCCTGGAATGTCCTGCAGGCTCTTCCTCTGCAATTCGACGACGTTGACCATCACACCACCAGCGCAATGCTTCCGCTCGAGGCGGCCATTTCGGGACCCGGAGGCACCCCAAGGAACTGGCAAAGCCTCCGACGCCAGGAATCGAACAGCGCCATGCGGTCGCGCACTTCATTCTTGTTGTGCTTCCAGACAGCAGCCTGATCGGTGTCAAGGTTGGCGCCTGCACCAACAATGGCCGTCTCGAGCGTGTAAAGATTCGTCAGGTAAGTATTCACCACCACACTTCCTTCGTCCGTGCTGATGTGCTGCAGGCGGTATTCCAGCGCCAGGTACTGCTTCATGATCCACGGATACGGGAACACGACAGCGCCGTCGCCATAGGCCGGATACCCGCAAAAACGGCGAATATCGACCAGTTGCGCGCTGGTGAAAGTGTAAGGGGTGAATGGCATGGGTTACTTTTTCAGGGCCAAGTTTGCGCCCAGCTGGTGCAGCTTGGCAAGCATGGCCGCATCTTCACTCTCGCTTAACTCCGTTCCTGCTTCGATGAATTTGTGCTCGCGACCTTCGATATAGCCGAAGTTCTTTTCCAGCACATAAACAACCGCTTCATTTTTGGCGGGTGCCTGGGTTTCTGCTTCTGCGGTCTTGCCTTTTTTGGCGGGTGCCTGGGTTTCTGCCATGATCTTAGCTCCTGTAGGTTGCTTTCCAAAACTGCCGCATGGCAGCTTTGAAAAACAAGCGGGGCCGAAGCCCCGCGAGTTTGGTTACAGCGATTGAAGGATTACGGCACGCTTGAATGCAGAGTTACTTGCAGTCGGGATCGTGTTAGGGTTGGTCGTGATGTCCGAAGGAACAGCAAAACCGCCGATGTACGACCAGGACTGAGTGACCACCTGCTTCAGAGCGTCAATTGGTTCGCGCGTGATGTGCGCGATACCGTCAACAACGGTAATCAAGTCATCGGCTGGCACGCCTGCGGTTTCGGCGTAAGCGTTGGCAGTGAACTTGCCCTCGATCAATGCGCCTTCGCCGCACAGTGCACCGTACTGAACCTTATTGCTACCAAAAGTGGCGGCAGGGTTCAAGTTGGTTTCGATCAACTGGACGCCCAGGATGTCAGCAACAATACCGCGACGGAATTCCTCGGTCTTCGGTTGGCCACGGAACAGCAGCTTGAAGTCTGGATCGTTGAACAGGCCAACAACTTGTTTTGGCGAGCCATAGAAGTTGTACATGCCGGTTTCGCGCACAGGCTTCACGCCATTGGACTTCAGTTGTGCCTTGGCTTGCAACAGTTGCTGCATTGACAATTTGCCGCCGTTGAACAGGCTGGAGGTGATGCCCCATACACTAGACGCAGGAACTGTATTGGTGCTTGCGTCCATCGGGCGCTCCACCCAAGGAGCAACGGCAGACACTACCGCGTTTTGTGCTGTGCCGTCAGCGATTGTAACGCTGGTGCTGAATGTCAGCGTGCCGGAAACACCGCCAGGCGAAACGGATACGTTCGTGCCGTCAGCAGCTACGCCGGTCAGACTGTAAACATCGGCACCGACTTGAACGTTGACAGGGTTGCCGGAAGACACAGCAACGACCTGGCCTTCCGAGTTCCATGTGTACTGGAAGCCGGAAATATCATCGACGTTGATTGTGACGCCGGCAGCGCCAAGCGTGGTACGAACAAAGGTATTGCCGCCCAGATAGCCCTTATAGAGCGCCATTTGAGCCAGCGTGTCAACGGAGCGATAAGCCTGCTCGCCCAGCGTGGCTGCGTTTTTCAGGAACAGATTGTCGATCGCCACCTTTGCGGTTGCGATGTTCAGCTGCATCATGCCAGGGTATTGGGCAACTGACAGCGTGTATTGCTCCACGCCGTAGTTCTGTGCAGTCAGGCCGCTGGTGATGTCCGTATTTGCGGCGGGAGACATCGGCGTGGTGACCGCTGGCAGCAAGCCGGTGCGGGTCTTGGTGATGGTTTCACCAACGCCAGCAGTAAAATCTTCAGGATCGGCAATGGAGCGGAATCCGATGTCAGCTCTGAGAGCATCTTCGAAC
>JAJXTL010000252.1 GCA_021783855.1 Pseudomonadota bacterium
ATCGGCATTGACGATCAGAAAAGCCGCATCGCGCAAAACACGCTGCAGTTCGTGAAAGGTGGGACTGCCAATAACGTGCTGCTCTCGGGCGCGCGCGGCACCGGAAAATCATCGCTGGTGAAAGCGCTGCTCAATGAGTATGCCGGGCAGTCGCTGCGCGTGATACAGATCGACAAGCAGGGAATCAACGACCTGCCACTGATCGTCGAGCTGGTACAAGGCAGGCCTGAGCGCTTCATCCTGTATTGCGACGACCTCTCATTCAATGCGGACGAGGCGGGTTACCAGACGCTGAAAGCTGCGCTCGACGGCGACCTGGTCGCATTTTCCGATAACCTGCTGATCTATGCCACCTCGAACAGGCGTCACCTGATGCCGGACTATATGGCCGACAATCTCGCAACCAGACATGTCGACGATGAAATTCATCCGGCCGAGAGCGTGGAGGAAAAGGTTTCACTGTCCGAGCGTTTCGGGCTGTGGATTTCCTTCTATCCATTCAGTCAGGACGAATATCTGGCGATCGCTGCCCGTTGGCTTTTGCATCACGGTTGGCAACAGGGAATGACGGATGAAGTGCGTAGAGCCGCGCTGCAATGGTCATTGTCGCGCGGTTCGCGCAGCGGGCGCGTGGCGGGGCAGTTTGCGCGCGACTGGTGCGGCCGAAAGGCGATTTACCAGGGCTCCATCATCCACAACGGGTAGTAGTTGTTGGGATAATTCAATTCGACCTGGCGTTTTGGCCACAGATAAATTTCCTCCGCAGCGATGAGCGGGAAGCGGTAATCGTATTCCCCGATCTTGCCGAGAACGGGAGCTTGCAAGGTTCCCGCCACGGTGACTTCGCGGCCTTCAGCATAAATGGCCGGATCGTAGAATCCCGGGCTGCAGGCCATGAAGCGTCCGTCGGACTTGTCCTCTTCCTCTGGGCGTGCCGACGAGTCGAGCGAGTGGCTCACCACCTGGAAGCAGGTTTCATTTTTTCTGGGTGAAACACTTGCGATGGTTCCGCCCCAGCGTACCTTGTTGCCGGCGAAATTCTGGGTCTGGGCTGCCAGCGGTGTGATGTTGGTAAACGGACCTGTTGAAAGGCTCACAGGCGGTTGGGTTGCGCATGCGGCAAGCAATAGTGCCGGAAGCGTCCAGTGTAATTTTGTCATCATCGTACTCCTTTTCAGGTTCCGGTGAAAAGTTGTTCATGGCATGGCCGAAAACCATGTGCAAGAAACCACTCTTAAGAGATGAAAACGCCGGGTAAGTTCAAGGGGGATTATCCTTGGAAATAATGCTACGAAATATCTTCAACAAAATGCTCATAAGTACGCGCACTGACAATGTGCGAACCATCGCAGTTGAACTGCATCTGGATGGCATCCTTAACGATATTTATTGTCGCACTGCGTGCATAAAAATTTGGAATTTTGCGAAGCCGTGGCAACTGCGCAATGATTTTAGGAATCTCATCGACTGGCAATGGCTGCCAGTTATCAAAATAACTGGAAAAACCAAACTTCAAGTGTTCTGGCAGTTCTTTAAAGAACACATCCTTTCCACTTGCCTGGTACAGGCGCCGTATCATTCCAGCTTTATGGTTGTAGTCGATCTCGGGGAAATGGCGCTGAACATAGGAGGGGTCGAGCAAGCGCAAGGCCGGGTGAAATTCCTCGGAAAAAGGATCAAGCACGGTAGATACCCTGATCTCGCCATTGTTGAAGCCAATCATAATGCGATGAGCAGTGCGGTTGATCAGTAAATCTTCAAAACAGGCGGTCAGCGCCTCTAAATTCTTATCCACCACGCTTTCGTAACGCGGTCGTTCCATCGCTGAAAAGCGCATAGAGGCATCGCCTTTGATGCTGATATGCATATCGCGGTTACTATAACCCGTGGTATTGAGCATTTTTTCTTCCAGCACCAATTTCTCGTTTCGGGCATTCACTACCGTATGGATGATGCGGTTAATTTCAGGCTCTTGTGCCAATAAAGTATGGAAATCCGAGGCGGAAATTTTTCCTACTCGAGTGGTATCTTTGGCTTTAGCCGAAGCAGTGCGGTAGCCTTTGTTGACCACTGCTACTTCGCCAAACCAGTCGCCCGCTCTGGCTTCTTGAATTTCTTGAATTGAATTGAATTTTTCAATGTAGAGCGAGACTGTCCCGCTCTCGATGTAATAAAGGCAATCCGCGGGGTCGCCCTCATTGAAGATGACTTCTTCGGGAGTAACCTCAACTTCGTTGATTAATTGACGCACCCTGTCAAGCTCACGTTCGGATAAATTCCAGAAAATCGATGCCATGATCAAATCCTCCTGTCGTCACTCATAAGTAGCGCAAAGTTTTTGAAGTCGCTGGGTGCCTGCTTGCACCGGCACTGCTGTTGACTTGGTAATCCCCTAGTTGGGGTCGGCAGTAGTTAAAAAAGCTAACTTCTGTTAACGAAAAATCAATTTCATTGGATATGTGTTGCCGCGGCGTTCCGCAATTGCACATTTAGCGAATGGTGATCTCCACACGCCGGTTTCTTGGCTCTGATACCCCGTCAGCGGTCTTGATAACAGGATCGCGCTTACCTCGTCCGGATATGGTTATCAAATTGTCTGGGATTCCGGTCGCTATCAGGATATTCTGGACATCTTTGGCGCGTTCCAGAGACAGCTCGTCATTGTATTCGGTCGACCCGACAAGGTCGGTATGACCAACCACGATAACCTCAGGGACACGGCGAGTTTTAAGGTCCTCCTTCAACTTGTTCACGACAGCTCGTGACTCTGAAGTCATTTCGACTTTTCCGTTGAGATAATATAGTACATATGTCGTTGCCCGTTTGGGCTGCGCGTCAAGCGCAGAGCCATATCGCGCGCGCACAGACTCAGATGTTTCCTTGCTTTGGGTAATGGTGCCATTTTGGCTTACGTCCACTGCCTCATAAGGCTGGTCAATGACGCGTTCCCCGGTCGCAGTTTTCAGTATGACAGCACTCGGGCTTCCGTCTGCATTTGGAAGCAGAACAATCCGGTCAGGGCTGGCACACCCCCCGCAGGCGACGAATGCACCCAGCACCAGACACTGTATGAATCTTTTCCCTGGAAATCTCATCGTTATTCCAGCATGATCACTGACCACCCGCCTCAAGCAGGAACTCGGTGCCGCGCACACCGAGAATTGAGGTGGGTGTGCGGTACTTCACCGCATCGGGCGAAGATTTGGAAAGTTTTCCTGAAACCACCGCCAAAGTGCCGCGCTTCAAGGAGGCATCCAGTATGCCTTTATGCGTAGTGTTGTCGAACGCAAACTTGTTGAGAGTCAGTGTCGAATTGGGGCCCGCCGAAAGCAACGTGCCGTCATGCAAAGTGATGCCTACCGAACTGTCCGCACCGGTAAGCACGCGGTCTGAAACCAGCAGCCTGGTTCCTGGTTTGACGGCGATCTTCTGTTCTCCGCGCTGTATTGTGACGTC
>JAJXTL010000061.1 GCA_021783855.1 Pseudomonadota bacterium
TCAGTACGTCGAGCACCTGCTCGACGAAATCAGGTTGACGGAATTGCCTTGCGCTGACGTTGACGGCAAGGTGCAAATGACGGGTGAGCGGATCATTCTGCCATGTCTTGAGTTGTGCGCAAGCCGTTTGCAGCACCCAAGCGCCGATCGGTACGATGAGGCCGGTTTCCTCGGCGACCGGGATGAATTGTATAGGCGAAACCATTCCTCGTTCCGGATGATGCCAGCGCAGCAGCGCTTCTGCGCCTATGGCGCCCTGGGCGTTGACTTGTACCTGGTAGTAGAGCCTGAGTTCCTGGCGAGGAAGTGCCTGGCGCAGGTCATCCGCCAGTGCGGCACGGATGACCAGTTCGGCCTGCATGGCAGGATCGAAGAACCGAATGGCGTTGCGGCCTGAAGTCTTGGCCTGATACATCGCGCTGTCGGCGTATTTGAACAGTTCATCCATGCTTGTCATGTTGTCAAGGAACAGACTGATGCCGATGCTGGACGAGCTGTGGTGATCAAATCCCTGGAGAGTGAAGGGCCGGCTCATGGAGAGCAGCACCTTCTCGCCGATCTCCTGGGCGGTTGCTGCGGCTGAAGATGCCTCTACGCTCAAATCTTCGAGCATGATGACAAACTCGTCGCCGCCCAGGCGGGCGACAGTGTCCCCGCTGCGCACGCAATCATGAAGACGCCTTGCGACTTCGATCAAGAGCAGATCGCCGATGTTGTGCCCCTTGGTATCGTTGAGTATCTTGAAGTTGTCCAGATCGATGAACAGGATTGCGCCATGAGTCCTGTGGCGTGCGCTGTGGGCCAGCGCCAGTTGTAAGCGGTCCCGCAGCAGGCTCCGGTTGGGCAGATTGGTGAGCGGATCATAGAAAGCAAGACGGTGTATTTGCTCATCCGCCATTTTGCGTAACGTGATATCGGAAAACACCGAGACATAATGCGTCACCTGCCCCTCTGCATCGGTCACCGCAGTGGTGGTCAGCCATATCGGGTAAATATCGCCATTTTTGCGCTGGCTCCAGATTTCCCCCTGCCAGTATTTATCGCGTGCAATGATTTCCCACATGGAAGGATAGAATGCTGCATCGTGTCGTTCGGATTTGAGCAGATCCGGTGTTTTGCCGATGGCCTCATCGGCACTGTAGCCGGTCAGTCCGGTGAAGGCATGATTTACCCGGATGATGAAGTGAGCGCTGTCGGTGATCATGATGCCTTCCTGTGTTTCGAAAGCGATGGCAGCGATGCGCAAATCCTGCTCATTCTGTTTGCGGTGGCTGATATCTCTTGCGGAAGCGATGAAAAAGCGCCGACCCTCGATCCAGACTTCAGTCGTTTTGAGTGCCACCGGAAAGCTGTCGCCGTTCTTGCGTAAACCGAACACTTCCCGAGTCACCCCGAAAACTGCAGGTTCTCCCGTTTTCAGAAGTTGTGGCTTCCCGGTTTCCAGATAGCGCTTGAGATATCCGCCATGCAGGCTGCGGTGCGGCTCCGGCATCAACAGGCTGACATTCCGACCGATGATTTCGTGACCGGCATAGCCGAAGATTTGCTCTGCCGCCGGATTGAATGTTTCGATTACACCCGCCTCGTCGATGACGATGATGCCCACGCCAACGTTCTCCAGCACGATGCGCGTGCGCGTTTCGCTGCTGAGCAGTGCGCGTTCAATATTGTCGCGCTGGTTTTTGGTAATTTGCAGGTTGCTCATCAGCGCATTGAAGGCGATCGCCATTCGTGTGATTTCGGTGTCGCCGGTGATCTGTACTCTTCTGGAGAGGTCGCCATCGGCCTCTACCGCTGTCATGGTTTCCTGCAGTCTTTTAATCGGGCGGGTAAAGGCGCGCACCAGATGCCAGATGACGACAAACAGCAGTAATTGCAGTGCAAGCTGACCTGCCCAGAGTCGGAGTCTGACCTGTTGAATTCTTTCCTGATCAACGGACAAATCGATCAGCATGCTGGCAGCGCCATTGACGCTGCCTACCTTGACGTGATGGCATGACAGGCAATCCGTCCCCCTGAAATCGCGGCTGACGATGAAGGGCACGATGACGCGCAGCATTGCGGGTTGATTCAGAGTGCCATTGGCCGGAATTTGTTGCGTATAAATCTTTCCAGTATTGAGGGCGGTTCTCTCTGTGTCATCGGTGGGCCGCTCTTCGGGAAGACCCGGGCCGAACTGATCGGACACCTGTTTGGCACGGATGATGCGCAGAGACTTGATGCCTGCGGAGGCGGCCATTTTTCGGATGTAAAGCGTGCGGTTCCTGGGGTTTTTGATGGTGCCTGTCTCCATCAGCATGTTCATGCCGTTGATGACGCCGTCAGCCGTTGCCAGCGCACGCTCTTCTGCTGAGACCAGAATTCGTTGTTCTCCCCGTTCCACAATCCAGTTCTGGGCCGACAGCAGCAGGATGGCGATGCATCCCTGAATCAACAGAACGAGTTTGACCTCCATGCTCAGCGCATGCCAGCGATCCCGGATATTTGGGATCAATGCGGCAAATTTTATTTTCAGTGTGGAAATGGGATTCCTCCGCTGGCGTTCGACCCGAAATCGAACGAGCACATGATACTGCAAATTAACCTACTTATAAAATGGTTATAATCCATCCCGGGGCCGAAGATGATTTGCTGCGGGTCGGTTAAAGTTGAGCGGAATTCAGGCGAAACAGATGTTTGCCGCTCAACCGGACTGACGCAATTCAGTGCGACAGCATAGGTGGCGGATATTGCAACGCCGTGACATTGCAGAAGTCATCGAGACTGAGTGTCTTGTCGTCTGGGGGCGGCAGGCTGCCATTTAACGTGAAACTCGCGTAGTGATTCGTTCGTTCGGCTTCGCCCCCCTCGCTGCGCTCTCCCCTCCGGGAGATAACCAGCGACTTGGCTGGCATTGTTTGCCAGCGTAGTCGAATGGCTAGTCGTTTCATCAGGGTTTGGGTGAGGGAGAGCGTAGCGAGGGTGCCCGGGCGTGGCAAGTTTTGTTATTCGGGGTGGCTGTATGCCATGCCCGTTTGATCGCCAGATAGGGCGCGGTGGAGCCAAACGGGAAGCCTGTCGGTTTTTCCGACAGGGTGGAGAGTGCGCCATGGCGACGGGCGCGCAGCAGTCTGCGCGCTTCGGTGGTTATGCTTATGCGGACAACTTTAACGCGGTCGATGCCAGGCGGCGGCCCAGTGCCAGACACAATTTTTTTTCAGCGTCAGTTATGGCTTGATCGCTGGCGGGCCCTGCAACATGGCTTGCTCCATAGGGCGTGCCGCCGCCTTGCGTGCTGACCAGTTCAGGTTCGGAGTAGGGCAGGCCGACTATCAGCATGCCGTGATGCAGCAGCGGCAACATCATGGACAGCAGTGTGGATTCCTGACCGCCGTGCATGCTGCTGGAGGAGGTGAAGAGTGCTGCGGGTTTGCCTGCCAGCGCATGCGTCACCCACAAGGAGCCTGTGCCGTCCCAGAAATATTTCATCGAGGCCGCCATGTTGCCGAAACGCGTCGGGCTGCCCAATGCCAGAGCGATGCACTCTTCCAGATCGCGCAACTCGGCGTAAGGTGCGCCGCTGTCGGGAATGGCAGGCTCGCTCGCCTCGCATACTGCGGAAACTCTCGGTACGGTACGGAGCCTTGCGCGTACTCCCGCTATTTGTTCCACGCCGCGTGCGATGAGTTGCGCCATTTGCCGGGTGGCACCATGCTGGCTGTAATACAGCACCAATATTTCTTTGTCGGTTATCATGCGCAGATTATAACAAGGAACTTGAGAACCGATACCGGCATGCAAAGTCAGAATTTACAGACTTTTATACGTTTCGTGGTGATGCGATTCAATCAGGATCGCTGTGCGCAGATCGCGGCCAGCCTGACTTTTACGACCTTGTTGTCGCTGGTTCCGCTGATTACCATTGCACTGACCTTGTTCTCTGCCTTTCCGGTGTTCGTCGACTTTTCCAGCCAGATCAAAAGTTATCTGCTGGGAAATCTGATGCCCGAGACCGCAGGCAAAGTGATTACCCACTATACGGAGCAGTTTGCCGAGAGCGCGGGGCGTCTTGGCGCTCTGGGGGTGGCATTTCTTGCCGTGACGGCGATGTTGATGATGCAGACTATCGATCATACATTCAATGTCATCTGGCGGGTCACCCGCCCGCGCCCCATGATCAAGCGCTTGATCGTTTACTGGGCGGTTCTGACATTAGCTCCCGTACTGGTGGGTGCGAGTCTGTCGCTCACCTCCTGGCTGGTCGGTTTGTCGATGGGTTACGCGCAGCATATCCCTATTTTCGGGGTAGGCATGCTGAAGGCTCTGCCGGTGCTGTTTACCACCCTGGCATTTGCCATGCTGTTCAGGCTGGTACCCAATCGTTATGTGCCGCTCGGCCATGCACTGATAGGCGGGGTGGTGGCCTCGGTGTTGTTCGAGACGATGAACCGCGTGTTCGGCTACTACATCAGCCATTTTCCGACCTATAAACTGGTCTACGGCACATTCGCCAGCGTGCCGATTTTCCTGATGTGGGTGTATTTTTCCTGGTTGACGATATTGTTGGGCGCCGTGGTCACGGCGTCATTGCCGCACTGGCGCACACCGGAAACACCCTATTTGCCGGCAGTGGTGAAAATGCTGGATGCCATGCGGGTGCTGCAATTTATGTCGCGCGGCATGCAGCAGGGGGCAGTGATGACGATACCCGCGTTGTCGAAAGTGCTGCATCTGGGGTTCTATACACTGGAAGAGATCATGGAGCGTCTGGTCAGCGCAAATCTGGTGCGCAAGGCGGAAGGTCAGGGCTGGCTGCTGATGAGGGATGCCGGTCATATACGCGCGACTGAGTTGCTGCATCTGTTCGTGCTGGATCGCAGCGTGCTGTTCGCGGAGCAGGAAGATGACCCGCTGAAGCTGTGGCTCGCCACCTGTGCGGCGGAGCTGGAGCATAAAACGGATGTGAGCCTGCAGGAGCTGTTCGACCGCACGCCTTAACAATTTTTTGAGATAGCTCCGATTTATTCGTATAATGTTAGTTCTAAAAAATCTCCAACAGTCGCAGTTAATTGGGACATTGCTGGCGACTGCCCCGGTCGGGCCGGGCAGCAAAGATGCCAGCTAAACGATAAGGAGCCAGGTGAAAAGATTCGTGGTGCGGCTGTTGGCGGTATTCATGTTTGCGGTGCTGTCGGCGCAGGCAGCGAATGCGGAGGAAGCGCTGGAAATAGCGATCTGGCCCTATATGAGTACGCGTGCGTTACTTGAAACCTATCAACCGATGCAGGTCTATCTTGAACAACGCTTGCATCGCCCGGTTCTTTTCGTTACAGCGCCCGATCAGAAAACTTTTGTTGAACGTACGCAAAAGGGTGAATACCGGTTTGTTGTTACCGCGGCGCATTTTGCCAGACTGGCGCAAATGGATGCAGGCTATGTGCCGATGCTGCGGGCAAAAAGAAATGCATCTGGCGTTTTCGTGGTGGATAAAAACAGCACGCTGCATCGCGTCGACGAGCTGCGCGGCAAAACGGTCACGATGACGGACAGGATTACCCTTATGAGTATGCTCGGTTTGCAGAGTTTGCGCGACTACGGTCTGGAGCCGGGGCGTGACGTCACCGTACATTATTCGCTATCGCATAACAGCGCGGTATTGGCCGTCCTGCGTGGAGAAAGCGCGGCTGCTGCGACATCGCTCGCTATACTGGGTCAAATGCCGAATAATGTAAAATACAGCGTTAAAGTCCTGGCGATCACCGGCGAAGTTACGCCTGCGGTGTATCTGGCGAACCCGCAAGTACCTGAGCAGGAAATTCACGACATGACACAAATTCTGCTGGATTTTACCGGGCGCACGCCCGAAGGTATGAAATTCATAAGCGATCTGGGTTATCAGGGATTAATCCCCGCCACGGATATTGAGATGCAGCGTATTGACCCCTATGTGGTCGAACTTAGAAAACTGTTGGAAGCGGGCCAATGAAAAAATTTTCATCGACACATTCTCTGCGTTTCAAGCTGGTTTTGTCCAGCGTTGCGGTCGAACTGGTCATGCTGACCTTCCTGGTCAGCAACAGCGTGCGTGTCATGCAGAACCATTTGCTGGATCAGGCGAAGGTTCGCATGGAGGAAGTTCGCACGTTGCTCAACGCCTCTTTGGCATCGGCGCTCGCCGAACGGGATTACGGCACCATGGATGGCGTATTGAAACAGGTGCGCCAGGATCATGGCGTCACCTATCTGGTGTTGCTCGATAATGCCGGAAAAACGGTTGCTTCCGAAGGTTGGTCAGCGGGGCGGCTCTTGCCAAAGCTGGATGCGGACATCGATTTGGCCGAGAAAAGCGGCGTCTATAACACGGAAATACCGGTTCATATATCCGGGCAGGAGTACGGCAAGCTGCGTTTGGGTGTTTCGACCCGCTTCCTGACCGAGGCGAAATCCAGCATTCTTCGCCAGAGTTTAAGTATCGCGGCGCTGGAAATCGTGCTCTCTATCTTCCTGCTGACCGGTATCGGTTTCTGGTTGACGCGCCATCTGTTCATGCTGACACGCGCCAGTGTAGGCGTTGCAGAGGGTAAATTCGATATTCAGGTGCCGGTGCGGGGGAATGACGAAATTGCCGGCCTGAGCGCGGCATTCAATGCGATGACGGCGGCGGTGCGCACGCGTGTGAGCGAGCTTGAGGGATCCGAGGAAAAGCAGCGTTTCTATCGCAACGAGGCGGAGCATGAGCACGCCCGCATGGTGTCGCTGTTGGGAGCGATGAATCAGGGCATCCTGTTCGTCGGTGTGGACAACGCGGTGATTTATTTCAATCCGGCTTTTATGCGCATGTGGATGATAGTCGAGGGGGCGAACCTGATCGGCAAGCCCGCCTCCGAAGTGCTGCGTCTTTCCACCAACGTGCTGGCACAGCCGGATCACTTTTCGCGCTTTTTGCTGGATGTGACAAGCACGCATGAGGTGAGCGAAAACTTTGAAATCCATATGGCTGACGGACGCGTGGTCACACAGATCAGTTATCCGGTGCGCGATCTGGAATTTCATTTTGTCGGGCGGTTGTGGGTTTATGAGGATATCACCAAGGCGCGCCAGACTGCCGAGCAGTTGATCTATCTTGCGGAGCGCGATTCCCTGACAGGCCTTTATAACCGCCGTCGTTTTCAGGAAGAGCTGGCCCGCTTCATTACCGATGCCGACCGGCGCAAGTCCGAGGGCGCCCTGTTGTTTTTCGATCTGGACGAGTTCAAATACGTCAACGACACATTCGGCCATGGTTCAGGGGATGCCATGCTGATACGCATTGCCGGCGAGGTGGGGAAGCTGGTGCGGCACAACGAGATTTTCAGCCGTCTGGGCGGGGATGAATTCGCCATCCTGATGCCTGAAGCCGACAGGCGGGAAATCGAAGTGCTGGCGGAGAGAATCGTGCGTGCGGTCGCGCAAATTCCTTTTCGTTTTGACGCCCAGAACTTGCGCCTTACCGCCAGTCTGGGCATTGCGCTGTATCCACAAAGCGCCACCAATGGCGAGGATTTGATCGCTCATGCCGATGCTGCCATGTATCAGGCCAAGGGGGCGGGCAAGAATGCCTGGCGTGTTTATCGACCCGACATGGCGCGTCGCAAGCCATGGTGACGCGCCTGTCGTGGAATGATCGCATCAGCAATGCGCTGGAAAACAATCTGTTGACGCTGCATTTTCAGGGCGTGTTTCACATCGACAATCAGCAAACACCCTCGCATCTGGAAGTGTTGGTGCGCATGCTGGACAAGGATACGCCCGGCGGCTTCATCATGCCCGGCCATTTTATTCCCCAGGCCGAAAAAAGCGGCAAGATACTGGAAATAGACCGCTGGGTGATACGGGAAAGTATCGCTCTGCTGGGAAGTTCTCCGAATATTCCCTCCCTGGCGGTGAATATTTCGGGGCGTTCTTTTGATGAGCCCACGCTGCCTCATTACATCAGCGAGTTGCTGAAACAGCACGGCGTAGAGCCGCGCCGTCTGCTGGTGGAGCTGACCGAAACATCAGCCGTGACCGATTTGCACGATGCGCAGCGTTTTATCGAGGCATTGCGCCAGACTGGTTGCATGGTGTGCCTGGACGATTTCGGCACGGGGTTTTCTTCCTTTGCCTATCTCAAGCACTTGAATGCCGATATTCTGAAAATTGACGGATTATTTATTCGCGATCTTGTCAATAATTACGACAATCAGGTGTTTGTCAAAGCGATCGTGGATGTGGCTCGCGGTTTGCGCAAGACGACAGTTGCCGAATTTGTCGAAAATGAGGAAATCCTTGAGATGCTCAAAGAATTCGGTGTCGATATGGTTCAGGGCTATCACATGGATATGCCGCGAGGAGATCACCCCGCGCTCAATATCCTATAGAGGGCAGTTCCGCGCTGGTGTGCCGTGAAAAGCGCGGGTGGCGTTACCGTGAAAGTCGCGAAGCGATTCGTTTGTTCCCTCTCCCCTCCGGGAGAGGGTTTGGGTGAGGGAACCGACCGGCGCAAGCACTTTCATGCTCAGGAGTGGAGCTTGCGCCATGTCGGTTAGTTAAGCGCACTCAGGTAAGGGTTGAGCATAGTCGATGCAATCGTTTAGAATGCACAACCTGTTTTCTGGAATCCAATTTTGTCCTCGAACGCCTTAGTCGAAATTCGCGATCTTAACTTCACCTACGACAAGCGACCTGTGCTGCAGGGAATCAACATGACTTTCCCCAAAGGCAAGTTGGTTGCCATCATGGGCCTATCCGGTTGCGGCAAGACCACGCTGCTGCGCCATGTCGGCGGCGCGTTGAAGCCGACCCGCGGTTATGTCAAGATGGACGGGCAGGTGATGCATGAGCTGGATCAGGATGGTCTGTATGCGATGCGTCGCAAGATGGGCATGCTGTTCCAGTTCGGCGCGTTGTTCACCGATATGTCGGTGTACGACAACGTGGCATTCCAGATGCGTGAGCACACCGATTTGCCCGAGGACATTATTCACAGCCTGGTCATGATGAAACTGAATGCGGTCGGCTTGCGCGGCGCACAAAACATGATGCCGTCCGAATTGTCGGGCGGGATGGCTCGGCGCGTGGCATTGGCGCGTACTGTTGCGCTGGATCCAATGCTCATCATGTATGATGAGCCCTTTGCAGGGCTGGATCCTATTTCAATGACGGTGATCGGTGATTTGATTCGTCGCCTGAACGATGCGCTGGGCGCCACTTCGATTATCGTCACCCATGATATTCAGGAGTCGCTGAAGATCGTCGATTATGTTTATTTTATGGCGAATGGCGTGATTGTGGCGGAGGGGACTCCGGATGAGCTGCGCGCTTCGGATAAGGATTTTGTGCACCAGTTTGTGCATGGCGAGATGGATGGCCCCGTGCCATTTCATTACCCCGGCGTCGATTATCGCCAGGATTTAAATTTACAGGTTTGACATATGGCAGTTATTAATACTATCAGGGCGATCGGAAGCCATATCGTCAACGCGGTTTGGCGCATCGGCGTCGCGGCGCGCTTCTTTTTTCTGACCGTACTCTATTCAGGAAACAGCTTTCGGCGTTTTCATCTGATCATCAAAGAGCTTTTTTCAACCGGCGTGATGTCGCTTATCATCATCATCGTGGCAGGCTTGTTTGTCGGCATGGTGCTGGGTCTGCAAGGTTATGAGACGCTCAAACGCTATGGTTCCGAATCGGCGCTGGGCGTGATGGTCGCGCTGGGACTTGTCAGAGAGCTGGGGCCGGTAATGGCGGCGCTGTTGTTTGCCAGTCGCGCAGGCTCGGCGATGACTGCGGAAATCGGACTGATGAAGGCAACCGAGCAGATTTCCGCGATGGAGATGATGGCGGTGAATCCGATCGCGCGCATCGTGGCGCCCAGATTCTGGGCGGGGGTGATCTCCATGCCGCTGTTGGCGGCGATGTTCAGTGCGGTGGGAATATTCGGCGGTTATCTGGTCGGTGTGGTACAGATAGGGGTGGATGAAGGGTCGTTCTGGTCGCAGATGCAGGCGGCTGTGGATTTTCGCGAAGACATCATGAATGGCGTCATCAAGAGTCTGGTGTTCGGTACGGTCGTGACCCTGATCGCCTTGTTCGAGGGCTTCGATGCGCCGCCTACTGCGGAAGGCGTCTCGGGTGCGACCACGCGAACGGTGGTCACTTCGTCGCTGGCGATTTTGATGTTGGATTTTGTGTTGACTGCAATCATGTTTAGAGGGGCTTGAGTGATGGAACGTACTACGTTGGATTTGTGGGTGGGCATGTTTGTGGTAGCGGGTGTCGCCGCTCTGGTGATGCTGGCGATGAAGGTTGGGAACCTGGGCACGTACAACGTGTCCGATACCTATAAGGTGCATGCCTACTTTTCCAATATCGGTGGCTTAAAACCCAAGGCGTCGATCAGAAGCGCAGGCGTGCTGGTCGGGCGGGTGACGGCAATAACTCTGGATACGAAACGCTATGAAGCCAATGTAGTGATGAGTCTGGACAAGCGTTATCAGTTCCCCAAGGATACTTTCGCCAATATTCTGACATCAGGTTTGCTGGGAGAGCAGTACATCGGCCTGATGCCCGGAGGCGACACCGAGATGCTGAAAAACGGTGATCAGGTGAAACAGACTCAGTCGGCGATGGTGCTGGAAGATCTGATCAGCAAATTCATGTACAGCAAGGCCGCAGAACCGGCTAAATAACGTAAGGAAACTCGATGAAGAAATTTATATTGGTTGTGTGTTTGTCTTTGATGGCAGGGGTTGCGCGTGCGGAAATCGTGGCGCCCGATGTGTTAATCAAGAGTATTGCTCAGGATGTTATCACTATCGTCAAGCAGGATAAGGACATTCAGGCCGGAAATCAGAAAAAAATTCTGGCGCTGGTGGATGCCAAGGTTTTGCCGAATTTTGACTTTACGCGCATGACGCAATTGGCTGCCGGCAAGTATTGGCGGCAGGCAACACCGGAGCAGAAAAATGCGCTGGTGACCGAATTTCGCAACATGCTGGTACGCACCTACACCAAGGCGTTTACCTTGTATCGCGATCAGAGTATTGAGGTCGCGCCGTTAAAACTTGCGGCAACCGATACGGAAACCATCGTCAAGACCAGGATAGTCAAGGCGGGTGCTCAGCCGACCGCGGTGGATTATCAGATGAAAAAATCGGATAACGGATGGAAGGTTTTCGATGTGGTCATCGAAGGGGTGAGCATGGTGACCAGTTATCGCGGCTCGTTTGCAAGCCAGATTGAGCAGCCGGGCAATGTTTCGCAAGGCATTGATGCATTGATCAAATCGCTGGGCGACATGAATGCCGGCGCTGCCAATGGATCCATGAAGAAGGTCGATGCCAAGTGATTAAGCGGGAAGGAGATCGTTTGATGCTGAGCGGCAGGTTGACCATGTCAACTGTGCCGGCATTGTACGAAGCGGGCTTGCAGCAACTGGCCGACGAAGACTTGATGGTGGATTGGTCAGGGGTGGAAGCGGTCGATTCGGCAGCGGTCAGTATGTTGCTTGGCTGGTCAAGGGCCGCGCAGAACAAGCAGCGAACCTTGCGGGTGGCGAATTTGCCGGATGATTTGTTGAGTCTTGCCAATCTGTACGGTGTGGCCGAAATGCTGCCTCACTGAGCATATCTTTTCACGTTATTAGAACAACTGATCGGACTGGGTCCGGCACTTATTACATCCAACTTAAGGTTACCATGGTCACTCCTGAGAGCATACAACTTGATATCGCGAAAAATATGGCGACAGTACATCTGACGGTCACCGGTGACGGGCAGCATTTCGACGCCGTCGTCGTCAGCGATGAATTTGCGGGCAAAAACCGCATCCAGCGCCAGTCGCTGGTCTATAAAACCCTGGGTGACCGGATGACGGGTGAAATTCACGCGCTGTCCATGAAAACCTTTACGCCTGAAGAGTGGACGCAAATAACCAATTGATAGTTGTCAATTGCCAATTATTAATTATCAGTTAGAACTATGCAAAAACTAGCAATACAAGGCGGCTATCGCTTGAGCGGGGAAGTACGCATCTCCGGTGCCAAAAATGCGGCGCTGCCTATCATGTGCGCCAGTTTGCTGACGGCGGATGAGCTGCAGTTGGGAAATTTGCCCGATATGCATGATGTGGCAACGATGGTCAGGCTGCTTGAACAAATGGGCGTCCGCGTTGATCGGACTCTGCAAGCTGCCACATTTAATGCGGCGCAGGTGGATCAGCTGGTGGCGCCCTATGACATGGTGAAAACCATGAGAGCCGCGATTCTGGTGTTGGGGCCGTTGCTGGCCCGATTCGGCGAGGCGCGTGTATCCCTGCCCGGCGGATGTGCGATCGGTACGCGTCCTGTTGACCTGCACATCAAGGGATTGATCGCGATGGGGGCAGAAATTCACATCGAGCACGGCTATATTCATGCCACAGCCCGTCGCCTGCACGGCGCGCATATTTGTTTCGATATGATCAGCGTAACGGGCACGGAAAATCTGATGATGGCGGCGGTGCTGGCCGATGGCATCACGGTTCTGGAGAATGCCGCGCGTGAACCTGAGGTGGTGGATCTGGCCAACTGTCTGGTTGCGATGGGTGCCAAGATAGAGGGTGCCGGCAGCGACAAGATCACCATCGAGGGCGTAGGGACGCTACATGGTGCGTATCATGCCGTGATGCCGGATCGCATTGAGAGCGGGACGTTTCTGGTGGCTGCCGCTGCGGCAGGCGGACATGTTACCCTGACGCATACGCGCGCGGATACTCTCGACAGCGTGCTGGATAAATTGCGCGAGGCGGGCGCAAAAATCGATGTGAATGGGGATCGTATCAGTCTTGAAATGAACGGGCGGCCTCGTGCAGTCAACGTGCGAACGGCGCCTTACCCGGCTTTCCCGACCGACATGCAGGCACAGTTCATGGCGCTGAATGCAATCGCGGAAGGCAGTTCCATCGTGGTGGAAACAATTTTCGAAAACCGTTTCATGCATGTGCAGGAGTTGCAGCGTCTGGGCGCAAAAATCGAGATTGAGGGCAATACCGCAGTGATTCAGGGTTGCCGGCAGCTCGACGCTGCGACTGTGATGGCCACCGACTTGCGCGCCTCGGCGTCGCTGGTGATCGCAGGCATGGTGGCGCAAGGCGAAACCATCATCGACCGCATCTATCACCTCGACCGCGGGTATGAACATATTGAGGCAAAGCTGTCGGCGCTGGGTGCGAAGATACGCCGAATTCAGTAAGAAGGGTGAGTGGCGAGTGGTGTCGGTCTGTCCACCTGTTTACCACTCGCTACTTACCACTTATCATTTAAAATTGACTGGTCACACCATGATTACGATTGCGCTGTCCAAGGGCCGAATTTTTGAAGAAACCCTGCCTTTGCTGGCGGCGGCAGGTATTGCGGCGCTGGAAGATCCGGAATCATCCCGCAAGTTGATTCTCAGTACCAATCGGCCGGATGTCCGGTTGATCATCGTGCGCGCATCGGACGTGCCGACCTATGTGCAATACGGAGCGGCGGATATCGGTGTGGCGGGCAAAGACGTGTTGAACGAGCATGGCGGTGAAGGCTTGTATCAGCCGCTGGATTTGAATATTGCACGCTGCCGGATGATGGTCGCGGCGCACGATGATTTCGATTATGAGTCTGCCGTAAAACAAGGTGCGCGCCTGCGTGTGGCTACCAAATATGTCAAGGTGGCTCGCGAGCATTTTGCGGCAAAGGGTGTGCACATCGACCTGATCAAGCTGTACGGTTCGATGGAGCTGGCGCCGTTGGTGGGATTGTCCGATGTGATCGTCGATCTGGTGAGCAGCGGCAATACGCTCAAGGCCAATCACCTCAAGGCGGTCGAACATATCAGCGATATTTCCTCGCGTCTTGTCGTGAATCAGGCCGCGTTGAAGTTGAAGCGCAATGCGATTGGGCCCATGCTGGACGCGTTTTCTCTGGCGCTTACCCGGTGAGTTGCGCTGCCGAATTTAAAATCGACGACTAAGTGATTTGACCGTGGCTGTTCGGCAGCTCTGGTAAAACAACTAAGTATTGAGCTAAGCGCGATAAACCTGCGCTAAGTCACTACTTAACCACGAACGGATTAAATCAGCGTTTCCTTAGGAAAAACTGCATATCCATGCCTATATATCGGACGCGTGTTTGAGCTTCAATTGATCTATGTCAAGGTATTCTTATCCTTCACGTACTACAGTTGCCTCGGGTGAAACATCGGTGACGTGAACGAGTCCTTGGCAATCAATGATACTTTCGGAAAGAATCAACACCTTCGGGCAGGATCTGCTTCGTCGTCATGGCGAGCGTGTTCACAAGATCGCACTGGATGCGGGTTTCACCTGCCCCAATCGGGACGGCAGCAAAGGTCGGGGTGGCTGTTCCTTCTGCAACAATGTTTCTTTTAGCCCGGATGCCGATGCCCGTCTCGACCTCGCGGCGCAGATAGCCAAGGCGCGCCTGGCCATTTCGCGGCGAACCCGTGCCCGTAAATATATCGCCTATTTTCAGGCCTACACCAATACCTATGCCAAAGTCGAGGAGCTGGAAGCGCTTTATCGCGAAGCGCTCAAAGAACCCGGCATGGTCGGGCTTTCCGTGGGCACTCGCCCCGACTGCGTTTCATCCGACGTGCTGGACTTGCTGGATCGTTTCCGAGATCAGGGGCTGGAAGTGTGGCTGGAACTGGGTCTGCAGTCCGCCTTCGACAAGACGCTGGAGCGGGTCAACCGCGGCCATACCTTTGCCGAATACCAAAAAACCGCGCTGGCAGCACGGCAGCGTGGCATTCCCTTGTGCACCCACCTGATTGTCGGTCTGCCAGGGGAATCCGAAGCGCATTGCCATGCCACACTGGACAGCGTGCTGCAAATCGGCACGGACGGACTCAAGCTGCATCCTTTGCATGTGGTGAAACACACGCTGCTGGCGCATCAATGGCGCAAGGGCGAATACGCGCCGTTAACCCGTGAGGAATATATCGGCATCGCAGCCAACCTGATCGAGCGCACGCCGGAAAACATCGTCTATCACCGGGTGACGGCGACCGCAGCGCGGGACGTATTGCTTGCGCCCGTCTGGTGTGCGGAAAAATGGAACGTGCTGAATGCCCTTGAAACCGAGTTGCGGCAGCGGGACACGCGCCAGGGCTGTCATGCCGGTACACATTTTTATAACGGGCATGGCGATTGTGCCACCCCTGATGATGAAACTCGCCATGCCCGTTTCCCTCACCTCAATC
>JAJXTL010000062.1 GCA_021783855.1 Pseudomonadota bacterium
GGAACTGTTGTTGACGCCCGAACTTAGTCTGTGCGGCTACCCGCCGGAAGATTTATTGCTGCGCGACGGATTTTTAGCGGCTTGTCAGACGGCTTTGAGCGAGCTGGCCAGTCAAATCCACGGTGTTACAGTGATCGTGGGGCATCCTCATGAAGTGGATGGGAGGCGTTATAACGCGGCGTCCGTTTTGCGTGACAGGCAGGTAGCGGCAACTTACCACAAACATTTTCTGCCCAATTACTCGGTGTTTGACGAAGAGCGTTACTTTGACTGCGGCAATGCTCCGCTGGTGTTTGAATTGAGCGGCATTCGATTCGGGATCAATATTTGTGAGGATGTGTGGAGGCCGGAGGCGGCGCAGCAGGCAAGCGATGCGGGTGCGCAAGTATTGCTGGTATTGAACGCATCACCTTATGCGGTGAACAAGCAGGCATCGCGTTACGATACGCTGCATCAGCGCGTCACTGAAACCGGATTATCTGTCGTTTACGCCAATCTGGTCGGCGGACAGGATGAGTTGGTATTTGACGGCGCATCCTTTGCGATGGATAACGCAGGAAAACTGACGGCGCAGAGTGACGTTTTTGCAGAAGAGCTGTCTTTGCTGGAGATGTCTGACGAAGACGTTGTCGCTCCCGTCGGAAAAATAACGGTGTTGCCTGATATTGATGCGGGTGTTTACCGAGCCCTGTGTCTGGGTTTAAAGGATTATATCGGCAAAAATGGATTTTCGGGTGTGCTGCTTGGATTGTCAGGCGGCATCGATTCCGCACTGACGCTTGCCATTGCGGTTGATGCACTGGGCAAAGATCGCGTGCATGCAGTGATGATGCCCTCACCCTATACTGCCCAAATCAGCCTGGATGATGCGCGCGAAATGGTGAATATCCTCGGTGTGCAATACGATGAATTTTTCATAGAGCCGATATTGCAGGATTATCTGACGACACTCAGGACGAGTTTTGCCGGGCGAGCAGAAGATACCACCGAAGAAAATCTGCAGGCGCGGATTCGCGGCAATTTGCTGATGGCATTATCCAACAAGCTGGGTTCGCTGGTGCTGACCACCGGCAACAAATCGGAAATGAGTGTCGGATATGCCACTTTATATGGCGATATGGCGGGCGGCTTCTCGGTGTTGAAGGATGTGAGCAAGATGCGGGTATATCGTCTGGCGCGTTACCGCAATACGCAAAGTTGCGTGATTCCTGAACGTATCATCACGCGTCCACCCAGTGCTGAACTACGTCACGACCAGCTGGATCAGGATAGTTTGCCGCCTTATGAGGTGCTCGATGCCATCATGGAGTGTTATGTTGAGAAAAATTTGTCCATTCCAGACATCGTCGCGCAAGGTTTTTCGGACGCGGATGTGCGGCGTGTGGCTCGTCTGATACGGGGCAGTGAATACAAGCGACGTCAATCGGCGGTTGGCGTACGCATTACCGAGCGTGGCTTTGGCAAAGATTGGCGTTATCCGATTACCGTGCGCTATCAGGATGGCTATTGAGCAATCGAATTCAGACCGCTCGTATGCATGTCTTGCGACTCGATCTGTGTGGAAAATAAATCTGTAGTCCTTATCCTTTCTTTTGGTTGCAATATTTGCTATAATCCGAGGGGTTTACAGATGGGCTTAGTGCCCGTTTTTTATTTGTGGGTCGCAATCTATGGATGTGGTAAAGCTGGTAGAGAAAACGGTGACAGGCCTGGGTTATGAACTGGTGGATGTCGAGCGTACCGGGCGCGGTCTGCTGCGGGTGTTCATCGACAAGCCGGAGGGCATTGCAGTGGAAGATTGTCAGCTGGTGAGCAATCAGCTGACCCGCTTGTTTACTGTTGAAAACGTTGATTATGACAGGCTGGAAGTATCTTCGCCGGGGTTGGATCGCGTGCTCAAAAAAGAAGCTGATTTCGTCCGCTTTTCAGGTGAAAAAGTGCAGATCAAGGTGCGTATGCCGATAGCGACCCGCAAAAATTTCACCGGCATCATCGGGGAGCTGAATGCAGGCGTGTTGCATTTGGATGTGGATGGTGTTCAGGTCGAAATTGAGCTGGCTAATGTGGATAAGGCGCGTTTAGTGCCGAATTTTTAGAATTTAATGCTCGCCTATAGCGGGCGTACAGCCGGAGAATGGTATGAGTCGTGAAGTTTTGTTGCTGGTGGATGCGTTGTCTCGTGAGAAGAATGTGGACAAGGAGGTTGTGTTTGCTGCGCTGGAGTCGGCGCTGGCATCGGCTACCAAGAAGCGTTTTGAAGACGAAGCCGATGTGCGTGTCGCGATTGATCGCAATACGGGCGAATTTGCATCATTCCGACGCTGGGAAGTGATGGACGATGAAACATTCGAGACGCCGGATTTGCATATCAAGCTGGAAGAGGCGAAAAAGCGCGATGCGAACGTGCAGTTGGGCGAGTTTGTCGAAGAGCCGCTGGAGTCCATCGACTTCGGCCGTATCGGCGCACAGGCGGCCAAGCAGGTTATTTTTCAAAAAATACGCGATGCCGAGCGCGAACAGATTCTGGCCGATTTCATGGATCGCAAGGAGCATCTGGTTTCCGGCACGGTCAAGCGACTGGAGCGGGGCAGCGCGATTGTGGAATTTGGTAAAATCGAAGCGTTGTTGCCGCGCGATCAGATGATCCCCAAGGAAAACATGCGCATCGGCGATCGTGTCAGGGCGCATTTGTTGCGCGTTGATCGCGGCCCGCGCGGACCTCAGGTGATCTTGTCGCGCACATCGACGGATTTGCTGATCAAGCTGTTTGAGCTGGAAGTTCCTGAAATTGAAGAGAATCTTCTGGAAATCGTCGGCGCTGCCCGCGATCCCGGCTCGCGTGCCAAGATCGCAGTGCAGTCGCATGATCAGCGCATCGATCCTATCGGTACCTGTGTGGGGATGCGCGGTTCGCGTGTGCAAAGTGTCACCAATGAGCTGGCCGGTGAGCGCGTGGACATCATCCTGTGGTCGGAAGATCCGGCTACTTACGTGATCAACTCCCTGGCGCCGGCAGAGATTTTCAGCATCGTGGTGGACGAAGATCGTCACAGCATGGATGTGGTGGTCGAGGAGGAAAATCTGGCGCAGGCGATAGGCCGTGGTGGCCAGAACGTGCGCCTTGCAAGCGAGATGACCGGCTGGGAGCTGAATATTATGACGGTTGAACAGGCCCAGGAGAAGCATGACCAGGAGTTTGTCAAAACGCGCGCAATTTTCATGGAAAAGCTGGATGTCGATGAAGAAGTTGCCGATATTCTGGTGCAGGAAGGTTTCGCTACGCTCGAAGAAGTCGCTTATGTGCCGGTTGAAGAGATGATGGAAATCGAGACATTCGATGAGGCGACTATCACCGAATTGCGCAGCCGTGCAAGAAATGCCTTGTTGAACGCGGCACTGGTCAAGGAAGAGAAGCTTGAGCACGGGATCGATGATTTGCTCAAGCTGGATGGCATGAATGATGAATTGGCGCGCGTTCTGGCTGCAAAAGGCGTGAGTACGCAAGAGCAATTGGCTGATCTGGATGTGGATGAGTTGGTGGAATTGTCCGGCTTGCCTGCCGATGCAGCCAACGCGCTGATTATGGCGGCGCGCGCGCCCTGGTTTGTGTGATGAAAATCCGACAGGCGGGGCGGTTTACGGCTCAAGTAATCTGTGAAAATTGTATGTATCATCGGGGCGGCTTTTTGGCATGCCCGTTGGAGTTGTTTAAAGGATGGTAATGGGAAAATTAGACGTAACACAATTTGCGGCCGAGTTGGGTTTGACGGTAGTGACCTTGCTGGAGCAGTTGCATGCGGCGGGCGGAACTCAGACAGGTGCAGCGGATGCAGTATCTGAAAAAGACAAGGCACAGCTGCTTGATTACCTGCGTCAGTCACATGGCGCTGAACATGCTGCCAGGAAGATAACGCTGACCCGTCGTGAAACCTCGGAAATCCAGAGCTCGGACAGATCCGGGCGCGCGCGTACCATTCAGGTGGAGGTTCGCAAGCGTCGTGTCGTCGCACCCATGTCCATCGAATCCGTTCAGGCGACAGCTCCTGTGGTGTTGACCACCGCTGAACAGGTTAAAGTGCTGGGTAATGATCAGATGCTTGCCCGCGAACAAGAAGCGAAATTACAGGCTGAACTGGCCGCCCGTCAGGAAGCCGAACTGCTTGCCCGTCAGGCATTCAATAAGCGCCGCGCAGAAAAGCAGGCTCAGAGCGAAGCGCCTGCTGCCAAGCCGCTCGTAAAAGAAGCCGCCGCGGTAATTGCCGATGTCGTGCCGGCTACAGCCGCTGCCGAATTGACTCCGGTTGGCGATGCGGTCAAGCCGGTTGAGGAAAAAACAGCTCAGGACAAGGCTGCGCAAGGTACCTTGCATAAGCCGGCTGTGCGGCCCGGAGACAAGGTTGTCAGGCCGGACAGAAAGCCCAAGGCCGAAGTCAAGGCCGTGCCTGCCACCCGCGATGATATGCCCGGTAAACGTACGCCTGGCAAACCTGCGACACGCGTACCACCTAAAACGGCGAGCAAGGAAAAATCCTGGGCGATGCCGGTTCGTGCGCCCAAGCATGGCCGTCATGGCAGGCACGAGGCTGACGAAGCGGCCCATGCATTTACCCTGCCGACCGAAGCGGTCGTGCGGGAAGTATCTGTGCCTGAAACCATTGTGGTTGCCGAGTTGGCGCAAAAGCTGTCCGTCAAGGCGGTCGAAGTCATCAAGGTGCTGATGAAGCTGGGCATGATGGTGACCATCAACCAGGTGCTGGATCAGGAAACGGCGATGATTGTGGTGGAAGAGCTGGGTCACGTTGCCAAGGCGGCAAAACTCGATGATCCGGACGCCTATCTGATGGATGATGAAGTGCATCACGATGTGGAACCCGAGCCTCGCGCACCGGTGGTGACCGTGATGGGACACGTCGATCACGGTAAAACTTCCTTGCTCGATTACATACGCCGCACCCGTGTGGTGTCAGGCGAAGCGGGTGGCATTACCCAGCATATCGGTGCCTATCACGTTGAAACCCCGCGCGGCATGGTGTCTTTCCTGGATACCCCGGGTCACGAGGCGTTTACCGCGATGCGTGCACGCGGCGCCAAGGCGACCGACATCGTGATTCTGGTGGTGGCGGCTGATGATGGTGTGATGCCGCAGACTAAAGAGGCGATCGCGCATGCCAAGGCGGGTAATGTGCCGCTGGTGGTAGCTATCACCAAGGTTGACAAGGCCGATGCTAATATTGAACGCGTCAAGCAGGAGCTGGTGTCCGAAGGCGTGGTGCCTGAAGACTGGGGCGGCGACTCGATGTTTGTCGAAGTCTCCTCCAAATCGGGGCAGGGTATCGACCAGTTGCTCGAAGCGGTGTTGTTGCAGGCCGAGCTGATGGAATTGAAGGCGCCGCGTGATTGCAATGCCAAGGGGCTGGTGATTGAGGCGCGCCTGGACAAGGGCAAGGGGCCGGTTGCGACCGTGCTGATTCAGTCGGGCACCATGAAGCGGGGCGATGCAGTGTTGATCGGCTCGGTGTTCGGTCGTGTGCGTGCCATGCTGGATGAAAACGGCAAGAGCGTGCTGGAGGCGGGTCCGTCCATCCCTGTTGAAATTCAGGGTCTGTCGGAAGTGCCGGAGGCGGGTGAAGCCTTGATGGTGTTGTCAGATGAGAAGCGTGCGCGAGAAATCGCCCTGTTCCGTCAGGGCAAGTATCGCGGCGTCAAACTTGCTCAACAGCAGGCGGCCAAACTTGAAAACATGTTCGACCATATGTCGGAAGGTGAGGTGCGCACCTTGTCGGTTATCGTGAAGTCTGACGTGCAGGGTTCAGCGGAAGCGATTGCGCAAACGCTGCAAAAGCTCTCTACCGATGAGGTCAAGGTCAACCTGATCCACAGCGGCGTCGGTTCGATCAACGAGTCTGACATCAATCTGGCGCTGGCATCCAAAGCTGTCCTGATCGGTTTCAACACCCGTACCGATGCGCCGGCACGCAAGCTTGCCGAATCATGCGGCGTCCAGATACGCAATTACAGTGTGATTTACGCGATGGCGGACGATATCAAGATTGCCTTGTCCGGCATGCTGGCGCCCGAGAAGAAGGAAAGCATCCTGGGGCTGGTTGAAGTTCGTCAGGTGTTTGTCGTCTCTAAGATTGGCACCATTGCCGGTTGTATGGTGCTCGATGGCGTGGTCAAGCGTGGTTGCAAAGTTCGCGTGATGCGCGGTAACGAGATGATCCATGAAGGCGAGCTGGATTCACTCAAACGCTTCAAGGATGACGTTAAGGAAGTGCGTGCGAATTTCGAATGCGGCTTATCGGTCAGGAATTTCAATGACCTTCAGGTTGACGACAAGCTGGAAGCATATGAAATCGTTGAGGTTGCGCGTTCTCTGTAATGGCTAATTTTGCGAGAACAGACCGGGTCGGTCAGCAAATTCAGCGTGAAATCGCTCAGTTGGTGCGTCTAGAAATCAACGATCCGCGCGTGAAGTTGGTCACCATTACCGGCGTTGAAGTGGCGGGTGATTATTCGCATGCCAAGGTTTTCTTCACGCGCCTGGATGGCAAACATGCCGAGGCGCAGGAAGGGCTGGATCGGGCTGCCGGCTTTTTGCGCAGCCGTCTGGCGCACAGCATCAAGCTGCGCATCATGCCGCAACTGCATTTTGTGTTTGATGCATCGGTTGAACGCGGCAGTCACTTGTCGCAACTCATTGATCAGGCGGTAGCCAGCGATTTTCATCTTGACGAAGAAAAGTAATCAACAATTTGCCAGAGTCTGGCGCCCGCTTGATGGCGTGCTGCTGTTCGACAAACCGCTGGAACTCAGTTCAAACACGGCACTGCAAAAGGTTCGTCGTCTGTTTCAGGCAGAAAAAGCAGGTCATACCGGTACACTCGATCCGCTGGCAACCGGCTTGCTGCCGATTTGTTTCGGTGAGGCGACCAAGTTTTCCTGCGAATTGCTGGATGCCGATAAAACTTATGTGGCGCGTTTGCGTCTGGGGCAGACCACGACCACCGGCGATGCGGAAGGCGAAATCACCTCAGAACAAGCTGTTGATTTTTCGCAGGCCGATCTGGATGCAGTATTGATGCGGTTTCGCGGTGAAATCGAGCAACTGCCGCCCATGCACAGTGCCTTAAAGCATCAGGGTAAACCGCTGTACGAATACATCCGTCAGGGAATCACAATTGAACGCCCCGTGCGGCGCGTCGTGATACACGAACTGGTTCTGAATTGCTGGGCAGGCGTCGAGATGGAAATCTCGGTGCGCTGCAGCAAGGGTACCTACGTGCGCACGCTGGCTGAAGATATCGGCGCGGCATTGGGGTGTGGTGCACATTTAATCGCTCTGCGCAGGACGGCCATCGCGCATTTCAAGCTGTCGGATGGCTATGATCTGTTGCGATTGACTGCGTTGGGTGATACAGAACGAGACGCCTGTCTGCTGCCGCTGGTAAGCCTGATGCCTGATATGCCTCGATTGAATCTGGACGTTGTGCAAATCAGGAGATTGGCGCAGGGCCAGCGCTTGGGACTGGATTCCGGCATGCCCGATGGCAAGGTCGGATTATACGGACCGCAAGGATTTATCGGGGTAGGGTTGCAACAAGGTCGCCGCATCGCGCCTGTGCGCCTGCTGTCCAACATTGCCAGACAGGCTGCCACGATGGATTTAACAGAAGTGGTTGAGCAATAAACGTATTTGAGAGTACAATGTAGCACTTTTTTTAGGAGAGCAAAACCAATGGCAATTACCGCCGCGCAAAAAGCGCAAATCGTTACCGACTATCAACGTGCCGCCGCTGACACGGGTTCACCGGAAGTACAAGTGGCTCTGATCACTGCACGTATTACTTATCTGACAGATCATTTCAAGGATCATGCCAAAGATCACCATTCCCGTCGCGGTCTGCTGCGACTGGTCAGCCGTCGCCGCAAGTTGCTTGACTACCTGAGGAGCAAGAACGAAGCGGGCTACCAGATACTGATCAAGCGTCTGGCAATTCGCAAGTAATCAAGCGGGTCGCAATTGCGGCCCGTGTCGTTTAACGGGAAGCTCGCGTAGCGGTTTCGTTTGCCCCCTCTACCGCTTGCGGGAGAGGGTTGGGGTGAGGGGAACGGGTATGTCGAGTTAAAAAGGCAGTGCCATACCCGTTTAGTCTCGTCTATTTCGTGTGACGCGATGGCGCGTCATGCATGCCAAAAGAGGTTTATCTTGAGTCAATTCAAAAAAACAATCGCGTTCGGTAAGCATCAACTGACCCTTGAAACCGGTGAAATTGCCCGTCAAGCGGGTGGTGCAGTTCTGGTCAGTCTGGACGATACCGTGGTGCTGGTCACCGTGGTGGGTCGCCGTGACGCCAAACCCGAACAGGATTTTTTCCCGCTGACAGTGGATTATCAGGAAAAGACTTATGCAGCCGGCAAGATTCCCGGCAGTTTTTTCAAGCGTGAAGGGCGTGCCAGCGAAAAGGAAATTCTCACTTCGCGTCTGATCGATCGCCCGTTGCGTCCGCTGTTCCCGGAAAGTTTTTACAACGAAGTGCAAATCATCGCAACCGTCATGTCGTCTGACAGCGAGATCGATTCCGATATTCCTTCGCTGATCGGTGCGTCTGCTGCGCTGGCTATCTCGGGTATTCCTTTCGATGGTCCGATCGGCGCCGCACGCGTGGGTTATTTCGACGGTCAATACCTGCTCAACCCAACGGCGACTGAGCTGAAGACTTCGCAAATGGATCTGGTTGTCGCAGGAACAGACCGCGCCGTGCTGATGGTTGAATCCGAAGCGCAACAGTTGTCCGAAGAAGTGATGCTGGGTGCGGTGATGTTCGGCCACGAACAGATGCAGGTCGTGATTGCCGCCATCAATGAAATGGCCGATGCGGTCGGCAAGCCTGCGTGGGATTGGGTAGCACCTGCCAGAAATGAAGCACTGATCGCACAGATTGCAGAACTCGCCGAAGCTGATCTGCAAAAGGCTTATGCCATTCGCTCCAAGCAGGAGCGTACCGAGGCACTTTCCGCCATTCACAGCAAGGTAATGGCGGCCGTATCGCCTGATCTGGACAAGAACAGCGTCAATGAGTTGTTCGGTGCGCTGGAAGCCAAAATCGTGCGCGGACAAATTTTGAGCGGCGAACCGCGCATCGACGGTCGCGATACGCGCACCGTGCGCCAGATCACCATACGCAACAGCGTGTTGCCACGTACGCATGGTTCCGCGCTGTTTACTCGTGGGGAGACTCAGGCTGTCGTGGTAGCGACATTGGGCAGTATGCGTGATGCCCAGAAGGTCGATGCGCTGCAAGGCGAGTATTCAGATCGTTTCATGCTGCATTACAACTTCCCTCCGTTTGCGACTGGTGAAACAGGACGTTTTGGCAGCCCAAAGCGCCGCGAAATCGGTCACGGTCGTCTGGCCAAGCGTGCGCTGGTTGCGGTGCTGCCTAACGAAGAAGATTTCGGCTACGCCATCCGTATCGTGTCGGAAATCACCGAGTCGAATGGTTCAAGCTCGATGGCGTCTGTTTGTGGCGGTTGTCTGTCCATGCTGGATGCCGGTGTGCCGCTCAAGGCGCATGTGGCCGGTATTGCGATGGGCCTGATCAAGGAAGGCAACCGTTTTGCCGTGTTGACCGATATTCTGGGTGATGAAGATCATCTGGGCGATATGGACTTCAAGGTGGCCGGTTCTGAGAACGGTATTACCGCCTTGCAGATGGATATCAAGATCAACGGCATCACGCGCGAAATCATGCAGGCTGCATTGAGTCAGGCGAAGGAAGGCCGTTTGCATATACTTGGCATCATGAAAGACTCCATGTCAGGCGTGCGCAGTGAATTGTCGGAGTTTGCGCCGCGCATGATCAAGATGAAGATCAATCCTGAAAAAATCCGCGATGTGATCGGCAAGGGCGGTGCGGTGATCCGTGCCCTGACTGAAGAGACAGGTACCACCATCGATATCGATGACGCAGGAAATATCACCATCTCCTCTGTCAACGCTGAAGCGGGTGAAATTGCCAAGAAGCGCATCGAAGATATTGCCATGGATGTGGAAGTGGGCAAAATCTATGAAGGTCCGGTGGTCAAGTTGCTCGATTTCGGCGCACTGGTCAATATTCTGCCGGGCAAGGATGGCTTGTTGCATATTTCACAGATCGCGCATGAGCGTGTAAACAGCGTAGGCGATTTCCTCAAGGAAGGTCAGGTGGTGCGTGTGAAACTGCTGGAAATGGACGACAGGGGACGCATGAAGCTTTCCATGAAGGCGCTGTTGCCGGCGCCTGAAGTTGCCGGTGCATCGATTGCCGAGTAGCTGTAATAGAAGTCAATAAAAAACCCGCTTCGGCGGGTTTTTTATTGCATCGTCAATCACAAACTCAAAAAATGCAGTTTCCCAGGAAATGCCGAGCTAGTGCCGGGCGTTCGGAGAGCACGTTCAGTATCAATCCTGCTCAGCCAGCGTCACGCAGGCCATGGTTAACAGAGTTGTAAGCGCAAAAAAGTATGAGGGGGAATCACGCGCCGGAGTGCAAGGCCAAAGCGGCATTGGTCGCATGCATCGCTAGCAGACTGTCGGACTTCAATTTTTATTTTATGCAACCTATTGATTTTTAACAATTAAATATTTGCTTAATTTATACGAACATTAATGGAATCAATGAGTTACAAGACAAGGCCGACAGGCTCCTAGACGGAAAATACAAGTCTTGCAGATGCTGACAGTAAATCGCTATTTTAGGATAGTATTACGCATCGTCCCCTACGAAAGCATCGTATATGAGCGACGACAATCCAGCCGGTGCCCGGTATCTGCAACCTGAGCAACTCCGCGTCGGGATATTTGTGAAACTGGAATTATCCTGGTTCAAACATGGTTTTGCGCGCAGTGCCTTCAAGATCAGCAGCGAAAAACAGTTGCGTGAGGTGCTTGCCTTGCGCCTTCCGCGCTATTGCTACGACCCCGAGCGCAGCGACGCGCCAATAGAGGAGCCGCCAGGCCAGGCGTTCACCGAAACGATAGCGCCGACGCCTGATCCACAAGAGGACAGCGATAATCCGCACCTGCTTGATCGCAGCGACTTGCCGGAGCCGCCAGACCAGGCGTTTGCCGAAGCGATAGCGCCGACGCCTGAGGCACATGAGGACAGCGATAATCCCCAGCTTCTTGGTCGCAGCGACTTGCCGGAGCCGTCAGGCCATGCGTCCGCGGATGCAATAGCGCCGACGTCTGATGAACATGAGGCCAACGATAATCCACACCTTCTTGATCGCAGCGACGTGCCAGCAGTGGAGCTGCCAGGTAAGGCGTCCGCTGAGACGATGCCGCCGACGTCTGTTTATCCGGATGTCAACGATGCTCAGGTACTTCTGAACGAACAGCAGCGCGCAAGGTTTTTGGCGCATCGAGAGCTGAGAATAAAAGAAGTCGAAAAATCATTTGTTAAGGCCACCGATGTCTTAAAGAACCTCAACCGAGACCTGCTTTCGCAGCCGAAGGAGACACTTGAAGAGATGTGTGTCCTTGTCGATGAAATGTCCGCGGCTTTCCTCGAAAGCCCTGATGTCACCTTGCACATCATGGGAGAAAGTGTGGGGGGGGAAGACGCCTACCATCATCCGCTGAACGTCGCGATACTCTCCATGATGTTGGCAAAGGATCTCGGTTTTACGTCCGCGATGGCGCAAGAACTGGGAATCGGTGCGTTGGTTCACGATATCGGCCTGATGAAAATTCCGGGGCGAGTATTAATGAAGACGCTTGAGGAATACACTGGTCCGGAGCGCAACTTGCGCGCCATGCACGTCGAGTACGGTATCGAGATCGGACGTGGTGTCGGATTTTCTGCGGGCGTCCTGGCGGTCATAGCGCAGCATCATGAGTTTGCAGATGGCAGCGGATATCCGAATTCACTGAAGGAAGCCGCGATGACGCCAGCCGCGCGTGTGGTTTCGCTCGTCAACTATTATGACAATCTTTGCAACCCGATCGGCCTTTCCAAGGCGATGACCCCGCATGAGGCGCTGTCATTAATGTTTGCACAACGCCGCAGCAAATTCGAAGCGCGTGCGATGGCAGTCCTGATCCGCTGTCTGGGAGTTTATCCGCCCGGCTCAATCGTACTGCTGTCCAATGATACACTTGCCACCGTTATTTCCATAAATCCGAAGATATCTACTCGTCCCTGCGTGTTGGTCTATGACGAGAAAGTGCCGAAAGAGAAGGCGACAATACTCAACCTTGAAAACGAACTGAAAATCAGCATTAAAAAATCCATCCGCCCGGCGACACTGCCACCCAAAGTGGCCGCGTACCTGAATCCGCGCAAACGAGTGACGTATTTTTTCGATAGCAACAAGCAGTCGGAAAGCGCTTAAATGGATGCTGCCGGTCAGTTATTGAATGCGTCGAATGAAATTCTCATCCTTGTTGATGAGAAGACGCTGAAAATACTTGCCGCCAACCGAGCCACCTATGAGTTTCTGGGCTATAGCCGCGAATCGCTGATCGGCCTCCCGGTCGGTGAAATTGAGTGCGCACTGTCCGATATTTTTTTCTGGGACGAAGTGCTGAGTCAACGTGGCAGCAGTGAGACGGGAGGGGCTTATCGCTGTTTTGACGGGTCGATTCTTGAAGTGACTAAAACGGCCATTCTGGCCATGGATTCAGACAGCCTGTTTGTCGTGCGGGCAAATCCTGTCGGACACAGGAAGCAAACAGAGGATGAACTGCAGGGGATGAGTTCACGCCTGAGTGCAACATTGGAGGCCATTGCGGACGGCATTCTGCTGGTTGACAGTGACAATACCATTTTGAACATGAATCACCGTTTTTCGAAAATGTGGGGATTGCCAAAGACACTGCTGGAAAACCGCGACGATGCAGGCATCTTTTCTCACATGTCCAGCCAGCTCAGGCCGGTGCCGGATGGCGCCCAGGTTTCACTCATGCATCTGCGGGATGCTGATGACGGCGCCATTGACACGCTTCATCTACAGGACGGTCGCATTTTTGAACTGATGTCGCTCTCGGCGCGTTCCCGGGAACAGATTGTCGGACGGGTGTATTCCTATCGCGACGTTACCGAATACAAACGCGTCGAGAATCAGTTGCGCATCTCCGCCACCGTCTTTGAGTCTCAGGAAGCCATGTTGATCACCGACGCCAATGCCGTGATACTTCGAGTGAACCGTGCCTTTATCAACATCACCGGTTATGCTGCTGAAGAAGTCATTGGCAAGAACCCGAGGATACTCAGCTCTGGACATCATGATGCCAACTTCTTTACGACAATGTGGAAGTGCATTCAGCGCACAGGTCGCTGGGATGGCGAAATCTGGAACCGGCGCAAGAACGGCGAAATCTATCCGGAGCGTCTCGCCATCAGTGCAGTAAAGGACCACAACGGCGGCGTCACGAATTACGTTGCCACAATCAGCGCGATCACCATGAGCCGTGATGCGGCGGATGAGATCCAGCAACTGGCATTTTATGACTCTCTCACGCGCCTGCCTAACCGGCGGCTCCTCATGGACCGGCTGCAGCAGGCATTGGCTTCCAGTACGCGCAGCGGCCGGAAAGGTGCGCTGCTGTTCATTGACCTGGACAATTTCAAGATCATCAACGATACGCTCGGTCATGACATCGGGGATATGCTCTTGCAGCAGGTTGCACAGCGTCTGGAGTCCTGCGTGCGGGAAGGCGATACCGTAGCTCGTATTGGCGGTGACGAGTTCGTGGTGATGCTGGAAGACTTGAGCGAACACACCATTGAGGCGGCAGCGCAGACAGAAGACGTCGGCGAGAAAGTTCTCGCAGCGCTCAACAAACTATACCAGCTTGCCTCGTACGAACACCACAGCACCGCCAGCATCGGCGCCACTCTGTTCAACGGCCACCAGCAGGTAATTGATGATCTGTTGAAACAAGCCGACATCGCCATGTATCAATCCAAGAAAGCCGGCCGCAACACCTTGTGCTTCTTCGACCCAAAGATGCAGGAGTCCATCAACGCCCGCGCAATCCTCGAAGACGAATTAAGCAAAGCGCTTGAGAATCAACAATTCCATTTATATTACCAAATCCAGGTAGATAGTTCGCACCGTCCATTGGGCGCAGAGGCATTGATCCGCTGGATACATCCTGAACGTGGTTTGGTGTCTCCCGCTCAATTTATTCCGCTGGCGGAAGAAATGGGGCTGATACTGGCGATAGGAAAATGGGTTATGGACACGGCCTGCGCTCAGCTCAAGGCATGGCAACAAGATACGCTCACCCGCGATCTGGTTCTGGCGGTGAACGTGAGTGCAAAACAATTCAACCAGGCGGATTTCGTGTCGCAAGTGCGAGCCACCGTACACCGCCATAGCATCAATCCGATGCGGCTCAAGCTGGAACTGACGGAAGGCCTGTTGCTGGAGAATATCGAAGGCATCATTGCAACCATGAATGCATTGAAAGAAATCGGCGTCCAATTCTCGTTGGACGACTTCGGTACCGGCTACTCATCCCTGCAATATCTCAAACGGCTGCCGCTTGATCAAATCAAGATCGACCAATCATTCGTGCGCGATATTATTGTTGACAGTAGCGATAAGGCGATCGTAAGCACTATCATCGCCATGGCACACAGTCTGAATCTGAATGTGATTGCCGAAGGTGTGGAAACGGAAGATCAGCAACAACTTCTCCTGGCCAGCGGCTGTACCTGTTATCAAGGATATTTGTTTGGCAAACCGGTACCCATTGAAGAGTTCGATGCTCAGCTTACCAGTAAAATCAAGGGTTAAAGCACAGTATCCGTTTCCTGAGAAGCATCCACCGTAGCCAAAACGTAGCTGATCACATCCAGCTTCCTGGCGGCTGCGGCCAAATGAGCAGATGATAAATGTGCATATCGCTCAACCATCCTGCTGCTTGACCACCCACCCAGATGCTGCACCTCAAACACAGTGACACCGTTTTGCACAGCCCAACTCGCCCAGATATGCCGTAAATCGTGCCAGCGGAAATCCTCAATGCCAGCCCTCATTAATGCATTACGCCAGACTTTACCGTTCGCCCGGGCAATTCGCTTGCGTATTTCGGTCATCGTGACCGGCTGTTTCGGTCTATCGTGACCGCTGTTTGAAGGATGTTGCGCGGGGTTTAAATTCTACCTCAATCGGTCACGATAGATTCTGCCAAAGTGATTTCAGCGAT